>DAIPIU010000123.1:0-2158 GCA_036770645.1 Rubrimonas sp. | reverse complement strand
TTCCAGAACCGCACCACCGGCCTGCGCATCTCCGCGCCGGGGCGCTTCGAGTTCCGCTCGGTCGATTCGATGGTGAACCCCTACCTGATGGCCGCGACCCTGATGCGCGCCATCGAGCACGGCCTCGACGACAAGATCCCCTGCGGCAAGCCCGAGGAGCGCAACATCTACGCCGCCATGGAGGCCGGCAAGCAGGTCCAGAAGCTGCCGATGACGCTGGGCGACGCGCTCAAGGCGCTCTCCGCGGACGAGGTCATCAAGGAGGCGATGCCCGGCGACATGTTCCGCCTCTACCACGAGTACAAGACCGACGAGTGGGAGCGCTTCAACCACGACGTCAGCGACTGGGACATGAAGACCTACCTCCACGCCCTGCCGTGAGCGCCGCGCGATGACGGACGCGCCCTTCATCGACCTCGCCGACCCCGCCCTGTCGCTGCGCGGCGCGGGCGTTGCGGCGGCGCGCGCGGAAAGCTGGTACGCACGCACCCCCTACGGCCTGGCGGTGCTGCGCCACCGCGAGATGGGCGAGCTGCTGCTGCACCCCAAGCTGCGCCAGGGCAGCCATGCCTGGCCCGCGCACAACGGCGTCACCGGCCTGTTCGCCGACTGGTGGGGGCGCACCATCCTCGTGCAGGAGGGGGCGGACCACGCCCGCCTGCGCCGGCTGGTGAACCCCGCCTTCGCCGCCAAGCTGCTGGACGAGATGCGCCCGCATTTCGAGGCCATCGCGCACGAGCTGGTCGACGGCTTCGCCCCCGCCGGGCGCTGCGATTTCATGGCCGCCTTCGCCGACCCTTACGCCGCGCGCGTGCTGTGCCTGATGCTGGGCCTGCCGGCGGCGGAGGCGCCGCGCATCCTGCGGCTGGCCGCCGACATGGGGCTGGCGCTGGGGGTGTCGTTCCGCGAGCACCTGCCCCGCATCGAGGCCGCGACGGCCGAGATGTTCGCCTACGCCGAAGGCATCGTGGCCGACCGGCGCGGGCGGCGCGGCGAGGACTTCATGTCGGCGCTGGTGGCCGCTGCCGATGGCGGCGACCGGCTGTCGGAACGCGAACTGGTGGACATGATCGCGATGCTGGTGATGGCCGGCATCGACACCACGCGCAACCAGATCGGTCTGGGCATGGCGCTGTTCCTCGACCATCCCGACCAGTGGCGGCTGCTGGCCGAACGCCCCGACCTCGCGCGCCGCGCGGTCGAGGAGGTGATGCGCGTGCGCCCGACCATCACCTGGGTGACGCGCGAGGCGACCGAGGATTTCGACTATCAGGGCCTGCGCATCGCCAAGGGCACCACGCTGCACCTGCTGTCGGGCGTGGCCGCGACCGAGGAGGGGCTGTTCGCCCCCGGCTTCGACATCGCGGCCGAGCGCGCGCGCCATTACGGCTTCGGCGGCGGCGTCCACCATTGCCTCGGCCACGCCATCGCCCGCAGCGACATGACCGTGGCGATGACCGTGCTGCCCGCCCGCCTGCGCGACCCGCGCCCCGACGGCCCCGGCGAATGGCTGCCCGACAGCGGCAACACCGGACCGGTCAGCCTGCCGATCCGCTTCGCGGCGGAGTGAACCGAAGGGCGGTGCCGCCGATGCGGGGCCGGGCCTTGTCCGAACCGGTTCACCTGCAACGCTCGGCATCGCGCCTGAACCGCCCGCGTGCACCGACGGCCCGCTCGACCGGGCGCCGCCCAGGTCCAGGGCGCGCGCGCGAGGCGCCCTGCAAGCGCTGCGGCATTGCCGGGCCGGGCATCCCCGCCATGCGGGGCCCAGCGCGCCGCCTTCGCCCGCCCCAAGTGCACCGGACCGGCCAACGGCGAAGGCCTTGCCCGGGCGCCTGCCGGCACCAACTGCAGGGACGCCGCCCGAAACGCGCCGCCATCCGCCGGCGCCGCGCAATCGGGATGCGTCGGACCGCCGGACCGAAACCCGCCGTCGGCCGACAGCGCGGACGCCCCGGACGGTCGGACGCGTTCGCCCGAACGGTCATCGGCCGGTTGCGATGGCCCTGCGAAGGCGGCGCGGTCCGGCTTGACGGGCGCGCCCGGCTCGTCTATCCCCGCCCGACCGTTTGCGAAGGCGGTCTGCGCGGTGGTAGCTCAGTTGGTTAGAGTACCGGCCTGTCACGCCGGGGGTCGCGGGTTCGAGCCCCGTCCACCG
>DAIPIU010000025.1:0-40269 GCA_036770645.1 Rubrimonas sp. | reverse complement strand
CTCATGCGGGCGGCGCGGCCGCCCGGGCTGGACCGGGTGGCCGCATCGCGGATATGCGGGAGGGGACCTGTCCGGTCGACCCAGCCACGAACCCCGGGATCCGCGCATGACCGACGCCGCGACCGAGCGCGACCGCAGCCCAGACGACGATTTCGGCATGGACCATGCCGAGGCGCAGGCGCTGATCGACGCGCTCGAGGCCGGCGAGACGGCCGAGCTGCGCCGGCTGGTCGAGGACCTGCACGCCGCCGACCTCGCCGACCTCATCGAGCAGCTGTCGGGCGAACAGCGCCGCCGGCTGATCGTGGCGCTGGGTCCGCACCTGCCGCCCGAGGCGCTGACCGAGCTTGAGGAAGGCGCGCGCGACGAGGTGCTGGCGGTCATGGATCCCGCCGTGCTGGCGGCGGCGGCCAAGGAACTCGACAGCGACGATGTCGTCTACCTGATCGAGGATCTGGCCGACGACAAGCGCCGCGCCGTGCTCGACGCGCTGGATGCCGCCGACCGCTTCGTGGTGGCGCAGTCGCTGACCTTCCCGGAATACTCGGCCGGCCGCCTGATGCGGCGCGAGGTGGTGACGGCCCCGCCCCACTGGACCGTGGGCCAGATGATCGACTTCCTGCGCGCCGCCGCGGACCTGCCCGAGCCGGTCTACGATGTGATCGTGGTGGACCCCGCGATGAAGCCCGTGGGCCTCGTGCCGCTCGCCAAGATCCTCTCGGCGCGGCGGCCCGTGACGCTGGGCGGGATCATGCACGCCGAGTTCCGCCGCATCGAGGCGGACGAGCCGCAGGAGGACGTGGCCCGCGCCTTCAACAAATACCACCTCGTCAGCGCGCCGGTGGTCGACGCCGAGGGGCGTCTGGCCGGCGTCATCACCATCGACGACGCTATGGGCGCGTTGGACGAGGAGGCCGAGGAGGACATGCTGCGCCTCGGCGGGGTGGGCGACGAGGCGATCTCGGACAGCGTGCGCGAGACGCTTCGCCTGCGCTTCCCCTGGCTCGCGGCCAATGTCGCGACCGCCTACCTCGCCGCCGCGGTGATCGCGCTGTTCGAACACACCATCGAGGCCGTGGTGGCGCTGGCCGTCCTGATGCCCATCGTCGCCTCGATGGGCGGCAACGCCGGCACCCAGAGCCTGACGGTCGCGGTGCGCGCGCTCGCGACACGGTCGCTGACGCGGGTCAACGCCTGGCGCGTGGTGCGGCGCGAGGCGCTGGTGGGCCTGTCGAACGGCGCGGTCTTCGGGGTCGCCATCGGCGCGGTGGGCGCGGCGTGGTTCGGCATGCCGCTGCTCGGCGTGGTGCTGGCGCTGGCGATGCTGGCTAACATGGCGACCGCGGCGCTGGCCGGCATCCTGATCCCGATGGCGCTGGACCGGGCGGGGGCCGACCCGGCGGTGTCCTCGGGCACCTTCGTCACCACCATGACGGATGTGGTCGGCTTTTTCGCCTTCCTCGGGCTCGCGACGCTGATCCTGCTGTAGCGGGCCATCGACTTTCCCTGCGCCGCGCTAGGTCCCCAGACGGCTCAGGTGGGCGCGCATGGCGATGGCGGACGCGACGGGCGAGCGGCTGGGCGGTTTCGACCGCTCGTTCCTCATCACCATGATCCGCGACTTCTTCGTCATCCTGCTGCTGGTGGCGGTGCTGGAATTCGCCCTGAAGGCCGCCATCGTGGTCTGGGAGTTCGACACCTCGGGCCGCGAGAACACCCAGGCCGCCGCGCGCGAGGTCGCCGACAACGTGCGCAGCATCATGGTCAACGAGGGCGGGCCGGTCGCGGCGCGCGCGCTCTACCCGATCATGGAGGCCGGCATGGAGAGCGCGGGCTTCCTCATGTCGATCGTGCCGACGCCCGTCACCATCGCCTCGATCGAGGAAAGCCACGGCTTCTCGCCCCGCGGCGTGCAGCCCCCGGAATGGCCCGAGGGTCGCTACGTCGAGGGCGTCGTCGAGATCCGGGCCGAAAGCTACTGCCAGACCTGCCATGTCCAGGCCAAGGTGGGCGATGTGCTGGGCGTGGTGACGGTGCGCCATTACCTCGCCAACGACCTCGCGGCCTGGTGGAAAAGCCTCCAGCTCACGGCGCTGCTGTCGCTGGGCAAGATCGTCCTGCATTCGGTGCTGCTGTTCCTGATCCTCAAGGCGCGCATGGCGCCGCTGCTGCAGCTTCGCGACATGGTCGGGGGCCTGTCGCGCGCCTTCGGCCGGCTGGACCGGCGCGTCGAGATCGCCTCGAACGACGAGTTCGGGGCGCTGTCGCGCGACCTGAACCTGTTCCTCGAGCGGCTGCAGCGCATCGTGGGCGAACTCGATGCGGTTCTGCGCCGGGTGGTGACCGTCAACGACGACATCGTGCGCATCCAGACCGAACTGCGCGACAAGCTCGACGGCTTCGTGGCGGGCGTGCACCGGGTCGAGCGGCGGGCCATGGTCGGGGCGCGGCGCGAGCCGATGCTGTCGAACGAATGGTTCGACGCCATGCGCGAGGCGATCCGCGGCCTCGCGGTCCCGGGTGTCAATGCCGACCCCGAGGCGCTGAGCGAGAAGCTGCGCGCCGTCGTCGCGCATGCCGAGGCGCAGGTCGCGACCAACATGGCGCTGTTCGAGGACCTCGCGGCGCTGGGCGACGACAGCGAACGCTTCCGGCGCGACCTGTCCGAGATGGCGCGCCTCGAGGAACGGCTGCGCGCGGTGATCGACACGGGCGCCTCGCTGCTGTCGCGCCTGCAGGGCCATGACGCCGAGCCCATGCAGGCTTGACCGCACGGCAACGGCCCGGTCCTCTGGGCGCATCCCCGCCGGAGCCCCGCCCGTGACCGCGCCGATCCCCGCCCCTTCCGCCGCCGTCGCGCCCGCGCCCGCCAGCGTCGACGCCGTGCAGGCCCTGCTCGGCGGGCAGGGCTATGTCTGCGGGCGCGCGCTCGCCACGGTCGCCTTCCTCGCGCTGCGGCTGGGCCGGCCGATGTTCCTCGAGGGCGAGGCCGGCGTCGGCAAGACCGAGATCGCGCGGGCGCTGGCGACCGGGCTGGGTCGGCGGCTGATCCGGCTGCAATGCTACGAGGGGCTCGACGCAGCCTCCGCCGTCTACGAATGGAACTTCGCCGCGCAGATGATCGAGATCCGGCTGGCCGAGGCCGCGGGGGCGGCGGGGGCCGACCGGGCCGGACTGGCGCGCGCGCTGTTCTCCGAGCGCTTCCTGCTGCGCCGGCCGCTGCTCGAGGCGCTGTCGCCCCAGCCCGGCGGGCCGCCCGTGCTGCTGATCGACGAGATCGACCGCGCCGACGAACCCTTCGAGGCCTTCCTGCTCGAGGCGCTGTCCGATTTCACCGTCACCATCCCCGAACTCGGCCCGGTCACCGCCCCCGCCCCGCCCATCGTGGTGCTGACCTCGAACCGGACGCGCGAGGTGCACGACGCGCTCAAGCGGCGCTGCCTCTACCATTGGGTCGACTACCCCGACGCGGCGCGGGAACTGGCGATCCTGCGCGCCCGCGCGCCGGAGGCCGGGGCGGCGCTGTCGGCGCAGGTGGTCGCCTTCGTGCAGGGCCTGCGCGGCGAGGACCTGTTCAAGAAGCCCGGCGTCGCCGAGACCATAGACTGGGCGCGCTGCCTGGTGGCGCTCGACGCGCCGTCGCTGAGCGCGCAGGCGGTCGCCGACAGCCTCGGGGCGCTGCTGAAGTATCGCGACGACCTCGACCGCCTGCCGCAGGAACGGATCGAGCGGATCCTCGCTGGTTCGCCGGCGGGGGATGGTGCATGATTCACCTAAATTGGTCAGCGGGGCAGTGTGGAGGACAGGGCGCATGCCGCAGACAGGTGGGATCGCGTCGAAGCTGAAGGCCGGCGTGCTGCAGACGGCGCGGAAGCAGTTCAAGATGGATGGGGCGTTCTCTGCCGGCGTGAACGTCCTGCAGGTCATCAAGCGCCCGCCCGTGACTGCGATGACGAACAAGACCGCGATGAGAATCCAGCGGCTCGGCCACACCCGCAACGCAAAGGGCGAAAGCCGGCTGATCGCCACCCTCGGGTTCGACCGCTTCGAAAAAACGGCGGACGATCTCGTCAAGGACGGTTCGATCACGGCGGCGGCGGCCGGGCAGTTCGCGCAGTTCGGCGCGATCTGGAACACGGTGCAGGCCCTGCACTGGACGCCGGCGATCAACGCGATGGGCCAGACACCGACGATTTACTTCATCCGCGACGCAGCGACATGGCGGATCAAGGAGTTGAGCGTGACGCGATCCGATGGCGACAGCGCGCGCCTGCATGTGGTGATCGCCTTCAAGCAATCCGATCCGACGGCCCCGTTCTTCCAGTCGACATGACGCGCGGCGCCGGGGCATGAGCGCGGCGGAGGCCGGCGACGGCCTCGCCGGAACGGTCCTGCGCTTCGTCGGCGCGCTGCGCAGGGCGGGCCTGCGCGTCGGCATTGCCGGCGCGCTCGATGCCGTCGCCGCCCTGCGCGCCGTGGGCGTGGAGAGGCGCGAGGACGCGCGGGCGGCGCTCGCCGCCTGCCTTCTCGGCCGCCCGGACGACCGGGCGCTGTTCGACGCCCTGTTCGAGGCGATGTGGCGGCCGGGCGCGCGGGGAGGGCCGCCGCCGGAGGGCGCGCAGGCAAGCCCGGCCCGGGCCGCGGACGCGGCGCGGCGGGCGGCCGAGGCGCTGGAGGACGCCGCCGCCGCGCCCCGGGATGCCGTCCCCGAGACGCGGGTCGAGGCCGACATGCGCCTTGCCGTCTCGGCGGCCGAGCGGCTCGGCGCGCGGGACTTCGCGCAGATGACGCTGGCCGAACAGGCGCAGGCGCAGGCGGCGCTCGCGCGCATGGCCCCGCTTGCGGCCCCCCTGCCCGTGCGCCGCAGCCATCCGGACCCGCGCGGCCCCCTGCCCGACTGGCGCGCCAGCTTCCGCGCCGCGCTGCGGGCGGGCGAACTGCGCGCACCGCGCCGCCGTGCCCGCGGCGCGCGGCCGCCCTCGCTGGTGGCGCTGTGCGACATCTCGGGTTCGATGGAGGCCTACAGCCGCATGCTGCTGCACTTCCTGCACGCGGCCGCCAACGCCCGCGGCCCCCGCGGCTGGGGGCCGGTGCACGCCTTCGCCTTCGGCACGAGGCTGACCGATGTCAGCCGCTGCCTGCGCGGCCGCGACGCCGACGCCGCGCTGCGGCGGGTCGGGGCCGAGGTGCGGGACTGGCGCGGCGGCACCCGCATCGGCGCGGCGCTGCACGCCTTCAACCGCGACTGGTCGCGCCGGGTGCTGGGACGGGGGGCCGTGGTGCTGCTTGTCACCGACGGGCTGGACCGCGACGATCCCGCCCTTCTGGCGCGCGAGGCGGAGCGGCTGCGCCTGTCTGCCCGCCGCGTGGTCTGGGTGAACCCGCTGCTGCGCTGGGAGGGCTTCGCGCCGAAGGCCCGCGGGGTGCGCGCGCTGCTGCCGCATGTGGACAGCCTGCGCGCGGGCCACAGCTTGCACAGCGTGGCGGCGCTGGCCGAGGCGCTGTCGCGCCCCGACGATGCGGGCGACAAGCCGCGGCTGCTGCGCCTGCTGACCGCCTGACGCCAGCGCCCCGAAGGAGAGCGCCGATGACACGCCCGCACCCATCGCGCACGGCCCGGGCCGACGCCGCGCCCGCCGCGCAGCCGGACCGCCGCCCATGACCGCCGATGCCGCCCCCGAGGCCGCGCTCGCGGCCCATCAGGCCGGTCGCGGCGCGGCGCTGGCCACCGTCGTCGAGACCTGGGGATCGGCCCCGCGTCCGGTGGGCGCGCAGCTCGCGGTGGACGGCGCCGGGGCGATGACCGGCTCGGTCTCGGGCGGCTGCGTCGAGGGGGCGGTGGTGGCCGAGGCGATGGAGGCGCTGGCGGACGGTCGCCCGCGCCTGCTGTCCTTCGGCGTGGCCGACGAGACGGCCTTCGCGGTGGGACTGGCCTGCGGCGGGCGCATCCGCGTGCTGGTGGAACCGGTTGGCGAGGCGCCCGGCCTGTCGCCCGCGCTGCTGCGCGATCTGGTCGCCGCGCGGGCCGCGCGCCGGCCGGTGGCGCTCGCGACCGACCTCGCGACCTGGGAGCGGCGGCTGGCCGAACCGGGCGGGACGGACCCGCTGGCGGCGGCGGCGCGGGCGGCGCTCGCGGCGGGGCGCTCGGGCTTCGCCGACGGCGCGCCGGACTGGTTCCTGGGGCTGCACGACGCGCCGCTGCGGATGGCGGTGGTGGGGGCGGTGCACATCGCGCAGGCGCTGCTGCCGATGGCTGCGCTGTGCGGCTGGGACGCGACGCTGATCGACCCGCGCGAGGCCTTCGCCAGCCCCGCGCGCTTTCCCGGCGCGCGGATCCTGCATGACTGGCCCGATGCGGCGCTCGATGCGCTGGCGCCCGACGCCCGCACGGCGGTGGTGACGCTGACCCACGACCCCAAGCTCGACGACCCGGCCATCCTGCGGGCGCTGGCCTCGCCCGCCTTCTATGTCGGCTGTCTCGGCTCGCGGCGCACCCATGCGGCGCGGCTGGACCGTCTGGCGGCGGCCGGCGTCGCGCCCGGGGCGCTGGCGCGGCTGCACGCCCCGCTCGGCCTGCCCATCGGCGCGGCGAGCCCCGCCGAGATCGCCCTGTCGGCGCTGGCGCAGGTCACGCAGGCGCTGCGGCGGCCGTGAGGCGCCTCCGGTGAGGTTCGGGCCGGTTCCGCTGGCGATGGCCGAGGGCGCGATCCTCGCGCATTCGCTCGCCCTGCCCGGCGGGCGGCTGCGCAAGGGGCTGCGGCTGGGGCCCGCCGAGATCGCGGCGCTGGCCGGGGCGGGCCTCGCGACCGTGACGGTGGCGCGGCCGGGGCCGGACGACATGGGCGAGGACGATGCGGCCGCGACCGTGGCCGCAGCGCTGGCGGGGCCCCCGGCGGCGGCCTCCGGGCTGGCGCCGTCGGCCCCCTTCACTGGCCGGGTGAACCTGTTCGCCGCCGCGTCGGGCCTGCTGCGGGTCGACGCCGCCGCCATCGCCGCCGCCAATGCGGTGCACGAGGCGGTCACGGTGGCCACCCTGCCCGACCACGCCCGCGTCGTGCCCCGGCAGATGGCGGCCACGGTGAAGATCATCCCCTACGCCGCCCCGCGCGCGGCTGTGGCGGCGGCCGCGGCGGCGCTGGCGGGGTCCGGCGGCGCGCTGCGGCTGCATCCGGTCTCGGCGCGCTCCGCCGCGCTGATCCTGACGCTGACGCCCGGCATGAAGCCGTCGCTGGCCGACAAGGGGGCGCAGGCGGTGCGGGCGCGGCTCGCGGCGCTGGGGATCCCGCTCGCGGCCGAACGGCGCGTGGCGCACGAGACCGCCGCGCTGGCCGCGGCGCTCGCCGATGCGGAGGCCGACCTCACGCTGATCCTGACGGGGTCGGCCACCGCCGACCGCGCCGATGTGGGCCCCGCGGCGCTGGCGGCTGCCGGGGGGCGGCTGATCCGCTTCGGCATGCCGGTCGACCCCGGCAACCTTCTGTTTCTCGGGGCCCGCGCCGGACGGCCGGTGCTCGGCCTGCCGGGCTGCGCGCGCTCGCCGCGGCTGAACGGGGCCGACTGGGTGCTGGAACGGCTGGCCTGCGGGCTCGAGGTGACCGCGGCCGACATCGCCGCCATGGGCGTGGGCGGGCTGCTGACCGAGATCCCGGGCCGCCCCGCGCCCCGCGCAGGCGGCGCGGATGCGCCCCTGCGCCCCATCGCGATCGCGGCGCTGCTGGCGGCCGGGGCCTCGGCGCGCATGGGGGGCATCGACAAGCTGATGGAGGCCGTGGACGGCGAGCCGCTGATCCGCCGGTCGGCGCGGGCGCTGCTGGACAGCCGCGCGGACGCGACGCTGGTCGTGCTGGGCCCCGGCCAGGCGGCGCGGCGGGCGGCGCTGGCGGGCCTGCCGCTGCGCATCGTCGAGAACCCGCTTGCGGCCGAGGGCATGGCGTCGTCGATCCGCGCCGCCGTGGCCGCCCTGCCGCCCGAGGCCGACGCCGTGCTGCTGGCGCTGGCCGACATGCCGGAGATCGGGGCCGCGCACCTCGACCGCCTGATCGCCGCCTTCGCCCCGGCCGAGGGACGCGCCATCTGCCGGGCCGCGTCCGAGGACGGGCGGCCCGGCAACCCGGCGCTGTTCGGCCGGCGGTTCTTCGAGACCCTGGCCGCGCTCGAGGGCGACCGCGGGGCGCGCGAGATCATCGCCGAGCATGCGGACCTCGTCGAGACCGTGCCCCTGCCCGGCCGGGCGGCGCTGGTCGATCTCGACGATCCGCCGGCCTGGGCCGCCTGGCGGGCGTCGCGCGGGCTCAGCGGCCCGGCAGGGTGAGGACCCGGCGGCCCTCGCCGCCCGTGAGCTGGACCGAGGCGTCGCTGACGGCCGCCACGGTCATGCCGTCGATGCGGTCGCCGACGCGCACCCGGCGCACCGACCCGTCCGACAGGCGCAGCAGGGCGGTGCGGCCATCGGGACCCGCGACGACGCCGAGCAGGCTGGTCTCGCGCGGCGCGGCGCCGCCCGATGTGGTGGCGACCCGCGCCGCGGTCGCCGCGATGCCGGAGGGGCGCGGCTGCCCCGCATCGGCCGCCGCCGCCCGCGCCGCCGCGGCCCCGCCGCGCGGCCGCGGCTCGGGCGAGGGCGGCAGCGCGTCCTGCCCCGTGGCGGGGGCGATCTCGACGGCGACGGCGCTGCGCGGACGGGGCGCGGGGACGGGCGCGCGCTGGGCGACGCGCAGAAGCGGGGGCGCCAGGCCCCAGCGCGCGACCGGGTCGCGGTCCTGCGCCGCCATGGCCCCGGCGAGCGATGACGGCGCCTGCGCCGCGGCGGGCGCGCCGGGCAGCGCGGCAAGCAGCGCGACCGCCACCAGGGCGCGCCGCCAGTCGCCGCGGCGCGGGCCTGGGGCCGCCGGGGCATGCCGCGGCTCCATGGCGGGAACCGCCTCCCGCGCAGCGGCGTCGCGCGAGGCATCGGCATGGGCGGCGTCTGGACGGCTCAGCGCGGGTGCCTCCGACAGCGAGGATGGGGCAGACTACGCCTCCGCGCCGCCGGCGCAAAGCCGCCTTGCCGCGGCCATGGCCGCAGGCTGGTCTGTCGGCGCGCCGGGGATGGCCCGGGCGCGGCGACATGGGGGGCGGGACGATGGCGCGGATGGGCAACGGCGTTGCGGCGACGACACCGGGGGCGGGGATTGGGGGGGCGATGGGGACGGCGCTGGCTGCGGCGCTGGCGGCCATGCTGGCGGCGCAGGGGGCTGCGGCGCAGCAAGAGGACGGCGCCGCGCCCCGGACTGTCACGGTCACCGGCACGGGCGAGGTCTCCGCCGCGCCGGACCTGGCGCGCCTGTCGCTGGGGGTCGCCGCCCGGGCCGATGACGCCGCCGGGGCCTTCGCCGCCGCCGCCGCCGCCAGTGCCGCGGTGTTCGCGGCGCTGGAAGGCGCGGGCGTGCCGCGCGGCGACTTCGCCACGGCCGACATCGCGCTGGGACCGGTCTGGAGTCATGGCCGGGGAGAAGGCCCGCCCAGCATCGACGGCTACGAGGCCCGGCAGAGCCTCTCGGTCACGGTGCGGGCGCTCGAGAGCCTCGGGCCCGCGCTCGATGCCGCGGCCGCGGCGGGCGCGACCGATGCGGGCGGCGTGGGCTTCGACGTGGCCGACCGGGCCGGGCTGCTGGCGGCCGCGCGGCGCGCGGCGATGGCCGACGCGCTTTCCACGGCGCGGCTGCTGGCCGAAGGCGCGGGGGCGCGTCTCGGCCCGGCGCTGTCCATCGCCATGGGGGGCCATGGGATGCCGAGGCCGATGATGCGGGCGCAGATGGCCGATGCCGCCGCCATGCCCGTGGCCCCGGGCGATGCGACGGCGGTCGCCGAGGTGACCGTCACCTTCGCGCTGGAATGACGCGACGCGCAGGGGCCCCGGGAGGCCGCCCCCGGCCTGCGTCCTATTCCGCCGCCACGGCCCCGCGATGGGCGCGCTCCAGCGCCTGATCGAGATCGGCGATCAGGTCGGCCGCATCCTCGAGCCCGATGGACAGCCTCACCACCTCCGGCCCCGCCCCGGCGGCGCGAAGCTGCTCCGCCGAAAGCTGCCGGTGCGTGGTCGAGGCCGAGTGGATGACGAGCGACCGCGCATCGCCCAGATTGGCGAGGTGGCTGAACAGCTCGACCGAATCCACCAGCTTCACGCAGGCGTCGTAGCCGCCCTTCACGCCGAAGGTGAAGATCGCGCTCGCCCCCTTGGGGCAGTAGCGCCGCACCCGCTCGGCCCAGGGCGAGGACGGCAGGCCCGCGTAGCTGACGAAATCCACCAGCGGATGCGCCTCGAGATGCGCCGCGACCGCCAGCGCGTTGGCGCAGTGCCGGTCCATGCGCAGCGACAGCGTCTCGATGCCGAGCAGCGTCTGGAAGGCGTTCATCGGCGCCTGGCACATCCCGAGGTCGCGCAGCGTGACCGCGATGCCGAAGAAGGTGAAGGCGAGATGGCCGAAGGTCTCGTGGAACTTCAGGCCGTGGTAGCTCGGGCAGGGCTCGGACAGCGCGGGATAGCGGCCCGAGGCGGTCCAGTCGAAACTCCCCTTGTCCACCACCATGCCGCCCATCGAGGTGGCGTTGCCGCAAAGGTACTTGGTGGTCGAATGCACCACCAGATCGGCCCCGTGGTCGAATGGGCGGCACAGGTACGGCGTGGCCGAGGTGTTGTCGACGATCAGCGGCAGCCCCGCGGCCTTCGCGATGACCGAGATTGCCGCCATGTCCGTGACATAGCCGCCGGGGTTCGCGATGGACTCGCAGAACACGGCCTTCGTGCGCGGGCCGATGGCGGCCCGCAGCGCCGCCGCGTCCTCGAAGTCCACGAACTTCACCGTCCAGCCGAAATGCTTGAAGGCATGGGCGAACTGGTTGATCGACCCGCCGTAGAGGCGCGTCGAGGCGATGAAGTCGTCGCCGGGCCCCATCAGCGGGAACAGCGCCATCACCTGTGCGGCATGGCCCGAGGCGCAGGCCACCGCGCCGACGCCGCCCTCCAGCGTCGCCACCCGTTCCTGCAGCACCGCCACCGTGGGGTTGAGCAGACGGGAGTAGATGAAGCCGAGCTCCTGCAGGTTGAACAGGGCTGCCGCGTGGTCGGCGTCGCGGAACACATAAGCCGTGTTCTGGTAGATCGGGGTCTGGCGCGCCCCCGTCGCCGGGTCCGGGCGCGCCCCGGCGTGGATTTGCAGCGTGTCGAAGCCGTAGGTTCTGTCGGCCATCGGTCTTGTCCTCCCCCTCGGTGCTCCCGGGCCCGGCTTCGCGCCGATCCCCGCCGTCAGTCCTGCCGCGGCAATCTCGACGAGATCATGCCGGTCGCGAAACCCCCGATGCGCAGCTGCCCGAACAGGCGCTGATGCTCGATCTTGGGGCAGTGGTCCATGATCACCGTGACGCCCTTCGCCTCGGCGCGCGCGGCCGCCTCGTGGTCGATCACGCCGATCTGCATCCAGATCGCCTTCAGGCCGCGCGGCAGAAGCGCCTCCAGCGCCTCGTCCACCACCGCGCCGGCCTCCTCCGGCCGGCGGAACACGTCGACCATGTCGACGGGCGCGTCGCCGGGGATCTCTGCCATCGAAGGCACGACGCGGCGGCCGAACACCTCGGCCCCCGCATAGACCGGGTTGACCGGGACCACGTCGTAGCCCTGCCCGAGCAGATAGCGGGCGACGTAGAAGGACGGGCGCACCGGATTGGTCGAAACGCCGACGGCGGCGATTCGCCGGACGTCCTGCAGCACCTTGCGCAGATGGGCCTGCGGATAGCGTGGCCGGTTCATGGGTGCACCCCCTTCACGATCACGCGTCCGTGATCATCAAGCCGCTCCGCGTGAACAAAAAAGCGCCCGCACGAGGCGGGCGCGAAGTCGGAACGAGGGACAGTGAGTGGTCGGAGAGCATCGGGCAAGCCCGAACCTCCCCTGCAGTCACATTAGGAGAACATAGCGGATTTTTCATCCCGCGTCTTGTCCCTCTTTCGGAAAAACCGTCGGGCCGCTCACCCTCCCGCCCGCGCGGCGTAAAGCGAAACCGCCGCCGCATTCGACACGTTGAGCGATCCGAAGGCGCCTGCGGCGGGGATCCGCGCAAGGACATCGCAGGTCTCGCGCGTCAACTCGCGCAATCCGGGTCCTTCGGCGCCCAGCACAAGCGCAAGTGGTCTCCCCGAACCGCCTGCAACTGCGGCGCCGATGCTCTGCGTCGCGTCTCCGTCCAGACCGATCAGCAGATAGTCCATGTCGCGGAGGGACTCCATGGTGCGTGCAAGATTGGCCACGCGCACGTAGGGCTGGCGCTCCAGCGCTCCGGATGCGGCCTTCGCGAGCGCCCCCGTCTCGGGTGCGGCATGGCGCCGCGGGGCAATCACGGCGCGCGCGCCGAACACCTCGGCGGAGCGCAGGACTGCGCCGACATTGTGCGGATCGGTCACCCGGTCCAACACCACCACCACCGGCGCCGGGTCGCGCGGATGCGGCGCGCACAGATCCTCGAGCGCGCCCCAGTCGAGCGGATCGGCCTCGAGCGCCGCGCCCTGATGCACGGAGGCCGGGTCGATGGGCGCCGGGAAGCGCCGCGCATCGGCGAGCTCCACCGGAAGGCCCGCCGGGATCGCGTCGCCCAGCCGGTCGGCCGCGTTGCGCGTGACGATCAGCCGGTGCCGGACCCGCGCGGGATTCAGCAGCGCGTCGCGCACCGCGTGGATGCCGAACAGCCAGACCGGACCGCCCGCATCCTCGGGCGGCCGGCGGTCATCGGGGCGGCGCGGGCGCTGAATTGCCATGGCTGATCAACGGTCCCGCGCGCGTGACCGGCCGCGGGCCAGCGGCGGCAGCGCCAGCACGTCGACATGGCCGACCGTCGCCGCCGCCGCGGAACGGCGCGCGGCGCGCCAGTCCGGCCCCGCCCCCGTCGCGTCGGCGCAGCCATCCGCCAGCGCGGCGATCAGCGCCGCGTCGGCGGGGGCCGCGAGCCGCCAGTCGCTGCGCGCCGTGCGCACCGCATAGCCGGCGGCGTTCAGCCGGCCGGCGAGATAGGCCCCGGCCTCCGCCCCCAGCGCGGGGCCGAAGCCCTTGTCGCGGCGCATGTCGGCGAGGAACCGCGCGTGCAGCGCCTCATCCTCGGCGCGCGGAGGCTCCCACGCCTCGCGCCCGTCGTAGCTCAGCGCCGCGTAGACCGCCGCGCCCGCCGCATGCGCCGCGCGCACCAGCCGGTCGATCCAGGCGGCGGAGACCAGATCGAAGAAGGCCGAGGCGGTGACCAGCGCCGGGCCCGGCGACAGCGCATCCTCGACCGACGCCGCGAGATCGATCCGCAGCGGCGCGGCCTCCGCCCCCAGCGCCGCGGCCGAGGCGAGGGCGTGGTCCAGCAGCGCCGCGTCGTCGTCCGCAAGCCGCCAGCGCGCGCCAGGCAGGGCGCCGGCCAGCGCCCGCAGGCTGGCCCCCGTGCCGGCCCCCAGGTCGAGCACCGGCAGCGGCCGCCCCCCGGCCCAGTCCGCGAGGGCCGCGACGAGGGCGGGGTCGCGCGCGGCCCGGTCGGCGGGCTCGCGCAGCGTCAGCCAGTCGGCGGCGAAGCCGGTCATCGGGCGATCTCTCCCAGCGCGCCGAGGATGGTCGCGGCGGTGGCGTCCCAGCCCGGCAGCGCCGCGGCGCGGGCCAGCGCCGCCTCGCCCAGCCGCGCGCGTGCCGCGGCGTCGTCGAGCAGGCCGCCTAGCGCGCCCGCAAGCGCCTCGGGGTCGTCGACCGGAACCAGCAGGCCGGCACCGCCGATCACCTCCTCCGCCGCGTCGATGCGGGCCGCCACGACGGGCAGGCCGCGCGCCATCGCCTCGGCGAACACCATGCCGTAGCCCTCATAGCGCGAGGGCAGGCAGAAGATGTCGGCGGCATCATAAAGCGCGTCGAGGCCCGCCGCGTCCGCCGGCCCGGTCAGGCGCACCCGCTCAGACAGGCCCGCACCGGCGATCTGGCGCGCGATGGCCTCCGCGTAATCCGGCGCGCGGTCCAGCGCGCCGGTCAGCACGGCGCGCCATGGCCGGTCCCCCAGCCGCGCCAGCGCCTCGACCAGCACGTCCTGCCCCTTGCGCGGCGTCAGGGTGGCCACGCACAGGATCATCGGCGCGTCGCCGCCGGAGCTTCCGCGGGCGCGCGGCGCGCGCGCGAGGCCCGGCTGCGCGACGGCGATCCGCCCCGGTTCGACCCCGAACAGCGCTGCGACCGTGTCGGCGGTGGCGCGGCTCGGCACGATGACGCGCCGGGCATGGGCCAGCGCCGCGCGCTCGCTGTCGATCAGGCGCGCGGCAGCGGCGGCCGGCAGGCCGGTCTCCAGCCCCAGCGGGTGGTGCAGCAGCACGGCCAGCGGCGCACGGACGCGGCGCAGCGCGGCCGGCGGCAGCGCCCCGAAGGCCAGCCCGTCGACCAGCAGCGGCCGGTCGGCGGGCCAGTCCGCCAGCGCGCGGGCCGCCGCCTCGACCGATGCCGCGGACGGCGCGGGGAAATCGCCGGGCAGCGGGATCACCGCGAAGGCGCCGGGCGCGGCCGCCAGAACCGCGCGGGCGTAGGCATAGCCACCGGTGGGCGCGGCGAGATCGCCCGGGATGGCGAAGCCCGCGGGGCCCATGTTCAGAGCGCCGCCTCGTACCAGGCGCGGGCGACATGGCTTTCGTTCAGCACCACGCGGATGCGCTCGACCCCGTCCGAGCCGGGCCCGAGATCGCCGCGCCTCGCCGCCGCCGCGATCTGGTCGAAGATGTGCCGGCACAGCCATTCGGTGGTGGTCAGTTCGCCCTTCGTGGCCGGGGCGTCGTCGAGGTTGGCGTAGTTCAGCGGCTTCAGCGCGGCCTTCAGCGCGTCATGCGCGCGGCCGATGTCGACCACGATCCGGTCGGGGCCGAGTTCCTCGCGGAAGAAGGCCACGTCCACGACATAGGTGGCGCCGTGCAGCGCCTGGGCGGGGCCGAACACCTCGCCCGGCAGGGAATGGGCGATCATGATGTGGTCGCGGACTTCGACGGCGTACATGGGGCGCGGGCTCCGGCGCAGGGAATTCGCGCGGTATAGGACGCCCCGCGCCCGCGGGGAAGCGGGGGCGGGGCGCGGGGATCGCTCACCCCGCCCCCATCCCCAGCTTCATCGCCAGCCGCCGCACCGGGGCGAGGCCGTGCACCGCGCCCAGCGCGACGCGGCGCAGGTCGCGCAGCGGCTGGGACGACGCGAGCGCGGCGCGGTTCAGCGCGTCGACGCCCGCGACGCGCGCCAGCGTCTCGGGCCAGCGGCGGCGCTGATAGGCGGCCAGCAGCGCCGGGCCACCGATGTCCTGGCCAGCCTCGCGCGCCGCCGCGATGCGCTGCGCCAGATCCTCGAGGTCGGCCAGCGACATGTTCAGGCCCTGCGCGCCGATGGGCGGGATGACATGCACCGCCTCGGCCATCAGCGCCGTGCGCTTGGCGGTCATGGCGGCGGACAGCTGTCCGACGATCGGCCAGACCGCGCGCCGCCCGACGACGCGCAGCAGCCCCAGCACGTCGAGCGAGCGCTCGTTCAGCGCCGCCTCGAAGGCGGGCAGTTCCAGCGCCATCAGGCGCTCGACCTCCGGCCCGCGCTCCATCCAGACCACCGAGGACATGTGGCGGCCGTCGCGGTCGGGCATCGGGACCAGGGTGAAGGGGCCGCCGGTGCGGTGGATCTCGGTCGACACGCCGCCATGGGGCGCGCCATGCGACACCGCGAACACCATCGCCTTCTGGCCGTAGCGCCAGCGCGGCGCGGCGATCCCCGCCGCCCGGCGCACCGCGCTGTCGCGCCCGTCGGCCCCGATCACGAGGCGGGCGCGCAGGGTCGAGCCGTCGGACAGCCGCGCAAAGGCGGCGTCGTCGCGCAGCGTCAGCGCCTCGAGCGCCGCCGGGGCGCGCAGGTCGATGCCCAGTTCCGCGACCCGCGCCATCAGCGCGGCGCGCGCCGCCGCGTTGCCGACGTTGAAGCCGAAGGGGCGGTCGCCCGTCTCGGCGGCCTCGAAATCGGCGCGCGCGCGCTCGACGTTCTCGCGCCCGCCCGCGTCGAGGATGCGCATCACCCACAGCGCCTCGGCCCCCGCCGCCATCGCCTCCCACGCCCCGGCCCGGCGCAGGGTCTCGATGGCCGGGTGCAGGAAGGCGGTGGTGCGCAGGTCTGCCCCGTCCTGCGCGGCGTCGGTGGGCGGCGGCGGCGCGCGGTCGGCCACGATGACGGAGGCCCCGTCCGAGGCGAGGCGGCAGGCGGCGGCGAGGCCGGCGAGGCCCCCGCCGACCACGAGGATGTCTGTCTGTTCCATGCCCCGGAGGATAGGCCCGCCGCCGCCCCGCGACGAGTGCGCGCGGCCTGCGACAGAGCGGCAGGGCGCGGCGCGGGCCCGCCGGCCCGCCGCAAGGCCGTCGCCGCCGCGCCGCAGGCGGCCGCGCCGCGCCCGCGGACATTCCGGGCCGCCCGCCCGGAACCGCCCGCGGGTCGTCCGCGCAGGCTCAGGCGCAGGCCGACAGGAACCCCGCGAGGTCGTGGGCGATCCACCCGACATGGGGCGGCGCGCGCTCGGCCTCGGTCGCCGGACGCCAGATTGTCGCCATGCCGAGCCGCGCGGGTTCGGCGAGGTTGCGCGCATCGTCCTCGACCATCGCAGCGCGCCGCGGGTCCAGGCCGTCGCGGGCGAACACGCGCGCGAAGGCCTCGGCCCGGGGCTTGGGGGCGTAGGCCGCATCCTCGACGCCGTAGACGGCCGCGAACAGCCCGCGCAGGCCCAGCGCGGCCGACACCGCCTCGCCATGGGCACGCGAGCCGTTGGTGTAGATGACCTTGCGCCCGGGCAGCGCGGCGACGGCGGCGCCCAGCCGCGGGTCGGGCGCGACGGCCGCCAGGTCGATGGCGTGCACATCCGCGAGATAGGGATCGGGATCGAGCCCGTGATGGTGCATCAGCCCGGCGAGCGTGGTGCCGTGCTCGCGCCAGTAGCGGTCGCGCAGCGCGTCGGCCTCGGGCCGGCCAAGCCCGAGCGCGCCCATGATATAGGCCGTCATCCGGGCGCTGACCTGATCGAACAGGCGAACCGATGGCGGGTAGAGCGTTTTGTCGAGGTCGAACACCCAGGTCTCGACATGGGCGAAGGCCCAAGGCGCGGGCGGCCTGGCCCGGGCGTCGGGGGCGCGGCTCATTCGGCGGGGTCGTGCTTCAGCGCCACGCCGTTCATGCAGTAGCGCAGGCCGGTCGGCGCGGGGCCGTCGGGAAACACGTGGCCGAGATGGGCGTCGCAGCGGGCGCAGAGGATCTCGGTGCGGCGCATCAGCCAGCTGCGGTCCTCGCGCTCGACCACGGCGCCGGGGTCGATCGGGGCGAAGAAGGACGGCCAGCCGGTGCCGCTGTCGAACTTGGCCTCGGCGTCGAACAGCGGCGCGTCGCAGCACACGCAGCGATAGGTGGCGGGGCCCTTGGGGAAGCAGTCGCAGCTGAAGGCCCGCTCGGTGCCGTGGCGGCGCGTCACCTGATACGCCTGCGGGCTCAGCTGCGCGCGCCATTCGGCATCCGTCTTCACGACCTTGTCCATGCTCGTCCTCCTGTTGCAGCCAGATGACGGCGGCCTCGCGCGCCCCGATGCGGGGCGAATCGTCACCGGCCTGTCGCAGGGCTGTAGTAACGCCGCTGGAAATAGGGCCGAGGGGGCCGCCTGCCGAGGGGATCGCCGTGCTGTCGAGGGGAAAATACCGCGTTCGTCTGGCGCAGACCCCGGCGGAGGTCGAGGCCGCCCAGCGCCTGCGCCACCTGACCTTCATCGCCGGGCGCGGCGCGGCGGTCGGGGGACCGCGGGCCGAGGGGCTCGACGCCGACGATCTTGACGCGGCCTGCGATCACATGCTGATCGAGGACCGCCGGACCGGACAGCTCGCCTGCTGCTTCCGCATGCTGCCGCTCTCGAACGGGTCGGAGATCGCGCGCACCTACTCGGCGCGCTACTACGACCTCTCGGCGCTGGCCGAATACCCCCTGCCCATGGTCGAGATGGGCCGCTTCTGCGTCCACCCCGACCATCGCGGCGACCCCGACGTGATCCGCGCCGCCTGGGGGGCGATGACGCGCTGGGTCGAGGACAACAGGGTGGGCATGCTGTTCGGCTGCTCGTCCTTCCAGGGCATCGACGCCGAGGCCTATCACGACGCCTTCGCCCTGCTGAAGGAGCGCCACCTCGCGCCCAAGCGCTGGCTGCCCCGGGTGAAGGCGCCCAAGGTGTTCCGCTTCGCAAGCCTCTTGCGCATGACGCGGCCCGACCTGAAGCTGGCGCAGGCGCGCATGCCGCCGCTGCTGCGCGCCTATCTGGTGATGGGGGGATGGGTGAGCGACCACGCCGTGATCGACAACGACCTCAACACGCTCCACGTCTTCACCGGCGTCGAGATCGCCCGGGTCCCGGCCGCGCGCGCGCGCCTGCTGCGCGGCGCCTGAGGCGGGCGGGGTGATCGTCCCGACCGGCGACTGGCGCGAGGCCCTGACCGCAGCGCCCGACGCCGAGACGCTGGCCCTGAACGCCCGCATCGCCGAGGCGATGGCCACGATGCCCGCGCAGCACGAGGTTCCCGTGGCGGCGACGCGCGCCGCGCGGGCCGAGGGGCGCGGGTTCTTCCCGCCGGGCGGTCCGCTGGACGGCGCCGTCTGGCGCGAGGCCCCGCTGCGGGCGGGCCGCATCCGCGTCAGCCTGCCCGAGGGGGCGCCGGCCGGCGTGCTGCTGCGCGTGCATGGCGGCGGCTGGACCTTCGGCGCGCCCGAACAGCACGACCTCTGGAACCTCGCCTGCGCGCGCGCCAGCGGCTGGGCGGTGGCCGCTGTCGCCTACCGGCTCGCCCCCGAGAACCCGTGGCCCGCCCCGGTCGAGGACGTCGAGGAGGCGGCGCTGTGGCTGCTGTCCGAGGCCCGCGCCGCCTTCGGCGCCGACCGTCTGGCCATCGGCGGCGACAGCGGCGGCGCGCATCTGGCCGCCTGCGCCCTGCTGCGCCTGCGCGCGCGGGGGGTGGCCGGGGCCTTCGCCGGGGCGATCTACGATTACGGCGTGTTCGACCTGCGCCTCGCGCCCTCGATGCGGGCGCACGGGCCCGCGCCCCTGGTCCTTTCGACGCCGACGGTCGAATGGTTCGTCGACAACCTCACCGGCGGCGACAGAGCCCTTCGCGACGACCCCGCCGTGTCGCCGCTGCTGGCCGACCTGCGCGGCCTGCCGCCTGCGCTGGTGCAGATCGGGACGGCGGATCCGCTGCTCGACGACAGCCTGTTCTGGGCGGCGCGGCTCTGCGCGGCCGGCGTGCCGGCCCGCCTCGCGGTCTGGCCCGGGGGCGTGCATGCCTTCGACCGTTTCGACACGGCCCTGTCGCGGGCGTCGCAGGCCGAGGCCGCGGCCTTCCTGCGCGGCCTCGGCTGAGGGCGGCGATGCGCCGGCTCGCGGGATGGTTGCTGCTGGTCGCCGCCGCGGGCTACGCCGCGGCGGACGCGCTGGCCCCGCCGCCGGGCGGCTTCCGGCTGCGCGCCTTCGGGGAATGGTGGTTC
Organism: Rubrimonas sp.; assembly: GCA_036770645.1. Taxonomy (GTDB): domain Bacteria; phylum Pseudomonadota; class Alphaproteobacteria; order Rhodobacterales; family Rhodobacteraceae; genus Rubrimonas. The sequence continues at coordinate 20,714 of DAIPIU010000025.1, read as the reverse complement.
CGGCTGCACCCCGACAGCCTTCAGTTGTTGCAGCCCGCGATCGAGCGCCATGTGGCCGTGTTCCTGTGGGACCCGGTCCTGCTGACACTGCTGCAGGCGCCGCTGGCGCTGCTGCTGGGTGCGCTCGGAACGGTGCTGCTGCTGCTGGCGAGGCGGCGACGCTGACGGCCGCGGGCCGGGATCCCGGCGTCGGGCGGGCTGCGTGCACCGAATTTTAGGACAAATCGCCTAGACCTCTCCGCATCGCCGCATGCCCCAAGGGGGCCCGGCGGCTCCATCGCCCGACAGCCAGAGCGGAGATCGCCTTGCCCCTGCACGTCGATGACGTCGTCGCGCGCCTGCACTTCGAGCTGCGCGAAAGCCTGACCGCCGACCTCGCGCTGCTGTCGCCATATGCGGAGGCCAAGACGCGCGCTGTGGCCCATTACGCGGCCCTGATCGCCGAAGCCTACGCGGCCGGGCGCATCGGCGAGGACGACATGGCGCGCGAGCTCGACGAGCTCGCCGACATGACCCGCCGCTTCGCCCGCAGCCTGCGCGGGCTGGCGGGGGCCGCGGCCGAGCGGGTCGCCCGCGGGGCGCTGCGCAGCCTGTTCGCGAACCTGCGCGCGACGCTCAGCTTCGACGGATCGCCCCTCTCCCCCGGCCTCGCCGCGCGGCTGGGCTGACGCCCCCGCGGAAGGGTCCGCCCGGACCGGCCGCCCGAGAAACCGGGCCGGCGAAACCGGGCCGGCACGACACCTCGGCAGGGGCGGGGGCGGCGGCCCCGGCCCGGTCCGGGCATCGCCTCCCCCGTGACGCGGCGCAGCGGCGCGGCTAGACTGCGGCGCACCACGCCGCAGGACCGCCGATGAACCGCCCCGCCGACCTCGCCCCGCCGCGCCGCGCGACCCATCGCGATGTGCTCGACGCGCCCGAGGACATGATCGCCGAAATCCTGGACGGCGCGCTGCGCCTGCAGCTGCGGCCGGCGCTGCGCCATCAGGCCGCGGTGTTCGCGCTGGCGGGCGCCCTCGACGGCCCATTCGGCAAGGGCCGGGGCGGGCCCGGCGGCTGGTGGTTCGCGGTCGAGCCCGAACTGCATCTCGACGGCGACGTGCTGGTGCCCGACCTCGCCGGCTGGCGCATCGGCCCGGGGCGGCCGGCCCCCGCAGGCGCCGCGGCGCGCACCGCGCCCGACTGGGCCTGCGAGATCCTGTCGCCGCGCACCCGCCTCTACGACCGGCGCGAGAAGCGCGCGCGCTACGCTCATCACGGCGTCGCTTTCCTGTGGCTGCTCGCGCCCGACGCGCGCACGCTCGAGACCTTCGCGCTGGCCGGGGACGGGCGCTGGACGCTGACCGGGGCCTTCGGTCCCGGCGACGCGCTGCAGGCCGCGCCCTTCGAGGCCCTGCCGATCCGCTTCGACGACCTGAGCCCCGCCCTGCCCGGCGACGCCCCGGACGCGGAGGCCGAGGCATGATCCCCCAGGTCATGAGCTGGGAGCGCGGCGCGCCCTGGTTCGCGCTGGCCGCGCTCGGCGGCTATCTGCTCGGCGCGATCCCCTTCGGCGTGATCCTGGCGCGGCTGCGCGGCCTCGGGGACCTGCGGTCCATCGGCTCGGGCAACATCGGCGCGACCAACGTCCTGCGCACGGGCGACCGCAAGGCCGCGCTCGCGGTGCTTCTGCTCGACGCCGGCAAGGGCGCGCTGGCGGTGGCGCTGTTCGCCGCCTGGGGACCGCTGACGGCGATGCTGGCGGGGACCGGGGCGTTCCTCGGCCACCTGTTCCCGGTCTGGCTGCGGTTCCGCGGCGGCAAGGGCGTCGCCACCTTTCTCGGCGTGGCGCTGGCGCTGCACTGGCCCACGGGACTCGCCTGCTGCGCCGTCTGGCTGGGGACCGCCGTCGTCACGCGCTATTCCTCGCTGTCGGCGCTGGTCGCCGCAGCGGCGGCCCCCGTGGCGCTGGCCGCCTTCAGCCAGTGGGGCGCGGTGCTGCCGGCCGCCCTGCTTGCGGCCATGCTGTGGGCCGCGCACGAAAAGAACATCCGCCGCCTGCTGCGCGGCGAGGAGCCGCGGATCGTTCTGCGGCGGCCCGCCTGAGCGGCGGCGCGCGCTGGCTGGCGGACGGCGCGGCGGCCGAGCGCGCCTGGCTGCGGCTCGCCCGGTCCCGCGGCGTCGGCGCCCGGACCTTCCTGCGCCTCATGGGGCGCTTCGACGGGCCCGACGCGGCGCTGGCCGCCCTGCCCGCGCTCGCGGCGGGCGCGGGGCGGCCCGACTGGGCGGCGGCGCCGGAGCCGGCGGTCGAGGCCGAACTGGCGGCCGCCGCCCGCGCGGGGGCGGCGATGCTGCGCCTCGGCGGACCCGGATACCCGGAGGCGCTGGCGGCGATCCCCGACCCGCCGCCCCTGCTCTGGGCGCTGGGCGACCCGCGCCTGGCGGCCAACCCCTGCGTCGCGGTGGCGGGGGCCCGCAACGCCTCGGCCTCGGGGCTGCGGCTGGCGGCGATGCTGGCCGAGGGGCTGGGAGCCGCCGGCTGGGTCGTGGTCTCGGGCCTCGCCCGCGGCATCGACCGCGCCGCGCACGAGGCCGCGCTGCCCACGGGCACGGTCGCGGTGATGGCGGGCGGCGTCGACGTCGTCTATCCGCCGGAACACGCCGCGCTCGCAGGCGCCATCGCCGCGCAGGGTCTGATGCTGTCCGAGGCCCCGATGGGCGAGGCGCCGGTCGCGCGCAGCTTCCCCCGGCGCAACCGCATCGTGGCCGGGCTGTCGGCTGGCGTGGTGCTGGTCGAGGCGGCGGAACGCTCCGGCAGCCTCATCACCGCGCGGCTGGCGCTGGAGCAGGGGCGCGATGCGATGGCCGTGCCGGGTTCGCCGCTCGACCCGCGCGCCGCAGGCTGCAATGCGCTGATCCGCGAGGGGGCGGCGCTGATCCGGTCGGCCGCCGACGTGATCGAGGCGCTGGGCGCGCCGCGCGACCGCCCGTTGCCCGCCGCGCAGGCCCCGCTCGCGCCGGCGCCGCGGACGGCCGCCGACGCCGACCCGCCGGGCGGAGCGGACGCCGCCGAGGCGCGCGTGGCGGCGCTGCTGGGCCCCACCCCGGTCGCCTTCGACACGCTGGCGCGGGCCGCGGGGCTGTCGGCCGAGGCGCTGGCCGCGACGCTGCTCGACCTCGACCTTCAGGGCCGCATCGCCCGGCTTCCCGGCGACATGGTGGCGCTCGCGCCGCCCTGACCGCCCGGGGCGGCGTTGACACCCCCCCTGCCCCCGCCCTAGGTGCGCGGAGCGCGCGTATTCCTCCGGCGCGCGAGCGGAGCTGCCCCCCATGGTCGTCGTCGTCGTCGAATCCCCTGCCAAGGCCAAGACGATCAACGCCTATCTGGGCGAGGGCTACACCGTGCTCGCCTCCTACGGCCATGTCCGCGACCTGCCGCGCAAGGATGGCTCGGTGCTGCCGGATCAGGATTTCGAGATGCTGTGGGAGGTCGACACCGCCTCCGCCAAGCATGTCCGCGCCATCGCCGAGGCGGTCAAGGCCGACGGCGCGCTGATCCTCGCCACCGACCCCGACCGCGAAGGCGAGGCGATCTCCTGGCACCTGCTCGAGGCGCTGCGGGCGCGCAAGGCGCTGAAGAAGGACAGCCCCGTCAGCCGCGTGGTGTTCAACGCCATCACCAAATCGGCGGTGACCGAGGCGATGAAATCCCCCCGCCAGGTCGACATGGAGCTGGTCGAGGCGTATCTGGCCCGCCGCGCGCTGGACTATCTCGTGGGGTTCACCCTGTCGCCGGTGCTGTGGCGCAAGCTGCCCGGCGCGAAATCGGCCGGCCGGGTGCAGTCGGTCGCCCTGCGCCTGATCGTCGAGCGCGAGATGGAGATCGAGGCCTTCCGCGCCCGCGAGTACTGGGGCGTGAAGGCCGAGCTGCGCACGCCCGCGGGCGCGCCCTACACCGCGCGCCTCGTCGCGCTCGACGGGCGCAGGCTCGACCGCTTCGACCTGCCCGACCGCGAGGCCGCGGCCCGCGCCGTGGCGGCGGTCGAGGCGCGCGAGCTGACCGTGGCCTCGGTCGAATCGAAGCCGGCGACGCGCAACCCGTGGCCGCCCTTCATGACCTCGACCCTGCAGCAGGAGGCGTCGCGCAAGCTGGGCTTCGGCGCCAAGCAGACCATGGGCACCGCCCAGCGCCTCTACGAGTCCGGCTGGATCACCTACATGCGCACCGACGGCGTGGATATGGCGCCCGAGGCGGTGACGGCGACGCGCGCCGCCATCGCCGCGCGCTTCGGCGAGGCCTATGTCCCGGCGAAGCCGCGCCTCTACAAGACCAAGGCCAAGAACGCCCAGGAAGCGCATGAGTGCATCCGCCCCACCGACATGGACCGGGGCCCCGATGCGGCGGGCGGGCTCGAGCCCGACCAGCGCCGCCTCTACGAGCTGGTCTGGAAACGCACCATCGCCAGCCAGATGGAGGCCGCGCGGCTCGAACGCACCACGGTCGAGATCGAGAGCGCCGACAAGGCCGTGGGCCTGCGCGCCACCGGGCAGGTGGTCAGGTTCGACGGCTTCCTGCGCGTCTACGACGAGGGGCGCGACGACGACGACGGCGAGGACGGCGCCCGCCTGCCCGCCATCGCCGCGGGCGAGCCGGCGCTCAAGCCCGCGCTGCGCGTCTCGGGGCTGTGGGAGGAATACCGCCGCCTGCTCGCCGCCGGCGGGGCCGGGGACGCGGTGCTCGACGACGACGCCGCCCCGCCCGCCAATGTCGTCGCCGGCGACGGCGCGATCCTCGCGACGCAGAGCCACACCCAGCCCCCGCCGCGCTACACCGAGGCCACGCTGGTCAAGCGCATGGAGGAGCTGGGGATCGGCCGGCCCAGCACCTATGCGAGCATCATCGACACCATCCAGTCCCGCGACTACGTCCGCAAGGACAAGAACCGCCTGATCCCCGAGGACAAGGGGCGGCTGGTGACGGCCTTCCTCGAAAGCTACTTCCGCCGCTACGTCGAATACGATTTCACGGCGGCGCTGGAGGAGGAGCTCGACGAGGTCTCGGGCGGGCGCGCCGACTGGAAGGCGCTGCTGCGGCGCTTCTGGGACGAGTTCTCGGCCGCGGTGGGAGACACGGCAGAGCTGCGCATCTCGGAGGTCATCGACCGCATCGACGAGGCGCTGGGGCCGCACCTGTTCCCCGACGCCGGCGACGGCACCGACGCGCGCCGGTGCCGCGCCTGCGGCAGCGGGCGGCTGGGCCTCAAGACCGGCAAGTTCGGGGCCTTCATCGGCTGCTCGAACTATCCCGAGTGCAAGTTCACCCGGCCCCTGGGCGGCGAGCAGGACGGGCCGGCCGACGCCGCGGGCGACGGGCGGCTGCTGGGCGCCGATCCCGAGACCGGCCTGCCGGTGACGCTGCGCCTCGGCCGGTTCGGACCCTATGTCCAGCTCGGCGAGGGCGCGGAGGGCGCGGCGAAACCCAAGCGGTCCTCGATCCCGAAGGGCATGGGCGCCGACGCCCTGACGCTGGATCAGGCGCTGTCGCTGCTGGCGCTGCCGCGGCTGATCGGCCCGCACCCCGAGGACGGCGAGCCGGTCGAGGCCGGCATCGGCCGCTTCGGCCCCTTCGTCAAGCACGGCAAGACCTACGCCAATCTGCGCGAGGCGGCGGAGGTGTTCGAGATCGGCATGAACCGCGCCGTCGACCTGCTGGCGGCCAAGCGCGCCGGCGGCGCGCGCCGGGGCGCGGCGGCCGCCCCCCTGCGCAGCCTGGGGGAACACCCCGACGGCGGCCCGGTCGAACTGCATGCCGGCCGCTACGGCCCCTACGTCAAATGGGGCAAGGTCAATGCCACGCTGCCCAAGGACATGGCCCCCGAGGCGGCGACGCTCGAGGCCGCCCTGCCCCTGATCGCCGCCAAGGCCCCGAAGACGAAGGCCGCGAAGGCGAAGGCCGCGAAGGCGAAGCCCGACGGGGCCGCGCCGAAGGCGAAGGCCGCCGCCAAGCCGAAGGCGAAGGCCGCGGCGAAGGGCAGGGCGAAACCCGCGGCGCCGAAGCCGCGCCGCGCGACGGCTGCGGACGGCGAGGGCTGAGCGGGCGGGACGGCGCGGCCCCGCGGGCTATGTCACGCCCGTGTCGTTGTCCGGATACCGCCCCATGCGCTGCGCCCTCGCCCTGATGCTGTGCCTTCTCGCCGGCGCCGCCGCGGCATTCGAAAGCCGCCGCGTCGAGATCCTCCATGACGGCCTCGCGCGGACCGCCATCCTCGACGCCGCTCCCGGCCTGCGCGACGCGCCCGTGCTGATCGCGCTGCATGGCGGCATAGGCGGGGCCTCGATCATCCGCCGCCGGGCGAATGTCGGCCTCGCCGCGCGCGGCTGGGCGGTGCTGTGGCCCGAGGCGGAGGGCAACTGGAACGACGGGCGGCGCTGCGGGTCGCGGCCCTGCGACACGGCCGACGACCTGGGCTTCCTGCGCGCGCTGGTCGGCCGGCTGGCGGCCGAGGGCATGGCCGATCCGTCCCGCGTGTTCGTCGCCGGCCCCTCCATCGGCGGCATGATGGCGCTGCGTGTGGTCTGCGACGCCCCCGACCTCATCGCCGGCGCGGCGGTGGCCATCGCCGCCCTGCCCGAGGGGCTGGACTGCGACCCCGAGGGCCCGCCCGTGCCGACGCTGGTGATCCACGGCACCGCGGACGGCATCGTGCCGCCCGAAGGCGGGCGCATCGGCGGCCCCTCGCCCTTCGTGCGCGACCGCGGCCGGGTGCGCTCCATCGATCAGACGATGGCGCTGCTCTCCGCCCGCAACCGCTGCGACGGCGTGGAGCAGACCGCCCTGCCCGACCGCGACCCGACCGACGGGACCACCGCGCTGCGCCGCGACCACACCGGCTGCGCCGCGCCGCTGGTGCACTACGTCGTCGAGGGGGGCGGGCACACCTGGCCGGGTTCGCGGCCCTTCCGCCTCGGCGGCGCGCTGCTGGGCGAGACAAGCCAGGATTTCTCCGCCACCCGCGCGGTCGAGGCGTTCTTCGAGGCGCTCGCCGACCGGCCCGCGCCGTGAGCGGGCGGTATGCCGCCGCCCCGCCGCGTGCTAGGGCTGCGCCATGACCCTGCCCGACAAGGCGGCGATCCTCGCCTGGATCCGCGACAACCCCGACAAGGCCGCCAAGCGCGACATCGCGCGCGCCTTCGGCGTCAGCGGGGCCGCGCGCGTAGAACTCAAGCGCCTGCTGCGCGAGATGGCCGAGGAGGGCGCGGTCGAGAAGCGCGGCGGCCGCCACCGCCCGCCCGGTCACCTGCCCCCCGTCGCCGTGCTGGTGGTCGGCCCGCCCGACGCGGAGGGCGAGCCCACGGCCAGCCCGCATGACTGGGACGGTGCCGGCCCGCCCCCGCCGATCCGCGTCGTCCAGCGCCCCGGCGAGCCGGCGCTGGGCGAGGGCGACCGGGTGCTGGCCAAGCTCCACCCCGTGCACGAGGGGGACGGGCCGCATTACGAGGCACGCCCGATCCGCAAGCTGGTCTCCGGCCCGCGCCGCACGCTGGGCGTGTTCCGCCTCGGCGGCGACGATCGCGGCGGCTGGGGCCGGCTGATCCCGGTCGAGAAGGGCGCGGACGAATGGCGCATCGAACGCCACGACGCCGGCGGCGCCGAGGACGGCGAGCTGGTCGAGGCCGAACCCGTCGGCGCGCCGCGCCTGGGCCTGCGCCGCGGCCGCATCGTCGCGCGCCTCGGCGACCCCTCCGCCCCGCGCTGCGTGTCGCTGATCGCCATCCACCAGCACGGCCTGCCGGTGGCCTTCCCCGAGGCCGCGCTGGCCGAGGCCGAGGCCGCCCGCCCCGCCCCCATGGAGGGCCGCGAGGACCTGCGCGGCCTGCCGCTGCTGACCATCGACCCCGCCGACGCGCGCGACCATGACGACGCCGTCTGCGCCCTGCCCGACGAGGACCCGGCAAACCCCGGCGGCTGGGTGGTCTGGGTCGCCATCGCCGATGTCGCGCATTACGTCCGTCCCGACAGCGCGCTCGACCGAGAGGCGCGCCGCCGGGGCAATTCCGCCTATTTCCCCGACCGCGTGGTGCCCATGCTGCCCGAATCGCTGTCGGGCGACCTCTGCTCGCTGCACGAGGGCGTGAACCGCCCGGTGGTTGCGGCGCGCATCGTGCTGGGCGCGGATGGCGTCAAGCGCGGCCACCGTTTCGCGCGCGCCATGATGCGCTCCGCCGCCTCGCTGACCTACGAGGCCGCGCAGGCCATCGAGGACGGCGGCGAAGGCCCCTCGCCCGAGGTGGCTGAGGCCGTGCGCCGCCTGTTCGCCGCCTTCCGCTGCGTCTGGCCGGCGCGCGAGGCCCGCGCGCCGCTGCACCTCGACCTGCCCGAGCGGCGAATCGAGCTCGACGCCGAGGGCCGCGTGACCGCCGTGCGGCTGCGCGAGCGCTTCGACGCGCACCGGCTGATCGAGGAGTTCATGATCCTCGCCAATGTCTGCGCCGCCGAGACGCTGGAGGGCAGGCGCCGCCCCCTCATCTACCGCGTCCACGAGGAGCCGAGCCCGGAAAAGCTCGAGGCCCTGCGCGAGCAGGTGGAAAGCGCGGGCCTGACGCTGGCCAAGGGCCAGGTGCTCCAGACCCGCCACCTCAACGCGCTGCTGGATGCGGCGGCCGGGGGCGACTTCGCCGAATTCGTGAACCTCGGCGTGCTGCGCGCCCAGACGCAGGCCTATTACACCACCCGCCCCTTGGGCCATTTCGGGCTGGCGCTGCGCGCCTACGCCCATTTCACCTCGCCCATCCGCCGCTATGCCGATCTCGCGGTGCACCGGGCGCTGATCGCCGCGCACGCTTGGGGCCGCGACGGCCAGACGCCCGAGGAGGCCGAGGGGCTGGAGGACGCGGCCGAACACATCAGCCGCACCGAGCGCCGCGCCATGGAGGCCGAGCGCGACACCACCGACCGCTACCTCGCCGCCTATCTGGCCGAGCGCGAGGGGGCCGAGTTCGAGGGGCGCGTCTCGGGCGTGGCGCGCTTCGGGCTGTTCGTGAAGCTCGACGAGACCGGCGCGGACGGCATCGTGCCGGTCTCCTCGCTCGGCCGCGAATACTGGCGCTTCGACCCCGCCGCCCAGACCCTGACCGGGGAGCGCACGGGGCGCAGCATCGGCGTCGGCGCCCGCGCGCGCGTGCGGCTGCTCGAGGCCGTGCCTGTCACCGGCGGCCTGCGCTTCGAGCTGCTCGAGGCCGAGGGCGGCGGGCGCATGGGGGGCGCCGCGCGCAGCCCGCGGGGCGGGCCGTCCGGCCGCCGCCCCGGCGCGGGCCGCGTCGCCGCCGCCAAGGCGCGGCGCAAGGGCGGGCGCTGAGACGGGCTGCGGCCCTCCCGCGCCGCCCCCTGTAGGCGACCGGGCCGGCCGTCGCCCTGCGCGCCACAGCGCGGAACTGCTGACATGGGCGGATGGAGGCTCTGGCGCGATGCCGCGACCGGGCGCTGGGCGCGCATCCGCATCCGGCCGCCCGCACGGCATTGGCCCGCTTCATGGATTTCAGCGCGCCCCCGGATCGACCGGGATCGGCCGGCTCCGCGGGCTCGGCCACGACCGGTAAAATTGTATCTAAATTCTGCCAATCTTTTCAGATGTCCCCACTGGGGACAGCGCGGAATCCGCGCGCCTGCCCCGATCCGGTCAGACCGACCGCCGCGCCGGGCCCGCCGGGCCGCACCGCGCCCCTGCCCCGACGCCGCGCTCCGCGCCACCGGACCGGCAGGCATCGGGCGCGCGGGCTGCGGCGGGTTTCCGCCAGCGCAGCGTCAGCCCTTCGCCCGCGCCGCCCCCTTGCCCTCGCGGCGGCAGCGGTCCGAACAGAACCGCACCTCGTCCCAGACCTTCTCCCACTTCTTGCGCCACGCGAAGGGCCGCCCGCAGGCGGCGCAGGGCTTGCTCGGCAGGTCGCCCTTGCGGACCATCTTCGCCATCTCAGAACTCGAACGCCCCCTGCCGACCGTCGGGCTGCGCGCGCTTGGGGAACCCGTCGCGCCCCGGCTTGCGGCTGGCGTGCTTCGCCATCACCGCCGCCTTCTCGACCCGGAACGCCTCGCCCCGTCGCACCGCATGCACCCGCGCCTTGGCCACCCGCGCCGCGGCCTCGTGGTCCACCACCGGGCGCGGATAGCTGCCGTCGAGCCGCACGCCCGCCGCCGCCAGCGCCTCCGGCGGGGCGCGCCACGGCTCGTGCAGGAAGGGCGTCGGCAGGCCCGCCAGTTCCGGGACCCAGCGGCGGATGAACACGCCCTCGGGATCCTGATCGTGCGACTGCTTCACCGGGTTGTAGACGCGCGTGGTGTTGATGCCGGTCACGCCGGACTGCATCTGCAGCTGGCTGAAATGGATGCCGGGCTCGTAATCGGTGAACCACCGCGCCAGCTGCGGCCCGAAGGCCCGCCAGTCAAGCCACAGGTGATAGGCCGCGAAGGCCGTCAGCATCGAGCGCATGCGGAAGTTCATCCACCCCGTCGCCGCCAGCGCCCGCAGGCAGGCGTCGACGAAGGGCAGCCCGGTCCGCCCTTCCGCCCAGACCGCCAGCCTCTCAGGGTCGTGGTCGCCCTCGCGCAGCCCCTCATAGGCGCGGTGCATGCAGCGCCGCTCGATTTCCGGCTCGTCCTCGAGCTTCTGCATGAAATGGCAGCGCCAGTGCAGCCGCGACAGGAAGCTGTCCACCGACCCCGCCCAGCCCGGTTCCGCACCCTCGCGGCGGATCTCGGCGGCCCGCGCCCATCCCGCCTGCGCGGCCTCGCGCGTGCTGATCGTCCCCCACGCCAGATGCGCCGACAGCCGCGAGCAGGCGTCGAAGCCGGTGACGGGCGACGCCATGGCGCGGCGATAATCGCGCCCGCGCTCGGTCAGGAACCCCCCCAGCACCGCAAGCGCCGCCCGCCGCCCCCCCGCCTGCCGCCCCGGGCAGGGGTCGGGCGCGAGGCCGAGGTCGCGCGCCGCGGGGATCGCCTCCGGCTCGGGCGCGGGGTCGGCGGGCCGCAGCGCCGGCGCCGCGACGCAGGCCTCGGCCATGCGCCGGTCCCAGGCCGCGGCCCAGCCGTCGCGCGACCGCAGCCGCCGCACCACGCCGCCCGCCTGCCATTCCCGGAACTCGACGCCCCGCGCCCGCGCCCAGGCCCCCACCCGCCGGTCGCGGGCGAAGGTCCACAGGTCGCCCGTCTCCTGATGCGCATGGATCGCGTCGAAGCCGTGCGCCGCGTGCAGCGCCTCCAGCACCGCCACCGCCTCGCCCGTCCGCACCGCCAGCGGCGCGCCCAGCGCCTCGAGATCGGCGCGCTGCGCCGCCAGCGCCTCGGCGACGAAGGCCCATTGCCGCCCGCTCATGGTCGGCTGCGCCCAGAGCCCCGGCTCGGCGATGTAAAGCGGCAGAACGCGCCCCCGCTCCGCGGCGGCGGCGAGCGGCGCATGGTCCTCGGCGCGCAGGTCGCGTTTGAACCAGACAAGGGTGAGCGGCGCGGTCATGGCCGCGCGGAGGATCGTCCGCGCGGCCGGAACGTCAACCGGCCTCAGCCCTCCGAGGCGATCTGCGCCTGCGCTTCGGTCATGAACGCGGCGAATTTGGCCCGCACCGCTCCCTCGCCCGTGGCAGGCTTGACGGCCGCGATCTCGGCGGCGATCCGCGCCATCATGTCGCCCGCGCCCGGCTTCAGCCAGTCTCCCAGACGCTCCTTGGCGTAGGCCACCGCGTCGTCGCCGGTCTTGCCCATCTCGCCCGCCGCCCACAGCAGCAGGCGGTTGGTGGCCCGCGCCTGCACCTTGAATGCCAGCGCCTCGTCATGGGCGAACTTGTTCTCGAAGCCTTTTTCGCGATTGTCGAAGGTGGTCATCGGCCGGTCCTCCCCGGTGTGCGCTTCTTTCCTGCTACCCCATCCGCGCGCGGCGCGCCAGTTTCCCGACGGCCGCAACGCCGCGTCCAGCGGTTGCCGGGCGTCACCCGGGCATCGCCCGCGAGCCCCCGAACGCCGCCTCGCGGACCTCGGACGCGGCGACCGTCGGCGCAGGACCGCGAACGGGGAGATCGCCGTGAAGGCGGCCCGTCCTGCCTGCGCCGGGCGGCCAGTGCCTTGCGAACCGCCGGGCGGCGCCGACCGTCGCGTCTGCGGCATGCGCGTTGCGCCGCGGATGCCGAGCAGCCTCGTCATGGCGCGAGGCATCGCGACCGGAAGGCTCGCCATCTCCCCTCTGTCGGCTCATGCCATCGTCGGCGTCCAGCACGCGTTCCGCATGGCGTTCTTCCGGATCGCCTTCACGACGCTGATGCTGCCGGTCGAACTGCGCATCGGGCCGACATTCACCGAGATCGCGAAGTTCGGGACTCCCGGCGCCCGCACCGCGCTGACCCTTCAGCCGACCGCCTCGGCCACAGCCACATTCCTATCGCGCCGGATGCTTCTCGGCGTGCCCGACCAGCCGGCCGAAACCGCGCGAGCGCGGCATCGGCATGGTGTTCCGGCGTTGCCTGGATCATCCGCATCCGAGCGGGCGCCTCCGCACCGCCCGAGGGCTCAAGTTCGCCCACGCGCCGGGACGGAGTTCGCGGCCCGCTTCATCCACGAACCGGGCGACGGGACCGCGACGCCGGGCGTGCGGCCCCGGCATACGCGCGTCGGTCCGCGCGGCGCCGGCACGGCCGACGGGCATGTCCGCTTCGCCGAGCCGCCGGGGGCCCGGGGCGCCCCTGCATGTCGCGCATCGGGGAGGCGGCGCAGGCACGGTGCGCCTCGATGGCCGAGACACCCCGGCCAATGGCGCGGCGGTGGCGCCGCTGGCCGACCCCGCCCGGAGCCACCGTCTCGACGCCCCGGGCCGCGGCCTGCGCCGTGGCGAAGCGCCGCCCTCAGTGCCCGTCGAATGCGCAGAGCGCGTGCACGTCCACGCCCAGCGCCTCGAGCCGCGCCCGGCCGCCCAGTTCGGGCAGGTCGATCACGAAGGCGCATCCCACCACCTCCCCGCCCAGCCGCTCGACCAGCCGGATCCCGGCCTCGGCCGTGCCGCCGGTGGCCAGCAGGTCGTCGACGATCAGCACGCTTTCGCCGGGCTTGATGGCGTCCTCATGGATCTCGACGATCGCCTGTCCATACTCGAGCTGGTATTCCTCGCTGATCGTCTTCCACGGCAGCTTGCCCTTCTTGCGTATCGGGGCGAAGCCCACCGACAGCTGATGCGCCACCGCGCCGCCGAGGATGAAGCCCCGCGCCTCGAGCGCCGCCACCTTGTCGATGCGCAGGCCGGCATAGGGGTGCAGCAGCAGGTCGATCGCCATGCGGAATCCCCGCGGGTCGCCGAACAGGGTGGTGACGTCGCGGAACATGATCCCCTCCTGGGGAAAGTCCGGGATGGTGCGGACATAGTCCTTGACGTTCAGGCGCTTGGGCATGGCGGTTCGCTCCCTGTGCTGCGGCGCGCAAATCCAAGCATCCCCGCCGCCCCGGCGCAACGCCGTCCCCCGTCGAAGCGGCGAGCGAATCGGTCCTGAACGACCGTCGGTTGTGATAGACTATGAATATTCCGTGACCGGGAGGTGCTCCGATGCGCATGCTCGCCCTTGCTTTCGCCGTGGCCATGCTGCCGGCCGTGGCGCTCGCCTGTCCGTCCACGCACTATCCGTGCGGGACGAGTTGCTGCTCGCGGTGACGCCATGTCCACGCTTGCGCGCGTGCTGTCGATCGCCGGCCTCATCGCGGTCGGCACAGTCACGTATTTCTACGCCACCACCATCACCGAGCCCGATGTCTACGCCCATCACGGCTTCGAGCGCGAGGCGCTGGCCAACCCGGTCCGCGCCGGGGACATCGTGGCGATCTGGCCGGACGGACAGGCGTTCGAGCCGATCTGCGACCTCAACCTCGACGCGGCGGCGCTGCACGAGGAGCGCCTTGCGAACGCCTACCGCAACGCCCTGCGCGAAGGCGTGCGCGACTTCCGCGACGCCGTCGCGGCCTGGATCGGCGTGATCGCGCCCGGCGCCGCGCAGGCGGAAGCCGCGCCGGACGAGCAACCGGAGAAGGTCGTTTTCGTCGGCGGTCTCTACAGCATGCGCGAGGTCGACGCCGCGCCGGGCCTGACTCGGGCCTGCGAATGCAGGATGGCCGCGCGGCTGAACCGTCGCGAGCCGGTGTGCACCGTGAAGCAGTCGCTGATCGAGAGCGTCGCCGGACCATCGGGCGAGCGCGTCGAGCGCACCGTGGCGGTGACGCTTGCCCGCTGGTCGAACTACGTCCCCGAGGAGGTGTTCGCCGCCTGCGGCGTGCCCTTCAGCGACGCGGCGCAGAGAACGATGGAACAGACCTGCTCGACGGGCTCGGCGCTGCCCGCGGACGTGACGATGCGCAGCTACATGAACCTGATCCGGCGCGAGCCGCTGCCCGAACGCGCAGCGGCGGCCCCCGCGCTCTGAACACCCATCGCGGCGGCGCCCCGCCGGCGCTGCGGGGCGCGCTGTGCGCGCGCCTGAGCGCGGACGCCGCCCGGCGACGGCCCGGATGCCGGGCTGCACTCCCCCTCGGGCGGTTCCCGGTATATGAGCGCGCAGCAGGCTCCGGACGGAGCGCGGTGGCGGAGACGCGCGGGTGCTGGGCGGACTGATCGACGACATGCTGCGCGGGATCACCGACGCGCGCGATGCGGCGTCCGAGGCGCTGTTCGAGCCGACGCTGCGGCTTGGCGTGACCGGGCTGTCGCGATCCGGCAAGACCGTGTTCATCACGGCGCTGGTGGCGGGGCTGCTGGCGCGCGGGCGCATGGGCGGGCTGTCGGCCGAGGCGGAGGGCCGCATCGAGGCGGTCGCCCTGCGCCCCCAGCCCGACCGCGCCGCACCGCGCTTCGCCTACGAGGCCCATCGCGCGGCCCTGTCGGGGGCCGAGCCGCGCTGGCCCGACAGCACGACCGCCGCGGCGCAGTTGCGCCTGTCGATCCGCTATCGTCCGAAGGGCCTTCTGGCGGGTCTCGGCGGCGCCTCGCTGCTGCATCTCGACGTGGTCGACTATCCGGGGGAATGGCTGCTCGATCTCGGGCTGCTCGATCTCGACTACGCCGCGTGGTCGGCGCAGGCGCTGGCGCTGGCCGCGACCCCGCGCCGCGCGCCGCTCGCGGTGGACTTCCGCGCCGCGCTCGGCGGGGCCGACCTTGCCGCCACGCATGACGAAGCCGCGGCGCAAACGCTTGCGGCCGGCTTCACCGCCTATCTCGCGGCCGCCCGGGCCGAGGGCATGGCCGGCATCGCGCCCGGCCGTTTCCTCATGCCCGGCGATCTTGCCGGCACGCCGCTGCTGGCGTTCGCGCCGCTGCCGCCCGGCGCCGGCGGTCGCGGCAGCCTGCGCGAGGAGTTCCGCCGCCGCTACGAGGCCTATCGCTCGGGCGTCGCCAAACCGTTCTTCCGCGACCATTTTTCCCGGATCGACCGGCAGGGGGTGCTGGTCGACCTGCTTGGCGCGCTCGACCGCGGGCCCGGCGCGGTGGCCGACCTGCGCGAGGCGATGACCGGGGTGCTGGCGGCCTTCCGCCCAGGGGCGCAGAGCTGGCTGGGGCGGCTGCTGGGCGCGAGGCGGGTCGAACGCGTCCTGTTCGCCGCCACCAAGGCAGACCATGTCCACCACGACCAGCACGCCCGAATGCAGGCGATCCTGTCGGCGCTGCTGCGAGACAGCGCGGCGAGGGCGGCCTTTCGCGGCGCGCGGGTCGAGGCCATGGCCATCGCCGGCCTGCGCGCCACCGCCGAGCAGACCGTGCAGCGCAATGGCGAGGACATCCCCTGCGTGCGCGGCAGGCTGGCATCGACGGGCCGGGAGGCTGTGCTGCACCCGGGCGACCTGCCCGACGATCCCGAACGCCTGCTCGCCGAGGCCGGGCCCGATGCGGCGCGCGGCCGGGGCTGGCTGGGGGGCGATTTGCGGGTGATGGACTTCCTGCCGCCCCCGCCGGGCGGGCGCCCCGGCGACGGGCCGCCGCATCTGCGGCTGGACCGCGCGCTCGAGTTCCTGATCGGAGACCGGCTCACATGACCGCCCCGTTCGAAATCGCGGTCGACGCCGAACGGCGCGTGGCGCAGCGCCGGCGCGGCCCAGTGCTGTTCGAGGGCGACGACCCGGCGCTCGGGCAGGCCGGCCCGTCCCCGGCCGACGCGCCGCAGCCGCCGGATGCCGATGCGCCCGCGCCCACACCCGCCGCGCTGCGAGCGCTGCGCGCGGCCTCGGGACGGCGCAGCCCGTTCTGGCGTCTGGTTTGGGGGTCTGTCGCCGGGCTTGCGGGGCTGGCCCTGTCGGTGGCGCTCTGGGACTGGGCCGCGGCCCTGCTGGCACGCAGCGCGGCGCTCGGGACCGTCGCGGGGGCGCTCGCGGCGGTTGCGGCCCTCGGGCTGGTCGCCTTCATCGCGGGCGAGATCGCCGCGACCGCGCGGCTGGCGCGGCTGGACGCCGTGCGCGCCGCCATCGAGACCGCGTTGCGGGCCGGCGACCGCGCGGGGGCGGCGGCGGCGCTGCAACGGCTGCGCCAGCTCTATGCCGGGCGCGCCGATCTGCAGTGGGCGCTGGCCGACCTCGCGGCGCGCGAGGCCGACCGGATCGACGCGGGCGCGCTGGTCGACGCGGCCGAGCGCGCGCTGATGGCCGGGCTCGACGCCCGCGCAGAGGCCGAGGCCGGCCGCGCCGCGCGCATGGTGGCCGGCGTCACGGCCTTCGTTCCGATGGCGCTGATCGATGTCCTTGCGGCGCTTGCGATCAACCTGCGCATGATCCGCGCCATCGCGCAGATCTATGGCGGCCGGGCGGGCTGGGCGGGATCCTGGCGGCTGTTCAGGGCCGTGGCCGGCCATCTGGCCGCCACCGGTTTCGTGGCGATGGCGGACGATCTGGCCGGGCCGGCGCTGGGCGGCGGGGTGCTCGCGAAGCTGTCGCGCCGGTTCGGCGAGGGGCTCGTGAACGGCGCCCTGACCGCGCGGGTCGGCGCGGCGGCGATCCAGGTCTGCCGCCCCCTGCCCTTTCGCGCCCTGCCTGCGCCGGGTGCGCGCGCCATCATCGCCGCGGCCCTGCGCGGCGCGCCGGAGGTGGCGCCGCAGCGCACAGCAAGGTAGCGTGAGTCAAAGGCGTTCGATCGTAGCTTGTGCGACGCCCCGCTCTCTCATCGCAAACCGCCACGGCAGCCCATGATCCGAGACGGCGCCGAGATCGACCTCACCGCCCCCCCGCTCGGCGCACGGCCGGGCGACGGGCTGCTGGCGCGCGTGGTCGAGGCGCTGGGCGCCGCATCCGGGGCCGACCTCATCGCGCGCGCGGCGCCGCTGCTGGGCGAGGCTCTGGGGGCCGAGGCCGCCATCGTCGGTCTGCTGACGGCGGACAGGGCCGCGGTCGAGAGCAAATGGTCCTGGCGCGCAGGCAAACCGCTGCGTCTTGCGCGCTATGCGCTCGCCGGGACGCCCTGCGCCGACATCGCGGCCGGGAAGTCCTGCGTGATCCGCGACGGCGTCGCCGCGCTGTTTCCCCACGACCCGATGCTGGCCGAACTCGGGGCCCGCGGCTACGCGGGCGCACCGATCCGCGACCGCCACGGCCGGACCCGCGGCCTGATCGCCCTCGTGACGCGCGACCCCCTGCCCGATTCGCGCGCCGTCGAGCCGGCGATGCGCGCTCTGGCCGACCGCATCGGGGTCGAACTGCAGCACATCGAGGACGCCGGGGCGCTGCGGCGAGCCAATGGCGCGCTGCAAGAGGCGCTGGGTGCGCAGGCGGCGTCCGAGGCCCGGCTGGCCCACATCCTGTCCGCGACCAGCGACTGGTTCTGGGAAACCGATCCGCAGGGCCGGTTCACGGGGTTCTCGGGCGGCTTCGCGCATGGCGGAAGCTTCTCGCCGGACACCTTCATCGGACGCGCACGGGACGAGATCGGCGCCGAGCGGGGCGACCCGGAGCACCCGTTCGACTGGACGGGTTTCACGGCAGGGATCCGTGCGGGGCAGGCCTTCCGGGACGTTGTCTATGCGATCCGCGACGAACTTGGGGTGCGGCGATGGACACGCATCAGCGGCGCGCCTCTGCGCGATGCGTCGGGCCGCGTGACCGCCTGGCGCGGCACGGCCAGCGACGTGACCGCCGAGCGCGAGGCCGAGCTCGCCCGCGCCCGGGCCGAGCAGCGGCTGCGCGATGGCGTCGAGGCGATGGGCGCGGGTTTCGCGCTGTTCGACGCCGAGGACCGGCTCGTGCTGTGCAACAGCGCCTATGCCGGCCTGTCCGATTCGCTGGCCGACCGCACGCGATTCGACTGCGCCGATTTCGAGGCGCTGGTGCGCGGCTGGGTGGCGGGCGGCCTCTATGCCGATCCGCTGGCGCGCGACGATCCCGAGGCCTTCGTCGCCCTCCGCATGGCCCGCCACCGCGCCGCCGACGGCGAGCCCTTCGAGCAGGCGATCTCGGGCGGGCGCTGGGTCGAAATCGTCGAGCGACGCACCGCGGAGGGCGGCGTCGCGCTTTCGCGCACCGACATCACCGCGCGCAAGCTGTCCGAAATGCGCCTGCACGACGGCATCGAGGCGATGTGCGGCGGCTTCGCGCTGTTCGATTCCGAGGACCGCCTCGTGCTGTGCAATACCGCCTACGGTCGGGTGATGAAGCGCAGCGGCGACCCGCGCCATCGCCTGGGCGCGACCTTTGCGGACATCGTGACCGCAACGCTGGAGACCGGCCACTACCCCGATCCGCGGGCGCTCGCGGACCCCGGCGGGTTCCTCGCGATGCGCATCGCGCACCATCGCGCGGCCGATGGCTGCCCGCTCGAGGTCAAGACCGCGCCGGAACGCTGGGACGAGATCATCGAGCGGCGCACGGGCGAGGGCGGCATCGTGCTGGTGCAGAACGACGTCACCGAGCGCAAGCTGAGCGAGGCGCGGCTGCGCGACGGCATCGAGGCGATGGCCGACGCCTTCGCCCTGTTCGACGCCGAGGATCGGCTGGCGCTGTGCAACGCAACCTATCGCCAAGACATCGAGCAGTTCTGGGGCGGGGACCTCGCGCTCGGCACGTCCTATGCCGCGATCCTCGACGCTGCGCTCGCCGGCGGGCATTTCGCCGATGTGCCGGGAGGGTCCGGGGGGGCTGCCTTCCGCGAGAAGCGGCTCGCGCGCCACCGCGCCGCGGACGGCGCGCCGTTCGAGCAGCGGACCGCGGACGGTCGCTGGATCGAGGTGACCGAGCGCCGGACCAGCGAAGGGGGCGTCGTGCTCGTCGCGCGCGACATCACCGCGCGCCGCCTGAGCGAGATGCGTCTGCGCGACGGGATCGAGGCGATGGGGGCCGGCTTCGCCCTGTTCGACGCCGAGGACCGGCTGGCGCTGTGCAACACCCACTACAAGGACTTCATGGTGCGCACGGGCGATCCACGCCATCGCATCGGCGCGACCTTCGAGGACCTGGTGCGCGCCACGCAGGAATACGGGCATTACGCGGACGAGCTGGCGCGGCGCGATGCGGAAGCCCATGTGGCGCGGAGGCTGGCGCATCATCGCCGCGCGGACGGAAGGCCGCTGGAGCTGCGGCTGTCCAACGGAAGCTGGGTCGAGATCACCGAAACCCGCACGGCCGAAGGCGGCACGGCCCTCGTGCGAACCGACATCACCGCGCGCAAGCTGTCCGAACTGCGGCTGCTCGGGGCCATCGCTGCGGTGCCGGTCGGCTTCATGATGTGCGACGCGGCCGACCGGGTACTGATCTGCAACCAGCGCTACCAGGAACTCTATCCCCACAACGTCGATGCGGCCAGGCCGGGCATGCGGTTCGAGGATCTCGTGCGCGCCTGCGCCGCGCGGGCGCTGGCCGACGGGGGCGAACCGAAGGGCGAGGAGTGGGTGCAGGAGCGGCTGCGCCGCCACCGCGCGCCGGACGGACCGTTCCAGGTGGTCACCAGCGAGGGGCGGCACCTGCTCGTGTCCGAGACGCGGACCCCGGACGGCGGCCATGTCGGCGTGCATGTCGACATCACCGTGCTGGTGCTGCTGCAGCGCGCCCTGGACGAGGCGCGCGAACGCGCCGAGGACGCGCTGGCGGCGCGGTCCCGCTTTCTCGCCAACATGAGCCACGAGCTGCGCACGCCGCTGAATGCCGTGATCGGCCTGTCGGAGCTGATGCGGGTCGAGGCGCACGGGCCGCTCGCGCCGAAATACCTTGAATACGCAGGCCTCGTGAAACAGGCCGGCGAGTTCCTGCTGTCGCTGATCGTCGATATCCTGGACATGTCGAAGATCGAGGCGGGACGCATGGAGCTCGACCGCAGCGCGGTCGATCTGGACGCTTTGGCGCGCGAGGCGGCGGGGCTGGTGCGCGTGCAGGCGCAGGCCAAGGGCCTCGCGCTGCGGCTTGTCCCGCCGGCCAGCCCCCTGCCCCCGGTCTCGGGCGAGCCACGGCGGCTGAAGCAGATCCTGCTGAATCTTCTGTCGAACGCGGTCAAGTTCACCGAGACGGGCTCGGTCACGCTGTCATGGGGGGCCGCCGAGGGTTGCGTGCTGATCGCCGTCGAGGACACCGGCATCGGCATGACGCCCGAGGACGCTGCGCGCGCCATGCTGCCCTTCGAACAGGTGCGCAGCATCGCCCGGCGGGAATACCTCGAGGGGACGGGGCTCGGCCTGCCGCTGGTGAGGTCGCTGGTCGAGCTGCATGGCGGCACGCTGACGCTGACCAGCGCGCCGGGCCGCGGCACCCGCGTCGAGGT
>DAIPIU010000083.1:7552-9960 GCA_036770645.1 Rubrimonas sp. | reverse complement strand
ACGATGCCGGTGAAGGCCGCGGGCTGGCGGATCGAGCCGCCGGTGTCGGTGCCGGTCGCGCCGAGGCACAAATCGGCGCTCACCGCCGCCGCCGAGCCCCCCGACGATCCGCCGGGCGTGAGCGGCCGGTTCTCGCCCGCCCGCCGCCAGGGCGAGGCCACCGGGCCATAGCAGGAGGTCTCGTTGCTGCTGCCCATGGCGAATTCGTCCATGTTCAGCTTGCCGAGCATCACCGCCCCATCCGCCCACAGCTTCGCGGTGACGGTGCTTTCATAGGGCGGCACGAAGCCACGCAGGATGTCCGAGGCCGCCTGGCTGCGCACGCCTTCGGTGCAGAACAGGTCCTTGATGCCCAGCGGGATGCCGCACAGGTCCGGCGCGGACCCTGCGCGCAGCCGCGCGTCGGCGGCATCGGCCATCGCCAGCGCGCGCTCCGGCGTCTTCGTGACGACCGCGTTCAGCGCGTCGGCGGCGTCGATGGCGCGCAGGCAGGCCTCGGCGAGCTCGCGCGCGCCGTATTCGCCCCGGCGCAGGCCGGCCCGGGCCTCGGCGATGGTCAGGGCGTTGAGTTCGGTCATCGGGAGGGCCTCCGCAGGGCGTCGCCCGCCGTGGTAGCGGGGCGGGGCAGGGCGGGCAAGCCGCGCGCCCCGGGGGCGTGTCGGGGGGCCGGAACGCGGCCGGGTCCGTCCGCGCGGGAGGCCGCTCCGCGGGACGCGATCATTCCCGCCTTTCGCGGATTCCCTGCCCGGGGACGGCGCCCGGACCGGCGCCCGGACCGGTGCCCGGACCGGCGGCCGTGCGAGCCCGATCGGCGTCGGCGCGCGGCGTCTGCGCTGTCCCCACTCGGGACATTTGAATTCATTGGGCGATTTCGGCTAAAACTTTAGCTATTAAGCATGTTTCGTGCGCTGGCGCGCGATCCGCCCCGGCCGGACCGGGCGCATGCGGCGCGGGACCGGGCGCGGCGGAACGCCTGTCCGCCACCGGGCGCCCGCGCTTCGCGCGCGCCGCACGGGCGCATGGGGCAGGGTTGCGACGGCCGCGGCCCTGCCGTCCGGCCGAAGGGGCCGGGCGCCGCGGCTCAGCGCGGCCCCATGCGCAGGCCGCCGTCGAGGCGCAGCACGCTGCCGTTGAGGTAGGGCGCGCCGACGATGAACAGCACCGCGGCGGCGTATTCCTCCGGATCGCCGAGGCGCGCGGGAAAGGGCACCTGCGCCGACAGGCTGTCCTGGACCTCCGGCGGCAGGCCGCGCAGCATCGGCGTGCCGAACAGGCCGGGCGCGATGGCGGCGACGCGGATGCCCAGCCGCGCGAGGTCGCGCGCGGCCGGCAGCGTCAGGGCCGCCACGCCGCCCTTTGACGCGGCATAGGCGGCCTGGCCCATCTGCCCCTCATAGGCCGCGATCGAGGCGGTGTTGACGATCACGCCCCGCTCGCCGTCGTCGCCCAGCGGCGCGGCCTGCGCCATGGCGGCCGCCGCCTGCGCCATCACCCGCATCGTGCCGCCGAGATTGACCGCCAGCACCCGCTCGAACAGCGCCATCGGATGCGCGCCCTCGCGGCCGACGATCTTCGCCGCCGGGGCGATCCCGGCGCAGTTGACGGCGATGCGCGCCGGCCCGTGCGCGGCGCCGGCCGCCGCCAGCGCCGCCGCGACGCTGGCGTCGTCGGTGACGTCGGTCTCGAGAAACAGCCCGCCGATCCCGGCCGCCACTGCCGCCCCGCGCGCGGCGTCGCGGTCGAGCAGCGCCACCGGCGCCCCCGCCGCCGCCAGCGCGCGCGCCGTCGCCTCGCCCAGCCCGCTGGCCGCGCCGGTCACCACCGCAGGCGTGTCAGATCCGATGCGCATCGCAATCCTCCCGTCGCGCGGTCGTGATGGAATGGACAGCGCCCCGCCGCGTTTTCCCGGCAGGTGATCGCCAGCGGGCGAGCCGTCAAGCACAAGATGGGGAAGACCATGTCCATGCGCGCCGCCCTTCTCGCCGTCGCCGTCCTGTCCCTCGCCGCCTGCGGCGGCTCGCCGCGCGAGCGCGGCGTCAGCGGCGCCGCCATCGGGGCGGGCCTCGGCGCCGCCACCGCCGGCGTCACCGACGGCTCGGTCGTCGGGGGCGCGCTGGTCGGCGCGGCCGCCGGCGCGGCGGTCGGCCTGCTGACCGACCGCGGGGAGATCGACCTCGGGGATTTCCTCGATCTGGACGACTGATCCGGCGCCCGCGCCGCCCCCTCTCCCCCGAACCGCCCGGACGCGCCATCCCCCGCGCTTTCGGCCCCGCCATGCATGATGCAGGGCTGGTCCCCCGTCATGGGCGATCGCCGCAGGGGCGACCCGGGCAGCCGGAAGCGATGGGGGTGGCTGCGGCTGGCGGCGGTCGTCGCGGCGCTGATGCCCGGGGTTCGGGGCTCGGGGC
>DAIPIU010000083.1:0-7452 GCA_036770645.1 Rubrimonas sp. | reverse complement strand
TCGGGGCTCGGGGCGCGCGCCGCGGCCGACACGCCGTCGGACACGCCGCCGGACACGCCCGTCGTCGCCGACCGTCTCGACCACATCACCTCCCCCGATCCCGCGGAATGGTTCGAGTCCGGCGGCACGGAGGCGATGGACAACCTCTGCGACACGCTGATCGAGCTCGACCCCGGGCGGCCGGGCGCAGTGGTTCCCGGGCTTGCGGAACGCTGGAGCGCCGACCCCGACGGCCGGACGCGCCGGTTCCGCATCCGGCGCGGGGCCATCTTCGCGAGCGCCGAACCGGTCACGGCCGAGGCGGCGGCCCGGTCGCTGGCCCGCGTGGTGAAGCCGGGCCGCGCGCCGTCCTTCGTGGTCGCGCAGTTGGGCTTCATGCCGGAGACGGTCGAGGCGCCGATCCCCGCCATCGGCGCTTCCGGCGCGCGCGGGGCGCGGCGCGACGGCCTGCGCCATCCGCGTCCGCCCGCGCCCCTTGTCGCGTCGCCGCAGGGACGCAAGGGCCGGCCCCTGCCTGCGCGGCGCCCCCGCCCGGGCGACCGCCGCACCGAGGGCCGGCGGCCCCGCGGCGCGCGCATCGCGGCGGGGACAGGTTCACGGTTGACGCGGTGGGACGGACGCGTTCTGATGACAGGCAACGGATTGCAGTCCGCGACAACGACCCGACCCGAAGTGAATGGGATAAGGGCCGGTCGCCTGCCTCAGCGACAGCTGAACCGGGAGAGCAGCCAGCGAAGTCGATCGGAGGGCGTCATGAATGAATACAAGTTCCCGAGTCGTGACGAGGTCGGGAAATTCAGGGCGCGCATCCGCGAATATTACAGCGCCGACGAAGCCGACGTGGTGCGCGGGCTGCTCAAGCGCATCAGGCTGTCGGACGCCGAGCGGGCGAAGATCGCCGCAGCGGGCGCGGGCTACGTCGACCGGGTCCGCAGGGAGACCTCGCCTTCGATGATGGAGGCGTTCCTCGCGGAGTACGGGCTGTCGACCGAGGAGGGCGTCGGGCTGATGTGCCTGGCCGAGGCGCTGCTGCGCGTGCCGGACGCCGAGACCATCGACGACCTGATCCACGACAAGATCGAACCCTCCGACTGGGGCGCGCATCTGGGGAAGTCCGCGTCCTCGCTGGTGAACGCCTCGACCTGGGCGCTGATGCTGACCGGCAGGGTCCTGGACGCAGACCCGAAGCGCCCGGCCGCGGCGCTGCGCGGGCTGGTGCGCCGGCTGGGCGAGCCGGTGGTGCGCGCCGCGGTCAGCCAGTCGATGAAGATCCTCGGCCGCCAGTTCGTGCTGGGCCAGACCATCGGGGAGGGGCTGAAGAACGCACGCGAGCTGGAGAGGAAGGGCTACACCTACTCCTACGACATGCTGGGCGAGGCCGCGCGCACCGACGCCGACGCCCTGCGCTACCAGACGGCCTATGCGCGGGCGATCGAGGCCATCGCGAAACACGCGAGGGGCGAGGTGCGGACCAGCCCCGGCATCTCGGTCAAGCTGTCGGCGCTGCATCCGCGCTATGAATACACCCACCGCGAGACGGTGATGGCCGAGCTGGCGCCGCGGGCGCGCCAGCTGGCGCGGCAGGCGGCGAAGGCCGGGATCGGCTTCAACATCGACGCCGAGGAGCAGGACCGCCTCGACCTGTCGATGGACGTGATCGAGGCGCTGCTGTCCGATGGCGACCTGAAGGGCTGGGACGGCTTCGGCGTGGTGGTGCAGGCCTATGGCTGCCGCGCCGCGCCGGTGATCGAGCACCTGCACGACCTCGCCGGGCGTCTGGACCGCCGCATCATGGTGCGGCTGGTCAAGGGGGCCTACTGGGACACCGAGATCAAGCTGGCGCAGGAGATGGGCGTCGCGCGGTTCCCGGTCTTCACCCGCAAGGTCAACACCGACGTCAGCTACATGGCCTGCGCGCAGATGCTGATGGACCGGCGCGACCGGATCTATCCGCAATTCGCCACCCACAACGCCCACACCTGCGCCGCCGTGGTCGCGATGGCGGGCAACGACAAGGACAGCTTCGAGTTCCAGCGCCTGCACGGCATGGGCGAAGCCGTGCATGGCATCGTCCGGCAGGCCGAGGGCACGCGCTGCCGCATCTATGCGCCGGTGGGCGCGCATCGCGACCTGCTGGCCTACCTTGTCCGGCGCCTGCTGGAGAACGGCGCGAATTCGTCCTTCGTGAACCAGATCGTCGACAAGACCATCCCGTCTTCGGAGATCGCGCGCGATCCGGTGGCCGAGGCGATGGCGCTGGGCGACGGGATCGCCAACCCCGCCATCCGCCCGCCCGGGGCGCTGTTCGCGCCGGATCGCCGCAATTCCCGCGGCTTCCGCGTCAACGAGCCCGCCTCGATCCTGCCCCTGATCGCCGCGCGCGAGGCGTGGGCGGATGCGCGCTGGACCGCCGGGCCGATGCTGGCCGGGGCCCCGGTCCCGAAGGGCCCGGCGCGCGAGGCGCTGTCGCCGGCGGACGGCGCGCGCGTCATCGGGACGGTGCGCGAGGCGACGGCCGGGGAGGTGGCGGCGGCGCTGGACGCGGCCGGGCCGGGCTTCGAGGACTGGTCCGCCCGCCCCGTGGCCGAGCGCGCGGCGATCCTTCGCCGGGCCGCCGACCTCTACGAGGACAACACCGCCGAACTGACCGCCATCGCCGCGCGCGAGGCGGGCAAGACGCTGGCCGACGGCATTGCCGAGGTGCGCGAGGCGGTGGACTTCCTGCGCTACTACGCCGGCGAGGCCGAGCGGCTGGAGGCGGAGCAGCCCGGCGCCTCCCGCGGCGTGTTCGTCTGCATCAGCCCCTGGAACTTCCCGCTGGCGATCTTCAGCGGGCAGGTCGCCGCCGCGCTGGCCGCGGGCAACGCGGTGCTGGCCAAGCCCGCCGAGCAGACGCCGCTGATCGCGGCGCGCGCCGTGGAGCTGCTGCGCGAGGCGGGGCTGCCGGAGGGCGCGCTGCAGCTGCTGCCCGGCGACGGGCCCACGGTCGGCGGGCCGCTGACCAGCGATCCGCGCATCGCGGGCGTGTGCTTCACCGGATCGACCGAGGTGGCGCGGATCATCCACAGGGCGCTGGCGCGGAACGCCGGGCCGGATGCGGTGCTGATCGCCGAGACCGGCGGCCTGAACGCCATGATCGTCGACAGCACCGCCCTGACCGAACAGGCGGTGCGCGACATCGTGATCTCGTCCTTCCAGTCGGCGGGCCAGCGCTGCTCGGCCCTGCGGATGCTCTATGTGCAGGAGGAGGCGCGCGACCGGCTGCTGGAGATGCTGCATGGCGCCATGGACGCGCTGACGGTCGGCGACCCGTGGGACGCCGCGACGGACGTGTCGCCGGTGATCGACGCCGAGGCGCAGGAGGGCATCGCCGCCTACATCGCCGCGCAGGAGCGGGCGGGGCGGGTGCTGAAGACGCTGCCCGTGCCCGCGGTCGGGACCTTCGCGCGGCCGGCCGTGGTCGCGGTGAACGGCATCGGCGACCTCGAGCGCGAGATCTTCGGGCCCGTGCTGCATGTCGCGACCTTCAGGGCCGGCGGGATCGACGGGGTCGTCGACGCGATCAACGCCAAGGGCTACGGCCTGACCTTCGGCCTGCACACGCGCATCGACGACCGCGTGCAGCAGATCATGGAGCGCATCCGCGTCGGCAACGCCTATGTCAACCGCAGCCAGATCGGGGCCATCGTCGGCAGCCAGCCCTTCGGCGGCGAGGGGCTGTCGGGCACCGGGCCGAAGGCGGGCGGGCCGCTCTACCTCACGCGGTTCCGGCGCACGGCGAAGGCGGCCGCCCATGCGGCGCCGGTGGCGGAGGCGGTCGATCAGGCGCGCGTGGCCGCGGCGCTGGCCGGTCTCGACGCGCGCAACTGGGCGGCGCGCGCGGACCGGGTGCCGGTGCTGCGCAAGGCGCTGGGCGGCGCAGGCGCGCTGCTGCGCAAGGCGCTGTCGGAGACCGCGGCCTTCGACATGACGCCGCAGACGCTTCCCGGCCCCACCGGCGAGAGCAACCGCCTGAGCCTGCATCCCCGGGGCCCGGTGCTGTGCCTCGGGCCGACCGCCGAGACGGCGCTGGCGCAGGCGGTGCAGGCGCTGGGCGCGGGTTGCGCCGTCGCGATGGTCGCGCCGGGCGCGGAGGTCGCGGCGAGGCCGCTGATCGATGCCGGCGCGCCGGTCGCCGCCATCGACGGGACCGTGGACGCCGAGGCGCTGACGACGCTGGAGGGCGTGGCGGCGGTCGCCGCCGCCGGGACCTCGGACTGGACCCGCGCCCTGCGGGTCGCGCTGGCGGCGCGCGAGGGCGCCATCGTGCCGCTGGAGACGCAGGTCATCGCGCCCGAACGCTATGTGATCGAACGCCACCTGTGCATCGACACCACCGCCGCGGGCGGCAACGCCAGCCTGCTCGCCTCGGCGGCATGACGGCGCGGCCCGCGCGGGGCGGGCCCGTCCGACGCGCTTCGTCCGATCCCGCGGACGAAGGCGAAACGACAGACAGGGATGAACGCCGATGGAAACCGACCGGATG
Source organism: Rubrimonas sp. (assembly GCA_036770645.1). Lineage (GTDB taxonomy): Bacteria > Pseudomonadota > Alphaproteobacteria > Rhodobacterales > Rhodobacteraceae > Rubrimonas. The sequence goes on along the minus strand of DAIPIU010000083.1, from coordinate 2,927 downwards.
GAACCGCGCGCGCCGTCGCTGGGACTGGCGCTCGTTCCCGTCGTGCTGACGCTGCTGGTGCTGGGCCTGCAACTGTTCTACTTCGACGACTTCACGCCGCACATTCCGCTGGCGATCGGCCTCGCGATCACCGGGATGGTCGGGCTGCATCTCGGGCACGAATGGCCGAACATCGAGGACGGCGTCTTCCACGTCATCCACGTCTCGCTGCCGTCCGTGTCGGTCCTGATCACGGTCGGCATGATCATCGGCGTCTGGATCGCCTCGGGCACCGTGCCGACGCTGATCTATTACGGGCTGGTCATCCTGTCGCCGCAGGTGTTCCTCGCCGCGGCGATGATCCTGTGTTCGGTGGTGTCGCTGTCGCTCGGCACCTCCTGGGGCACGGTCGGCACGGTGGGCCTCGCGCTCATGGGCATCGGCGCCGGCTTCGACATCCCGCCCTACTGGACCGCGGGCGCGGTCGTGTCTGGGGCCTTCTTCGGCGACAAGGTCTCGCCGCTGTCCGACACCACGAACCTCGCCCCGGCGGTGACGGGCACCGACCTGTTCGACCACATCCGCAACATGATGCCGACCACGGTTCCGGCGATGCTGATCGCGCTGGTCATCTATGCCTGGGTCGGGTTCTCGATGATCGACGCGCAGGCGACGTCCTTCGAGCGGATCGAGAGCATCACCTCGGCGCTGCAGGCGAATTTCTGGATCTCGCCGTGGCTGCTGCTGCCGGCGCTGCTGGTCATCGGCCTGGCCGCCACCAAGAAGCCGCCGATCCCGTCGCTGTTCGCCGGCGTGGTGGCGGGCGGCATCATGGCCATGCTGTTCCAGGGCGCGGGGCTGCACGACGTCTTCACCTTCGCCAACAGCGGCTATGCGATCGACACGGGCGTGTCCGAGATCGACACGCTGCTGAACCGCGGCGGCATCCAGTCGATGATGTGGACGATCTCGCTGGTGCTGATCGCGCTGGGCTTCGGCGGCGCGCTCGAGCGCACCGGCTGCCTCGAGACCATCATCAACGCGATCCTGACCCGGGTGCGCAGCTTCGCCGGGATCCAGACCTCGGCCATCGGGTCCTCGATCGCCACCAACCTCGTCGCGGGCGACCCGTACCTGTCGATCGCGCTGCCGGGGCGGATGTTCGCCCCGGTCTATCGGGGCATGGGCTATTCGACCCTGAACCTCAGCCGCGCGGTCGAGGAGGGCGGCACGCTGATGTCCCCGCTGATCCCGTGGAACGCGGGCGGCGCCTTCGTGATCAGCGCGCTGGCGCTGAGCGTCGGCGGCGGCGACTTCCAGAACCTGCTCTACATCCCGCTGTCCTTCGCCTGCTGGCTGGCCCCGGTGATCGGCATCCTCTACGCGGTCACGGGCCTGTTCTCGCCGCGGGCGACGGCGGCCGAGATGCAGCGGTGGAAAGACAGCGGTGAAGCCGTCAAGGACCTGAGGGCGCATGGCTTTCCCGGGCCGCGGACGGTGCGCGGCGGCCGGGCGCAGCCGGCCGAATGAGCCGTCCCGCGGTCTGCCGCAGGGGCTGCCGCGCCGGCGCCGGCGCCGGCGGCGGAGGCCGGCGGCGGCGGGGCGGGGGCCTTGGCGCCCCGCGCCCGGGCGGTCAGGATGCCGCCCCGGTCCCGACGGTCGCGGGCCGGGCCCCGCGCGCGGCGCGCCGGTGGCCGGCGGCGCCCGGGCGTCGCGGCGCAACAGGTGAGGACGGATGACCCCCTTCGCGATCGCGGGCGTGCAGATGCACGTCGCAGCCCTGCACGACAATGTCGAGGCGATGCGCCACCGCATCGACCTGCTGATGGCGCGCTTTCCCTGGACGCAGATGGCGCTGTTCAGCGAGCTGTCGCCCTACGGCCCCCTGACGCGCTTCGCCCAGCCGATCCCCAACGCGGCGACCGACCAGTTCTGCGGCGACGCGCGCCGCCACGGCATCTGGCTGATCCCCGGCTCGATGTTCGAGAAGGCGCCGGACGGCCGCATCCACAACACCTCGGTGGTGATCAGCCCCGACGGCGAGATCGTCGCGACCTATCGCAAGATGTTTCCCTTCCGCCCCTATGAGCAGGACGTGGCCGCGGGCGAGGGCTTCTGCGTCTTCGACGTGCCGGGGGCCGGCCGCTTCGGCCTGTCGATCTGCTACGACATCTGGTTCCCCGAGACGACGCGGCAGCTGACCGCCATGGGCGCCGAGGTGCTGCTGCACCCGGTGCTGACCGGCACCACCGACCGCGACGCCGAGCTCGCCATCGCGCGCGCCACCGCGGCGCAGTTCCAGTGCTACGTCTTCGACGTGAACGGGCTGGGCGCGGGCGGCGTGGGGCGTTCGCTGGTGGTGGACCCCTCGGCGACCGTGCTGCACCAGTCGGACGGGCATGAGGACATGTTCCCGTTCGAGATCGATTTCGACCTCGTGCGCCGCCAGCGCGAGACCGGGATGCGGGGCCTCGGCCAGGTGCTGAAGAGCTTCCGGGACCGGCCGGTGAGCTTTCCGGTCTACGATCCCGCGAGCGGCGCCGACGCCTACCTGCGAACGCTCGGGCCGCTGGCGATGCCGACCCGCGGCTCCGCCGCGGGCCTCGGCCGCGCGGCGCCGGGCGCCGGGGAGGCGGAGGCCGGGGCGGCCGGGGACGGGGCGGCCGGGGACGGGCGGGCGCAGACCATCGGGGCGGCGACGCCCCGCGCAGCGACGGGGTGAACGACAGCACGGGGAGGATGCCATGGGCGCGGCCGCGGAGAAGGCCCGCAAGGGCGCCATCGGAGACTACTACAGCGCCGTGCAGCTGCGCGCGGACCGCTGGACGGCGCTGCGCCGGACCCTCGACGCGCTCGAACGGGCCGAGACCGGCCATCGCGGCACGGTGAAGCTGTGAGCTGCTGCCGGTTCCGTGGACGCCGAGATAGGGTCGTTCAGCGGGATTGGA
>DAIPIU010000024.1:0-40815 GCA_036770645.1 Rubrimonas sp. | reverse complement strand
ATGGGCGCGGGCCGCGATCTCGGGCACCACGCCGCCGAACGGGGCGTGCAGCGCATCCTGTCCCCAGACCACGCACGACAGGATCGTCCCCGGCCCCGCCGCCGCGCCGCCGGCCATGGGCGCGCGCACCACGGCGGCCGCGGTGTCGTCGCAGCTCGATTCGATCCCGAGCACCGTCAGCGCGTCGTCCATCGATCCTCCGCTCCCGCGCCGCGCCCTCCGCGCCCTCCGCGCGCGATCCCCGCCGCGGCCCCGCACGCGGGCGCCATCGCGTCGCCTTGCGCGGCGCGCGGACCGCGGCTAGCACCGCCGCCATGGCCGCGCAATCTCCCCCCCCCGCCCCGCGCCCCTCGCCCGACCTGCCGTCGCCGGACCGGCCGCTGCGGATCGGGACCCGGGGCTCCGCCCTCGCCCTCGCCCAGGCGTACGAGACGCGGGCGCGCCTGATGGCCGCCCACGGGCTGCCCGAGGCCGCCTTCGCCATCGCGGTGATCAAGACCACCGGCGACCGGGTGCTGGACCGCGCCCTGTCCGAGATCGGCGGCAAGGGCCTGTTCACCAAGGAGATCGAGGAGGCGCTGCTGGCGCGCGAGATCGACCTTGCGGTGCATTCGATGAAGGACATGCCGACGGCCCTGCCGGAGGGCCTGTCCCTTGTCGCCTATCTGCCGCGCGAGGACGTGCGCGACGCCTTCGTGTCGCCCGCGCATGAGGGTCTCGCGGCGCTGCCGGCGGGCACGGTGGTCGGCACATCCTCGCTGCGCCGCCGCGCGCAGCTGCTGCACCGCCGCCCCGACCTGCGCGTGGTCGAGTTCCGCGGCAATGTGCAGACGCGGCTGGCGAAGCTGGAGCAGGGCGTGGCGGCGGCGACCTTCCTCGCCTGCGCCGGGCTGCGCCGGCTGGGGCTGGAAGCCATCATCCGCGCGCCCATCGCGCCCGAGGACATGCTGCCGGCGGTCGCGCAGGGGGCCATCGGCATCGAGACGCGCGCCGACGACGAGGCCGTGCGCGCCCTGCTGGCGCCGCTGGCCTGCGCCGACACCCATGCGCGGCTGGCCGCCGAGCGGGCGCTGCTGGCCGGGCTGGACGGGTCGTGCCGCACGCCGATCGGGGGCCTCGCGACGCTTGAGGGGGCCGGGCTGCGGCTGCGCGCCGAGATCATCCGGCCCGACGGATCCGAGCGCATTGCGACCGAGCGCAGCGGCGGGCGCGACGACGGCGCCGCGATGGGCGCGGACGCGGCGGAGGAGCTGCGCCGGCGCGGCGGGCCGGACTTCTTCGCCGCGTGAGCGCGCGCGCGCCCGGGCCGGGATCGGGCGGGGCGGCGGTCCCGGGGCCGGCGGCCGGCGGCGGGGAACGGTCCGCCTCCGGGTCGCCGGACGCGGACGCGCCGCCGCCCGCGGTGCTGGTGACGCGGCCCGCGGCCGATGCCGGGCCGCTGTGCGCGCGGCTGGCCGCGGCCGGCTGGCGCCCCCTGCCCTGGCCCCTTCTCGAGATCGAGGCCGGCGTCGGGCCGCTTCCCGTGGCGGGCGCGCAGGCGCTGCTGCTGACCTCGGCCAATGCCGCGCGCGCCGCGGCCGGCCGGCTGGGCGCCGCGCCGCCGCCCGCGCTGTGCGTGGGGGCGGCGACGGCGCGCGCGGCGCGCGCGGCGGGGCTGGCGGCCGAATGCCCCCCCGGTCCGGGCGATGGGGCCGCCCTGGCGGCCTGGGCGGCGCGGCGGCTCGACCCCGCGGCGGGGCCGGTGCTGTTCCTCCGCGGCGAGGCCGTGGCGGGGGATCCAGCGGGCGCGCTGCGCGCGGCGGGCTTCGCGGTGCGCGAGGCCGTGGCCTATGCGGCGCGCCCCGCGACCGCGGCCCCCGATGCCGTCGCGGCGGCGCTGGAGGCGGGCGCGGTGGACGCGGCGCTGTTCTATTCGCCGCGCGCGGCCGAGACCTTCGCCGGGCTCGCCGATGCGTGGCGGGCGGGGCTCGCGGGAACCGTGGCGGTGGCGATCAGCGCGGCCGCGGCGCGGCCGCTCGCGCGCTGCGGCTTCGCGCGCGTGACCGCGGCCGGGCGGCCCGACGGCGCGGCGGTCGAGGCGGCCCTCGCGGCGCTGCGCGGCGAGGCCGCGGCCAGGGCCGCGGGACGGGCTGCTGGGGCTGGCTGAGGGACGGGCTGCGGGGCCGCGTTCGGGGGCGGCGGGACGGCTTGACGCGCCCTGATCTAGGGCGTGGCCGCCGCGCGCGACCTCGGCTAGGCTTCGCGGCGCATGGCGGAGGAGGGACCATCATGAGCGGCGACAACAGGATCGAGCCCGAAGCGGCCGGCGGCGACAAGGGGAAGGCGGACCCGGGCGGCATGTCCCCCGAGGGCCCGGCCCCGAGCGACGCAGCGATGTCCGACGGCGCCCCGACGACGGGCGGCGACACCGCGGCCGCGGACGGCCCCTCCGACGCGGCGCTGGCCGCCGGCGCGGCCGTGGTGGCGGCCGCGGCATCAGCCGGCGGCGGCGGCGACCCCGCGCCCGCCGCGGCCCGGCCCGCCCCCGCCGCGGTGTCCCCGGCGACGCCCGCGCCCGCGCCGAAGCCGCGGTCGAGCCTGCTGACGCGCGCCCTCGCGGCGCTCGGCCTCGTGCTGGGCGGCGGCATCGGCGCGCTGAGCTTCGCCGACTCCCTGCCGCCCGCGGTGACGGCGCTGTTCGGCCTGCCCGCGGCGGGGGGCGACCCCGCCCTGTCCGGGCGCGTCGAGGCGCTGGCCGGCGGTCTGGCCGCCGCGCAGGCCGATGCCGGCGCCGCGCGGACCGCGGCCGAGGCCGCGGGCGCCGAGGCCGCGGGCGCGGCGGCGCGGATCGGCGATCTCGATTCCGGTCTCGCCGATCTCGCCGCCCGGCTGGCGGCGGTCGAGGCCGGCGGCGGCGCATCCGGGTCGGGCGATCCGGCGCTGGCCGGCCGCGTGGCGGAGGCGGAGAGCGCGCTCAAGGCCCTGCGCGCCGAGATCGGGGCCCTGGCCGCGCGCCTGGAGGACGGTCTGGCGAACGCCGGCGCCGCCGCGCCCGAGGAGTACGAGGCGCGCATCGCCGCGCTGGAGGAGGGCCAGCGCGAGGAGCTCGCCTGGCGCGAACTGGCCGAGGAGCAGGCGGAGGCCGCGCGCCGCTATGCCGCCGTCAGCGCCGCGCTCGGCCAGATCGACCGCGCCATGACGCTTGGCACGCCCTTCCCCGAGGCGCTGGAGGACCTGGCCGCCGCCGCGGAGGCCGCGCCGCCCGAGGCGCTGGCCGCGGCCGCGGCCAGGGGCGCGCCGACGCGCGAGGCGCTGAAGGCGACCTTCCCGCAGGCCGCCTATGCCGCCATCGAGGCGGCGCTGGTGGGCGATGCGGAGAAATCGGACCAGGCGCTGGCGGGCGTGATCGCCCGCATCCAGGCCAAGGTCACCGGCCTGCCCACCGAGGCGGTGGCGGGCGACAGCGCTCCGGCCGTGCTGAGCCGCGCCCGGATGGCGCTGTTCAACGGCGACCTCGACGCCGCGCTGGCGGGCATCGCCGCCCTGCCCGCCGAGGCGCAGGCCGCGATGGCCGACTGGGTCGAGGGCGCGACGCTGCGCAGCGCCGCCGACGCCGCGCTGGCGAACTGGCGCGCCGAGCTGGCCGGCACCCTGTAGAGCGCGCGGGGCCGCCGGCCCCGCGCCCGACACCGCAGGCCCCTGCGGGGCTTCAACGAGGACCCCCCCATGATCTGGCTGATTGCCCGCGTCCTGCTGTTCCTCGCGCTGCTCATCGTGGCCGATTTCGTGTTCGCCCTGCTGGTGGACACCCAGGGCCGCGTCGCGCTCGAGTTCCAGGGCGTCGAATATCCCCCGCTCACGCCGCTCGAGTTCCTGCTGGGATTCTCGCTGCTGATGCTGGCGGCCTGGCTGCTGTTCAAGCTGGCCGGCCTCGCGATCGCCACCATCCGCTTCCTGCTGGGCGACGAGACCGCGCTGTCGCGCTTCTGGGCGCGCGCCAAGGAGCGCCGCGGGCTCGAGGCGCTGTCGACGGGCATGGTCGCGCTGGCAGAGGGCAACCTGAAGGGCGCCGAGGGCGCGGCGCGCAAGGCCACGCGCCTGCTGGGGGCGCGCGACCTGACCTCGCTGCTCAACGCCCAGATCGCCGAGGCCAAGGGCGACCTGAACGGGGCCCGCACGCATTACCGCCTGCTGGCCAAGGAGCCCGAGACCGCGATCCTGGGCGTGAAGGGCCTGCTGACCCAGGCGGTGAAGGCCGGCGAGACCGAGCGCGCCGCGAAGCTGGCCGAGCACGCCTTCGCCATCCGCCCGCGCGACGCCGGGGTGCAGCGCACCCTGTTCGACCTGCAGGTCAAGGCCGGCAACTGGGAGGGCGCGAAGGCGACGCTGGGCGCGATGGCGCGCGCCAAGACCCTGCCCGAGGACGTGGCCCGCCGCCGCGCGGCGGTGGTGGCCCTCGAGATGGCGCGCGACCTGCGCGCCGCGGGCGAGAAGGTCGCGGCGCTGAAGGCCGCGGACGAGGCCGTGTCGCTGGCCCCCGGCCTCGCGCCCGCGGCGGCCTTCGCGGCCGAGGCCCATGCGGAGGCCGGCGACGCGAAGAAATCCGCCCGCATCCTGCGCGAGGCCTGGCGCATCGCGCCCCAGCCCGCGCTGGCGGAGGCCTTCGCCGCCCTGTCGCCGGGCGAAAGCCCGTCCGAGCGCCGGCGCCGGTTCCGCGACCTGCTGGCCGCGAACGAGAAGAGCCCCGAGACCGCGCTGCTGGCCGCGGATCTCGCCATCGCGGACCATGACTGGGCGGCGGCGCGCAAGGCGCTGGGCACCCTTCCCGAGAGCAGCCCCACCCATCGGTCGCTGGCCATGATGGCGGCGGTCGAGAAGGGCGAGGGCGGCGCCGAATCGGTGGTGCGCGCCTATCTCGCGCGGGCCATCACGGCGCCGCGCGGCGCGCACTGGGTCTGCGACAACTGCGCCGCGGCGCCCGGGCACTGGTCGGCGGTCTGCCCGTCCTGCGGATCCTTCGACGCGCTGGACTGGCGCGAGACGGCGTCCGAGCCCGAGTCGTTCTCGGCCTCGATGCTGCCGCTGATGGTGGACGCGGACGGCGACAAGGCCCGCGAGGACGCGCTGGACGATGCGGCGGCCGAGGAAGCGGTGCGCGAGGCCGCGGACGCGCGCCCCTGACAGGGACGGCCCGCGCCGCCGGGGGCAATGCGCGGGCGGTGTTGCCGCCGCCCGCGGGACCGGCTAGGACAGCCGCGGTCGCCGGTGTAGCTCAGCTGGTAGAGCACGTCATTCGTAATGATGGGGTCGGGGGTTCGAGTCCCTTCACCGGCACCAGACGACCGCCGGGCCGCGACGCGGGCCGGTCGGTCGCCCCGCCAGCGCGGCGCCGCCCGCATCCCGCCGACCGGTCGCGCCGGGATGCCGGCGCGACGGGTCCGCGCGTCAGCGGCGCGGGGCGGGCAGGACGCACAGCATCTCGTAGAGCAGGTTTGCCGCGATGAGCGCGGTGTTGCCCGAGGGGTCGTAGGGCGGCGACACCTCGACGAGGTCGCAGCCCACGAGGTTCAGCCCGGCGCAGCCGCGCACGATCTCGAGGGCCTGCACCGTGGTCAGCCCGCCGATCTCGGCCGTGCCGGTGCCGGGCGCGAAGGCGGGGTCGAGACTGTCGATGTCGAAGCTGAGATAGGCCGGCGCATCGCCGATCCGCGCCCGCACCTCGGCCATCAGGGGCGTGAGGCTGCGGTGCCAGCAGGCCTCGGCCGGCACGACGGTCCAGCCCAGCGCGCGGCCCCAGTCGAAATCCTCGGGCGCGTAGCCGGTGCCGCGCAGGCCGATCTGCACCACGCGGTCGCCGATCAGGCAGCCGTCCTCCCAGGCGCGGCGGAAGGGGCAGCCATGGGCCACGCGCTCGCCGAACATGGTGTCGTTGACGTCGGCATGGGCGTCCACATGGATCAGCGCCACGGGGCCGTGCCGCGCCTTCATCGCCCGCAGGATCGGCCAGGTCAGCGTGTGGTCCCCACCGAGCGTCAGGGGCACGCAGCCATGGGCCAGCACATCGCCGAGGAAGGACTCGATGAGGCCGACGGATTTCTTCAGGTCGAAGGTGTTGATCGGCACGTCGCCGATGTCGGCGACCTGCATGCGGTCGAAGGGCGCGGCCCCGGTGGCCATGTTGTAGGGCCGCAGCATCCGGCTTTCGTCGCGGATCTGGCGCGGGCCGAGGCGGGCGCCGGGGCGGTTGGAGGTGCCGATGTCCATGGGCACCCCGAGGAAGCAGGCGTCCAGCCCCGCGGCGGTCGGCTGGGTCGGCAGGCGCATCATGGTGGCCGGGCCGCCGAAGCGGGGCATGGCGTTGCCGCCCAGCGGCTGGTTGAAGCGGCTCATCCCCTCTCCTTCGCGTCGAGCCAGCCGCGGATGATCGCGCGGTGGCGGTCCCGGCCGTAGCTGGGGAAGTGCCCGCCATGGACGACCCGCACCGGCAGGTCCAGCAGCCGCTCCATCGAGCGGCGGTAGGCGGCGGCGTCGGCGTGGTAGGTGTCCTCGATCAGCGGGCCGTCGTAGACGATGTCGCCGGAGAACAGCAGGCCCGTCGCCGCCTCCCACAGCGCGATGCCGCCGGGGGAATGGCCGGGGGTGTGGATCACCTCGAAATGCCGGTCGCCGAGGTCGACCACGTCGCCGTCGCGCAGGATCCGCGTCGCCGGGGCGGCCTTCACGGCGTATCGCGCGCTCTCGTACGGCGCGGGCGGCAGGGCGGTGAAGATGGCGTCGGTGACATAGGGATCGGCCAGGGTCGCCGCGCGCGCGGGGTGCGCCAGCAGCGCGGCCTCGGCCTCGTGCACGAGGCGGCGCTCGAACTCGTGGTGGCAGCCGATGTGGTCGAAATGGGTGTGGCTGGCCACCGCCTCGACCGGGCGGCCGGTGACCAGCGGCACCTGCGCGCGCAGGCTGACCACCCCCATGCCGCTGTCCACCAGCAGGTCGGTGTCGCGGCCGCGCACATGCCAGAGGTTGCAGCGGTAGAATTCGCGGATGTGCGGCTCGTCGATCCAGGTCACGCCGTCGCCGACGGACCGGACGCGCCACCAGTCGGCGGGGTCGATGCGCCTCATGCGTCCTCCATCAGCGCGTGCGCGGTCGCGAACAGGTCCATCTCGTCGCCGGGCCGGGGATGCGCGGCCTGCGGCAGATGCACCAGCAGCGTCGCCTGCGGCGCGGCGAGCGGGGCCATGCGGGCGCGATGGTGCGTGCCGAAGAAGGCCGCGTCCACGACGCGCGCGCGGCCCAGCGGCAGGACGGGGCCGGCGGGGGCGGGGCCGGAGGGGGCGGGGCCCAGCGCCTCGGGCCGCACGCACAGCACGCGCGGGCCCTCCGCCGCCAGCGGCAGGTCGCCCAGCGCGGTGCGGAACAGCCCGCCCGCGCCGTGCCCGGGGATGCGGTTGATCTCGCCCATGAAGGCGGCGGCGAACAGGGTCCGCGGCCGCAGGTAGACGTCCGCGGGCGCGCCCTCGTCCTCGATGCGCCCGGCGTTCATCACCACGATCCGGTCGGCGACGGCCATCGCCTCCTCCTGGTCGTGGGTGACATGGACGAAGGTGGTGCCGAGGCGGCGCTGGATGGCCTTGAGCTCGTCCTGCATCTGGCGGCGCATCCGCAGGTCGAGCGCGCCGAGCGGCTCGTCCAGCAGCAGCACCGCAGGGTCCACCGCCAGCGCGCGCGCGAGCGCCACGCGCTGGCGCTGGCCGCCGGATATCTCGTGCGGCCGCCGCGCCTCGGCCCCCGACAGGCCCACCAGCGCCAGCATTTCGCGCGCGCGATCCGCCCGGGCGCGGCGGCCGACCCCGCGCATGCGCAGGCCGAAGGCGACATTGTCGAGCAGGCTCATGTGCGGGAACAGCGCGTAATCCTGGAAGACGGTGGTGGTCGGCCGGTCCTTCGGGGGCAGGCGGGTCACGTCGCGCCCGCCGATCAGCACGCGGCCCTCGCTGGGCGGAACGAAGCCGCCGAGGATCGACAGCAGCGTGGTCTTGCCGCAGCCCGACGGCCCCAGCAGCACCACGAAGGCGCCCGCGGGGACGTCGAGCGTGACGCCGCCCAGCGCCGCGACCGCGCCATAGCGGCGGGCGACGCCGTCGATGCGCAGATCGGCGGTCATCGGCGGCCCCGCCGCGGCAGGGCGAGCTCGATGGCCAGCACCAGCATGATCGAGACGAGGAACACCAGGCTGCCGATGGCGTTGGTGCGCGGGTTCAGGCCGGAGCGCAGCAGCGACCAGATCTCGACGGGCAGCGTGGTGTCGAAGCGGGTCAGCAGGAAGGCGATGATGAACTCGTCCCAGCTGAAGGTGACGGCAAGGAAGAAGGCCGCCGCCAGAGACGGCGCCAGCATCGGCGCGGTGACCAGCAGCAGCACCTGCGCCTCGGTCGCGCCGAGGTCGCGCGCCGCGCGCTCGGCGTTCCTCTGGCGGTCGCCCATCGCGGCGTAGGCGATGGCGAAGCAGAGCGGCAGGTTGATGACCGCATGGCCGATCCCCGCCGTCCACAGCGACGGCCGGATGCCGGCCCCGTTGAACAGCGTCAGCAGGCCCAGCGCGACGATGAGGTAGCTGACCGTCATCGGCGCGACCAGCAGCAGGCGCAGCAGCGCCGCGCCGGGCAGGCGCCGGCGCGCCAGCGCCACGGCGGCGAGGAACCCCAGCAGCAGCGCCACGGCCGAGGAGGCCAGCGCGACGGCCAGCGAATTGCCCAGCGCCGACATCAGCCGGCGGTCGGACAGGACATCCCCGTACCAGCGCAGCGACGGGCCGTTGAAGGGCGGCACCGGCAGGCGGCCGTCCTGGAACGAGAACAGCACCAGCACGGCGACCGGCAGGACGATGAAGCCGAAGGCCAGCAGCAGATAGGCCCATGACAGCGCGCGGCCGAGCATCAGGCGCGCCCGAGCCGCAGCCAGCGCGCGCAGGCCAGATAGGCGAGCGTCACCACGCCCATCAGGATCACCGACATGGCCGAGGCCATGGGGAAATCGCCGCGACGCCCGAGCTGCATCATGATGAGCTGCGGCAGCGTCAGCTCGGCGTTGCCGCCGAGGATCTGCGGCGTGACGTAGTCGCCGATGCACAGCACGAAGGTCAGGAACGCGCCGGTCACGACCCCGGGCAGGGTGAGCGGCAGGATGACATGCCGGAAGGTCGCGAAGGGCCCCGCGCCGAGGTCGGCCGCGGCGCGCGCATAGTTGCGCGGCAGCTGCGCCAGCGACGCGTAGATCGTCAGGGTCAGCAGCATCACGAAGAAATGCGTGAAGCCGATCACCGTCGCCGCGCGGGTGGCCGACAGCTCGAGCGGCGCGGCGATGAGGCCCAGACCCAGCAGCGCCTCGTTGACCGGCCCGTTGCGCCCCAGCACCAGCAGCCACGCATAGGAGCGCACGACATAGCTGGTCCAGAACGGCAGCACCGCGAGCGCCAGGGCGAGGCGCCGCCAGCGCTCCGGCACCGCCTCGGCGATGATCCAGGCCAGCGGATAGGCCAGCAGCACCGACAGCACGGTGACGACCGCCGCGATCTCGAGCGAATTGACAAGGCCGGCGACCAGCGCGGGTTCGGCGAAGAAGCGCAGGTAATTGTCGGCGAACGGCCCGGCGACGACCGTGCGCCCCTCCAGCCGCGCGACGCTCATGGCGAGCATCGCGGCGAAGGGCAGGGCGAAGAAGGCGCAGGTCCAGAGCAGCGCGGGGGCCAGAAGCCACCACGCCGAGCGGGGCGGCGCGCCGTCCGCGGGCGTCATCGGCGCCGCCGCCGGGTCAGTTCTGCAGCATCTCGGTCCACAGATCCTGCATGGCGGCGTCGAGCGCGGCGTCCGGCGCGGGGTAGAGCTGCGCGCGGGCCAGGAAGTCGGCCTGCTGGTCCCAGCGCAGCGTGGCCTTCTGCGCGTCCGTCAGATGCGCGCCGGCGCCGGCGTTGGCGGGCATGCCCCAATAGCACGACGAGGTCGCGAGCCGCGCCTGCCCCTCGGGGCCGGTGACGTATTTCACGAACTCCAGCGCGAGGTCCTTGTTCTCGCTGCTCTCCAGCACCGCCAGCGACTGCGCCCAGAGAACGGCGCCCTGAAGCGGGATCGTCCAGTCGAGGTTGGCGTTCTCGCCGGCCAGCACCGCCGTCAGCCACTCGCCGCCGCCCACCAGCACGTCGACCTCGCCGGTCGCGAGCGCCGTCTGCGAGGCCACCACGTCGCTGACCAGCCGCGCCTGCCCGCGCAGCGCGAACAGCGGGTCGCGCAGCCGCGCCAGCGCCGCCGTGTCGAGGTCGGCCGTGTCGATGCCCTCGTTCAGCGCCAGCATGCCCAGCACCGGCAGGTAGTAGTCGTAGATGGCGATGCGGCCGCGATACCTGTCGGACCACAGCGCGGCCATGTCCTGCATGTCGGCCGGGTCGACCTTGCTGCGGTCGAAGGCGATGGTGTTGTAGCCGAACTTCTCGGTGACGGCGTAGGTCCTGCCGTCGCGGGTGTTCTGCGCCGCCAGGACCGCCTGCGGGAACAGGTCGGCGATGGGCAGGGCGTCGGCCGGCAGTTCGGCCAGAAGGCCCAGATCCACCGCGCGGCCCACGTCCACCGCGTCGATCACCAGCACGTCCCAGTCGCCGGGCCGCGACTGGTCGAGGATGGCGAGCCCCGCCGCGGTGCCCTCGTATTCCTTCAGGTTCACGCGCACGCCATGGGCCTGCTCGAAGGGCGCGATCAGGGCGGGGTCGGCGTGGTCGCACCAGACCAGCGCGTTGAGGTCGCGCGCCGCGGCGTGCGGGGCCGCTGCGGCGAGCGCGAGGGCGGCCAGCGCGCCGAGGGTCTTTCCGGTGGGCATGGTCATCGGGTCGCTCCTGTCGGGGTCGGGGCGCTTCGCGCGGCGCTTCGGGATAAAACTTGAGCGGCCTCAATTTTGAAGTCAACATCAAGAAACAGGCACTTTCCGTGGAGCGGTGGCGCGATGGCGGGCTTGCGCGAGCGACAGAAGGCCGACCGCGGGCGGCGCATCCTCGCCGCCGCGTCGGCGCTGTTCCGCGAGCACGGCTTCGACGCCGCGCGGATCGAGGACATCGCCGAACGCGCCGGCCTCGCGCCCGGCACGGTCTACAACTACTTCGAGACCAAGGGCGATCTGCTGGTCGCCATCGTGTCGCTGGAGGTCGAGGAGATCCTCGCCATCGGCGCGGGGCTGGTCGAGCGGGACGATCTCGGCGTCGAGGACGCCGTGGCGCGGCTGATCGCGCTCTACTACGAGCACTCGCTGGTCTATCTGAGCAAGGCGATGTGGCGCGCGGCGATGGCGCTGTCGATCCTGCACCCGGGCAGCCCTTCGGGCCGGCGCTACACCGAGCTCGACCGCCGGCTGTCGGCGCAGATCTGCGCCCTGATCCGGCGCGCGCAGCAGCGGGGGCGCGTGGCCGCCGGCGTGGATGCCGAGGCCGTGGGGCAGGTGCTGTTCAACAACCTCAACATGATGTTCGTCGAGTTCGTGAAGGACGACGGCATGGAGCCCGGCGCGCTGGCCGCCGCGGTGCGCCGGCAGAACCGGCCGATCATCCGCGCCATCGCCGCGCGGTCCTGAGCCGCCCCCCTCAGCCGGTGCCGGTCGAGCCGAAGCCGCCCGCGCCGCGGTCGGTCGGCGACAGCGCGTCGACCTCGACGATGGCGGGGCGCCGCACATCGGCGATCACGGCCTGCGCGATGCGGTCGCCATGCGCGACCGTGAAGGCCCGGGGGCCGGCGTTCAGCAGCGCGACATGGACCTGTCCGCGGAAATCCTCGTCCACGGTGCCGGGGCTGTTGGGCACCAGCAGCTGCGCCCGCGTCGCGAGCCCCGATCGCGGGCGGACCTGCATCTCGGTGCCCGGCGGCAGTTCGACGGCGAAGCCGGTCGGCACCAGCGCCACGCCGCCGGGCGGGATGCGGATCGGGCCGTCGGGCAGGCAGGCCCGCAGATCCATGCCCGCCGCGCCCGGCGTGGCATAGGCCGGCAGGGGCAGGTCGTTGCCGGGCAATCGCAGGAATTTCAGCGTCATCCGGCCCTCCGCGACCGCCATGCGCCCCAGCCGCGCCCCGCGCCGGTCACGGCACGGCCTCCAGCGCCGCGGCGATTCGGGCGGCGAGCCGCCGCGCCGTCTCGGCCTTCGACAGAAGCGGCCAGCGCTCGATCCCTTCGGCGGTGACAAGGGCCACGGCGTTGTCGTCGCCGCCCATGACGCCGCCCGGCACGCCGCCATCGGCCGAGATGTCGTTGGCGACGATCCAGTCGCAGCCCTTGCGCAGCCGCTTGGCGCTCGCGTGGCGCTCGAGATCCTCGGTCTCGGCGGCGAAGCCGACCACGAGGCGCGGCCGGCGCGGCGGGTCCAGCAGCGACACGGTGCGCAGGATGTCGGGGTTCTCGACCAGGGTCAGGGCGGGCGGGACGCCGGTGCCGTCCTTCTTCATCTTCTGGCGCGGTGCCGCGGCGGGCCGCCAGTCGGCAACGGCCGCCGCGAACACAGCGGCGTCCGCCGGCAGCGCCGCCTCGACCGCGGCCAGCATCTCGCGCGCGGTCTCGACGCGCAGGACCGACAGGCCCGGGGGGATCGGCTCGGCGGTCGGGCCGGTCACCAGCGTCACCGCGGCCCCGAGCCCGGCCAGCGCCGCGGCGATGGCGAGGCCCTGCTTGCCCGAGGAGCGGTTGGCCAGATAGCGCACCGGATCGATCGGCTCGTGCGTCGGGCCGGAGGTCACGAGCACGCGCCGGCCCGCCAGCGGCGCGGGCGCGGCCGGGGAAAGCCGGGCCTCGATGGCGGCGAGGATCGCCGCGGGTTCGGCCATGCGCCCCGGCCCCCATTCGCCGCAGGCCATCTCGCCGTCCTCGGGCCCGACCACCGCCACGCCGTCGGCGCGAAGGGTCGCGAGGTTGCGCCGGGTCGCCGGGTGGTCCCACATCCGCAGGTTCATTGCCGGCGCGATCAGCACCGGCTTGTCGGTCGCCAGCAGCAGCGTGGTCACGAGATCGTCCGCCAGCCCCGCCGCCATGCGCGCCATGAGATCCGCCGTCGCGGGGGCGACCACCAGCAGATCGGCGGCGCGCGAGAGCTGGATGTGCCCCATCTCGGCCTCGTCGCCGAGGTCGAACAGGTCGCGGTGCACCTTCATGCCCGACAGCGCCGCGAGGCTCATGGGCGTGACGAACTGTTCCGCCGCGCGGGTGGTCGCGACGCGCACCCGCACGCCGCGGCCGCGCAGCAGGCGGATGAGTTCCAGCGTCTTGTAGGCGGCGATCCCGCCGCCGACGCACAGCAGCACGCTCCGGCCGTCCATGGCGCGCACTCCCCTGCCCCGCCGCGCGGGCGAGCCTTGCGGCCGCCGCGCCGGCCCGTCAAGCGGCCCGCTCAGCCGCCGAATTGCGCCGCCCCTGCCGCCAGCAGGGCCGCCGCCGCGGCCAGCCCGCCCGCGGCCCCGGCCGCCAGCAGCGCCGCGGCGCCGACCCCGCGCGGGGCGGGCGGCGGCGGCGCGGGATCCTCGCTCGCGCGCAGCACGAAGCGTTCGGCGATGCCCGGCAGGCGCGGGGCGTAGCGCGCCAGCGTCAGGGCCGCGTCGCGCAGGTCGCGCGCCACCGCCTTCGGCCCGAGATTGTCGCGCATCCACGATTCGACCACGGGCTTGGCCGCCGTCCAGATGTTGGCGTTCGGGTCGAGGCTGCGCGACACGCCCTCGACCACGACCATGGTGCGCTGCAACAGGATCAGCTCGGTGCGGGTGCGCATGCCGAAGCGCTCCGTCACCTCGAACAGGTGCGCGAGCAGCCGCGCCATCGAGATGCGGCTGACGTCCTGCCCGAAGATCGGCTCGCCGATCGAGCGCAGCGACTGGGCGAAGCGGTCCACGTCCTGGTCGGCCGGCACATAGCCCGCCTCGAAATGCACCTCGGCGATGCGGCGATAGTCGCGCTGGAGGAAGCCGTAGAGGATCTCGGCGTAGTAGCGCCGGGTCAGGGCGTCGATGCGGCCCATGATGCCGAAGTCGAGCGCGAGGATCTCGCCGTCCGGCCCGACCTTGAGGTTGCCCTGGTGCATGTCGGCGTGGAAGAAGCCGTCGCGCAGCGCATGGTCGAGGAAGGTCTGGAGCATCCGCTCGGCCAGCCGCGCGCGGTTGATGCCCGCCGCATCGAGCGCGGCGTTGTCGCCCATGGGGATGCCGTCGACCCATTCCATGGTCATCACGCGGCGCGAGGACAGGTCCCAGGCGATGGCGGGCACGCGGAACTTCGGGTCGTCGGCGGTGTTGTCGCGGAACTCCGAGGACGACGACGCCTCGAGCCGCAGGTCCATCTCGGCCATCACCACGCCGTTGAAATGGTCGACCACGGCGGTGGGGCGCAGGCGGCGGCTCGAGGGCAGCAGCAGCTCGAGCGTGCGGGCGATGAAGTAGAAGGCGTCGATGTCGCGGCGGAAGCTGCGCTCGATGCCGGGGCGCAGCACCTTGACCGCCACCTTGCGGCCCGTCCCGGCCTCGATGGCCGGATGCACCTGGGCGATGGAGGCCGCGGCGACCGGGGGATCGAAGCGCGAGAACACCTCGTCGAGCGGTCGGCCGAGCTCGGCCTCTATGGTGGCGCGCGCCGCTGCGACGGGGAAGGGCGCGAGCCGGTCCTGCAGCACGCGCAGCTCGCGCGCCAGTTCCACCCCCGCCACGTCCGGCCGGGTGCTGAGCAGCTGGCCGAACTTGATGTAGGCGGGCCCCAGCGCCGAGATCGCCCGCGGGACGGGGGGCATGGAGGGGTCGCCCTTCAGCCCGAAGGGCGCGACCGGAACGGTGAGGATCCGCAGCAGCAGCGTGGCGTAGGGCGGCAGGTCGAGCTGGCGGGCGATGCGCGCCAGCGCGCCGGTGCGCGCGAAGGTGGCCCCCACCCGCGCGAGCCGCCAGAGGTTGGAGGGGACGCCCAGCACCCGCGTCGGCCCCCTCAGATCTTCCAGCCGGAATGCAGCGCGGCCACCCCGAGGGTGAGATTGCGGTAGCCGGCCCGCGCGAATCCCGCCCTGGCGATCATGGCGCGGAAGCTCTCCTGATCGGGGAAGCGGCGGATCGATTCGACGAGGTACCGGTAGCTGTCGCGGTCGCCCGTCACCGCCTGCCCCAGCGCGGGGATGACGTTGAAGGAATAGAGGTCGTAGGCCGCGGCGAGCGCCGGCTGCGGCACGCGGCTGAACTCGAGGCACAGGAACCGCCCGCCGGGGCGCAGCACGCGGTGCGCCTCGGCCAGCGCGGCCTCGATGCGGGTCACGTTCCGGATGCCGAAGGCGATGGTGTAGGCGTCGAAGCACGCGTCCGGGAAGGGCAGCGCCATGGCGTCGCCGCAGACCCAGTCCACGGCGTGCACGCCGGCCTTGGCGGCCCGGGCGCGCCCTTCGGCCAGCATGCCCTCGGTCATGTCGCAGACCGTGACATGGCCGTCGCCCTTCAGCCGGTCGAGGAAGCGGAAGGCGACATCGCCCGTGCCCCCGGCCACGTCGAGCAGCCGCATGCCCGGCCGCGGCGCCAGCCAGTCGAGCGCCGCCTCCTTCCACACGCGATGGATGCGCGCCGACATCAGGTCGTTCATGAGGTCGTAGCGCGCGGCGACCGAGGTGAACACGCCATGGACCCGGCCGGCCTTCTCGGCCTCGGGCACCTCGGCGAAGCCGAAATGGGTGGTCGCGGGGGCGGGGGGCGGGGCGTCCTGGTCCATGGCGCGATACCTAGCGTGGCCCGCGCGAAAGGGCCATGTTGCGCAGGCCCGGGCGGGGCGCGGCGGGACGGGGTGCGACGATGGCGCCGCCCGCGGCGCGGCCCGGGTCCGCAGCGGCCCCGCGCCGTCCGATCCCACGGGACCGCCATGCCCGAGCTTCCCGAGGTCGAGACGGTCCGCCGGGGCCTCGCGCCGCTGATGGAGGGGCGCGTGCTGGCGCAGGTCGAGCAGCGCCGGGCGGACCTGCGCTGGCCGCTGCCCGCGCGCTTCGCGGCAAGGCTGACGGGGCGGCGGGTCATCCGCCTCGGGCGGCGGTCGAAATACCTGCTGGCGGAACTGGACGGGGACGAGACGCTGCTCGTGCATCTGGGCATGACGGGCCGCATGCTGATCGGCGCCGAGGTCGTGGGCGGCTTCGCGCGCGACCCCGGCCGGCACCCGCAGCACGACCATGTGCTGTTCCGCCTGGAAGGCGCGCCCAGCGTGACCTTCAACGACGTGCGCCGCTTCGGGGCGATGGACCTCTGGCCCACCGCCGATCTGGCCGCCCATCGCCTGCTGGCGGGGCTCGGCCCCGAGCCGCTGGGCAACGGCTTCTCGGGCGCGTATCTGGCCGGGCGGCTGGACGGGCGGCGCATGCCGGTGAAGGCGGCGCTGCTGGACCAGCGGATCGTGGCGGGGCTGGGCAACATCTATGTCTGCGAGGCGCTGCACCGGGCGGGGATCTCGCCCCTGCGCCTGGCCGGGTCGCTGTCGGCGGACCGCATCGAGCGGCTGGCCGTCGAGATCCGCGCCACGCTCGAGGAGGCCATCGCCGCCGGGGGATCGTCGCTGCGCGATTTCCGCCATGCCGACGGGGCGTTGGGCTATTTCCAGCATGCCTTCCGCGTCTATGGCCGCACAGGCGGGCCCTGCCCGACGCCCGGCTGCCGCGGGACCGTGGCGCGGGCCGCGCAGGGCGGGCGGTCGTCCTTCCACTGCCCGCTCTGCCAGATCTAGGACCGCTGCGCGCTTGATGCGGAGGGCGCGCCTGCGCTAGGCCCCTGCGGGCTGGCGAAGCGAACCGGAGCGCCCCATGGCCTACGAGACCCTGATCGTCGAGACCCGCGACCACGTCGGCCTCATCCGCCTCGACCGGCCCGAGGCCATGAACGCGCTGAACGCGCAGCTGATGGACGAGCTGTCGGACGCGCTGGCCCGTTTCGACGCCGACGACAACGTGGGCGCCATCGTGATCACCGGATCCGACAAGGCCTTCGCCGCCGGGGCCGACATCAAGGAGATGCAGGCGAAAAGCTTCGTCGACGCCTTCCGCGAGGATTTCATCACCGCCAACTGGGAGGCCGCCGCCCGCACCCGCAAGCCGGTCATCGCCGCGGTCGCGGGCTATGCGCTGGGCGGGGGCTGCGAGCTGGCGATGATGTGCGACTTCATCCTGGCCGCCGACACCGCCAAGTTCGGCCAGCCCGAGATCAACCTCGGCGTGATGGCCGGGGCGGGCGGCACGCAGCGCCTGACGCGCTTCGTCGGCAAGTCCAAGGCCATGGAGATGAACCTCACGGGCCGCTTCATGGATGCGGCCGAAGCCGAGCGCGCGGGCCTCGTCAGCCGCGTGGTGCCGGCGGGCGACCTGGTCGAGGAGGCCGTCGCGGTCGCGGCCAAGATCGCCGCCAAGTCGGCCGTCGCCGTTCTCGCGGCCAAGGAATCCGTGAACCGCGCCTACGAGACCACGCTGTCGGAGGGCGTGCGCTTCGAGCGGCGGCTGTTCCATGCCCTGTTCGCCACCGAGGACCAGAAGGAGGGCATGGCCGCCTTCGCCGAGAAGCGCCAGCCGCACTTCAAGGATCGCTGAGCGCCGCGCGCGGCCCGACCTTGACGCGGCGCGGGCGCGGCGTGTATCAGCCGCGCTCTGTCGTCCGAAGCCACGTCACGGGTATTCCATGGCCAACACGCCGTCCGCCAAGAAGCGCGTCCTGCAGATCGCCAAGCGCACCGCCGTCAACGCGGCGCGCAAGTCGCGCATCCGCACCTTCATCCGCAAGGTCGAGGACGCCATCAAGGGCGGCGACGCGGTCGCGGCGCGCGAGGCGCTGAAGGAGGCGCAGCCGGAGATCATGCGGGGCGCGGCGCGCGGCGTGCTGCACGCCAACACCGCCAGCCGCAAGGTGGCGCGCCTCGCCGGCCGGGTGAAGGTGATGCAGGCGCTCTGACCGGTCGTCGCGCTTCCGACACCGTTCCGACACGCTTTCGTCGCGTTCCGTTTTTCGCCCCGTTGCGACTCAGCTGCCCAATTTGTATGGTTTGCAAGCCTGCGACGCCGTAGTGATATACGGCCTTATCGACGACGCGCCGCATCCCGTTGGGTGTCGGCGCTTTTCTTTTACTTCAATCCTTTGGCCCGACTCAAAGATGGCTATGCATCGCGACTTTGCAGGGGTTGAGTTTGTCTTGCGAGGCCGCCGGCTCACCCCTTAATGTCGGGGCTGCGAGTCGGGCCGGACAAAGTGGGGACGCAGCTATGGCGAGCGCAGCGCGCGACGCGATCGGGACCGCGTCCCCGGCCGAGGCCTGGGAGGCGCTGACCTCGAGGCCGGACGCGGCGCTGATCGACGTGCGCACGGCGGCGGAATGGACCTTCGTCGGCGCGCCGGACCTCGACGGTCTCGGCAAGCAGGTCGCCTTCATCGAATGGCGGCGCTTTCCCGACATGGCCGAGAACCCGCGCTTCGCCGCCATGGTCGACGCGGCCGCGCGGGCGGCCGGGGCGCGGTCGCTGTATTTCATCTGCCGGTCCGGGGCCCGCTCGCACGACGCGGCGCAGGCCATGGCGGCGCATTTCGCGGCGCGCGGCGAGGACATCGCCTGCGTGAACGTGCTCGAGGGATTCGAAGGCGGTCTCGATGCCGCCGGGCGGCGCGGCACGGTCTCGGGCTGGAAGGTCCGCGGCCTGCCCTGGCGCCAGGGGTGAGCTTGCGGCCGGCCGCGGCGGCGGCGCAGACGGAGACGCCCGGCTCGGGGGCGCGAGAGGGAGGGGCCGTGGGTCAGGCGAGGGGTGACGGCGCGCGCGCCGACTGGGGCTGCGTCGCCGACGGTCTCAAGACCGCCATCGGGGCCGCCGCCCATGCGCGCTGGATCGCGCCGCTGTCCTTCGTGTCGCTGGAGAACGGCGTCGGGCGGCTGGCCGCGCCCACCGGCTTCGCCGCGGATTACGTCGAGCGCACCTATGCCGCCGACATCCTCGCGGTGATGCGCGCCGCGCGGATGCCGGTAGAGCGCGTCGTCGTGACGACCGCGCCGCAGGGCAGCGCCGCGCCCGCCGCGGCCGATGCCGCGCCGGCGTCGGAGGAGGTCGCCTCGGCCCCGCTGGACGGGCGCTTCACCTTCGAGACCTTCGTGGTCGGCAAGCCCAACGAGCTGGCCCATGCCGCGGCGCGGCGCGTCGCGGAGGGCGACCAGATCGCCTACAACCCCGTGTTCCTCCACGGGGGCGTGGGCCTCGGCAAGACCCACCTGATGCACGCCATCGCCTGGCGCATCCACCAGCTCACGCCGAAGAAGAAGGTGCTGTATCTTTCGGCCGAACAGTTCATGTACCGCTTCATCCGCGCCCTTCGCTCGAAGGATACACTCGGCTTCAAGCAGGAGTTCCGCTCGGTCGACGTGCTGATGGTCGACGACGTGCAGTTCATCGCCGGAAAGGACAGCACGCAGGAGGAGTTCTTCCACACCTTCAACGCGCTGATCGACGCGGGCAAGCAGATCGTCATCTCGGCCGACCGCGCCCCGGGCGAGATCGACGGGCTGGAGGAGCGCATCCGCTCGCGCCTGCAATGGGGCCTCGTGGCCGACATCCA
The DNA here is from genome assembly GCA_036770645.1 of Rubrimonas sp. GTDB lineage: Bacteria > Pseudomonadota > Alphaproteobacteria > Rhodobacterales > Rhodobacteraceae > Rubrimonas. The sequence goes on along the minus strand of DAIPIU010000024.1, from coordinate 21,241 downwards.
CCCCACGACCTACGAGCTGCGGCTGGGGATCCTGCAGGCCAAGGCCGAGGGCGCCACGGCCGCCAACCCGGGCCTCGAGATCGAGGCCAAGGTGCTCGCCTTCCTCGCGCACCGCATCGTGTCGAACGTGCGCGTGCTGGAGGGGGCGCTGACGCGGCTGGTGGCCTTCGCGACGCTGGTCGGACGGCCGGTCACGCTGGAGGTGGCGCAGGAATGCCTGTCCGACCTCATCAAGCAGCACGACCGCAAGGTGACCATCGAGGAGATCATGCGCCGCGTCGCCGATCACTACTGCCTGCGGCTCAGCGACATGACCTCGGCCCGGCGGGCGCGCGCCGTGGCCCGGCCGCGTCAGGTGGCGATGTATCTGGCCAAGACGCTGACCGCGAAGTCGCTGCCCGAGATCGGCCGCCGCTTCGGGGGGCGCGACCACACCACCGTCATGCATGCCGTGCGCAAGATCGAGCAGCTGTCCGAGACCGACGCCTCGATCGCCGAGGATCTGGAACTGCTGCGCCGGATGCTCGAGGCCTGATCCGGCGCGCGCGCCGGCCCGCGGCGCGCCCCCGCGTCAGGCCGCGTCGTCGGGGTGGCTGGGCGCGGCCCGGGCGATCCATGGGCGCGACAGGTCGCTGAGCGCGACGTCCACCGCCTCGACCGACAGCGCGATCTCGCCGCCGCCCGCCAGCACGAGGCGCAGCGTGCCGGCCCCGTCCCCGCCCGGATCGAAGGCGATATCCAGCAGGCTGTAGGCCGCGTCGCGGTCGTCGCGCCGCAGGCCGCGGAAGCGGGCCGCCAGCACGCCCTCCACGGCCAGCGCGCTGCGCACCCGCTGGTAGGGGCGGCCCGCGCGCTCGGCCGCCGGCTTGTCCTCCCAGCGGAAGCGGTTGAGCAGCGCGACGAAGCGGCGCTTGCGCGCGAGATACGCCGCCTCGCCGACCAGCCCCGCCGCATCCTGCAGCAGCGCGGCGAGCACGGGCAGGTCCGCCGCGCCCTCGGCCGCCAGCCGCAGCGGGCGATCCGGTTCCCCGTCGGCGAATCGGGCGTCGCCATCCCCGGCCATGGCGTCAGTCCCTCAGCCGCGCGATGCGCGCGCCGCAGGCCGACAGCTTGTCCTCGACCCGCTCGTAGCCGCGGTCGAGGTGGTAGACGCGGCTGATGACTGTCTCGCCCTCGGCGGCGAGCGCGGCGAGGATCAGCCCGGCCGAGGCGCGCAGGTCCGAGGCCATGACCGGTGCCCCGCGCAGCCGGGTCGCGCCGCGGATCCGCGCCTCGCCGCCATGCACCGCGATGTCGGCCCCCATGCGGGTCAGCTCGGGCACATGCATGAAGCGGTTCTCGAAGATGCGCTCCTCGATCAGGCTTTCGCCGTCGGCCTGGGTCAGCAGCGCCATGAGCTGGGCCTGCAGGTCGGTGGGAAAGCCGGGGAACGGCTCGGTCGCCACCCGCATCGGATGCACCGCCCCGTTGCGGCGGCGCACCTTGAGGCCGCGCGGCGTGTCCTCGACCGCGACATCCGCCGCCTCGAGCAGGTCGACCAGCGCCCCGACCAAGGCGCGGTCGCCGCCCAGCAGCTCGACCTCGCCGCCGGCGATGGCGGGGGCGAGCATGTAGGTGCCCAGCTCGATGCGGTCGGGGATCACGCGGTGCGTCGCGCCGTGCAGGCGGCCCGCGCCCTCGATCTCGATGACGTCCCCGCCCTCGCCGCGGATGGTCGCGCCCATGGCGCGCAGGCAGCGGGCGAGATCGACGATCTCGGGCTCGCGCGCCGCGTTGCGCAGCGTGGTCGCCCCGCGGGCCAGCGTCGCGGCCATCATCAGGTTCTCGGTCGCGCCGACCGACACGAAGGGAAAGGCGATGTCGGCCCCGCGCAGGCCCCCGGGGGCCTCGGCGTGCACATAGCCGTCGCGCAGTTCCAGCGCCGCGCCCATCGCCGCGAGACCCCGCAGGTGCAGGTCGACCGGACGGGCCCCGATGGCGCAGCCGCCGGGCAGCGAGACCACGGCCGCGCCTTCGCGCGCCAGCAGCGGCCCCAGCACCAGGATCGAGGCGCGCATCTTGCGCACGATGTCGTAATGCGCCGTGCGGCTGGCGATGCGCTCGGCCCCGATGGTCAGCGCCCTGCCCTGCTGCAGCGCCGCGACCTCGCAGCCGAGGCTTTCGAGAAGCTGGCGCATGGTGGCGATGTCGGCCAGCCGCGGGCAGTTGGTCAGCGTCAGCGGCTCGTCGGTCAGCAGCGCCGCGGGCATGAGCGCGAGGCAGGCGTTCTTGGCGCCCGACACGGCGATCTCGCCATGCAGCGGCGCGCCGCCGGTGACCGCGATCCTGTCCATGGGGCGTTCCTTTCAGGAATCGTCGCGGCCGGCGGCCGGGCTCGGGGCATCGGGGGGCAGGGCATCGGGGCGCAGCGCGGCGTCCGGGTCGCCGGCTCCGGCCGCCCGCGCGCGGGCCTTGCGCCGTCGCAGGTTGGCGCGCAGCGCCTCGGCCAGCCGCCGCTGCCGCTCCGCCGCCCGGGGGCTGTCGCGCGCATCGTCCATGGCGGGGGTTCCTAGCCCCGCGCCGCGGCGCGGTCCAGAGCGGGCGCGCGATCCGGGCGGGACCCGGCCCCCCGCGGACGCGGCCCCGGCGCCGGAAGCGGCGCGCCGCTCAGTCGCGCCCCCCGCGCGGGTCGGCGGCGAGCGCCGTGGCGATGGCCGCTGCGAGGCGGGCGTTGTTCAGCACCAGCGCCACGTTCGCGGCGAGGCTGCGCCCCTCGGTGGCCTGCAGGACATGGGCGAGGATGAAGGGCGTCACCGCCTTGCCGGTCACGCCGGCCCGGCCGGCCGCATCCACCGCCTCGTCGACCAGCGGCGCGATCACGGCGCGCGGGATCTCGGCCTCGGCGGGGATGGGGTTGACCACCAGTTGCCCGCCCCCGAGCCCCAGCGCGGCGCGCAGCCGGTGGGCGCGCGCGACGGCCGCCGCGTCGTCCATGCGCAGCGGCGCGGGCAGGCCGCTGTCGCGCGACCAGAAGGCCGGGAACGCGTCGGTGCGCCAGCCGATCACCGGCACGCCGCGGGTCTCGAGCGCCTCGAGCGTCTTGGGCAGGTCGAGGATCGCCTTGGCCCCGGCGCAGACCACGGTGACGGCGGTCTTGGCCAGCTCGTCGAGATCGGCCGAGACGTCGAAGCTGGTCTCCGCCCCGCGATGCACGCCGCCGATGCCGCCGGTGGCGAACACCTCGACCCCCGCGAGCCGCGCGCAGATCATGGTCGCGGCCACCGTGGTCGAGCCGTCGCCCAGCAGCGCCAGCCGCGCCGCGAGATCGGCGCGCGACAGCTTCGCGACATCGGTCGCGCGCGCCAGATCCTCGAGCGCTTCGTCCGACAGGCCCACGCGCACGCGCCCGCCCAGCACCGCGACCGTGGCGGGGGCGGCCCCGGCGTCGCGCACCGCGGCCTCGGCCGCGCGCGCGGTCTCGAGGTTGCGCGGCCAGGGCAGGCCATGGGTGATGATGGTCGATTCGAGCGCCACCACGGGCCGGCCCTCGGCCAGCGCCGCCTCGACCTCGGCCCCGCGGGTCAGCGGGATCACGCCGCCACCTTGCGGCGCGCGGCGGCCAGCCCGGCGGCCAGCGCGGCCTCGGGCGCGGCCCCGCGCAGCATGGCGGCCAGATGCGCCGCGATCAGCGCGTCGCCCGCGCCGGTGACCGAGCGCACGGCGCCGGGTTCGGGGCGCAGGATGCGGACGCCATGCGCACCTGCATCGGCCGCCGGCAGCGGCCCGTCGGTCACCACGGCGCGCTTCGCCCCGCGCGCCAGCAGCGCCTCGGCAGCCGGGCGGGCGGCGTTGAGGCCGGCGGCGCAGATCGCCTCCGCCTCGGCGCGGTTGCAGTAGAGGCCGTCGAGCGCGCCGAGGAGCGGACGCAGGCGCGGGGCCTTTGCCTGCGAAGCCGCATCGGCCCAGAGCGCCGGGCGGCCCGCATGCGCGGCCAGCGCCCGCAGCACGGCGGGCGGAAGGTTCGCCTCGGCCAGCCAGAGGTCGGCGGGCGGCAGGGCGTCGAGCGCCAGATGCCCCGGCGCGAGGCCGTCCAGCACGGCGAGATCGGCCACCGCGGCCGCAAGCTCGCCGTCCGAGCGTTCGACGGCGACATAGCGGCCGGTGGGCAGGCCCGGATAGACCAGCATGGCCGAGCAGCCGACCCCGGCGGCAGCCAGCAGCGCCATGAGCGCCCGCCCCTCGGCATCGTCGCCGACCGCGGCGACCAGCGTCGCCATGACGCCCAGCGCGGCCAGCGCCAGCGCGACGTTCAGGGCCACGCCCCCGGGCCGCGCTTCGACCCGGCCCGGCGTGTCCGGCCCGCGCGCGCCGGCGCGGGCGCGGGCGACGATGTCCCAGTGGGCGGCCCCGAAGCAGACGACATGCGGCGTGCGATCCATGGCCGGGAGCGTGGCGCCGCTTCGCGCCTGCGGCAAGCGCCGCGCCGGCCGGGACGCTGCGTCGCAGCCCCGCCGCGGCGCCGCGGCGCCACCCTGATGCGCGATCGCGCCGGCGAAGGAGGCACCGACCCTTGGCGAAACTGCCCTCACCCTGCATCGGGGTCTGCGACTTCACCGACAAGGGCCATTGCACCGCCTGCTCGATGACGCGCCTGCAGAAGCGCGCCTTCGGCAGGGCGGACGGCAAGAAGGCCCGGCGCGCCTTCCTCGGCATGCTCGCCACCCAGCAGGCGCTGCTCGGGCGCTACCGGGCCTGGGCCAAGGCCTATCGCCGCAAATGCGCGAAGAAGGGGGTCGAGGCCCCGGTCTGAGCGGCGGCGGACCCGATCGGCCGGGACCGCGGGCCGCGCTCAGCGCGCCCGCTGGCCGAACAGCACCGCCTGCGCGTCCTTGTCGGCGGCGATGTCCATGCGCCGGTCCGCGCCCAGCGCGCGCCCCGCCTGCACCGCGGGGCGCGCCCACATCCGGTCGAGCCACGCCTTCATGGCGGGAAAGCGCGCGATGTCCTGATCCTGCCGCTGCCACCCCTGGGCCCAGGGCCAGATGGCGATGTCGGCGATCGAGAAGAACCCCGCGACATGGTCGCGGTCGGCGAGGCGGCGGTCGAGCACGCCATAAAGACGCTCGACCTCGTTGCGGTAGCGGTCCATGGCGTAGGGGATGCGCTCGGGCGCGTAGTGCAGGAAATGGTGCGCCTGCCCCGCCATCGGGCCGACGCCCCCCATCTGCCACATCAGCCACTGCTCGACCTCGACGCGCTCGCGCTCGGTCGCGCCGCCAAGGCGGCCGGTCTTGCGGGCGAGGTATTGCAGGATCGCCCCGGATTCGAAAATCGAGATCGGCGCGCCGTCCGGGCCGTCGGGATCCACGATGGCGGGCATGCGGTTGTTGGGCGAGATCGCGAGGAAGGCGGGGTCGAACTGGTCGCCCCTGCCGATGTCGACATAGCGCACGGCGTAGGGAAGACCGAGCTCCTCGAGCGCGATGGCGATCTTCCAGCCGTTCGGCGTCGGCCAGTAGTGCAGTTCGATGGGGGCCTGCGTCATCGGGGGATCTCCTCTCGTCCGTTCAGGCCGCCAGCGCCGCCTCGGCCGCGGCCCCGAGGCGCAGCAGCCGGGCCTCCTCGCCCGGCAGCCCGTTCAGCAGCAGCCCGCAGGCCGGGGCCGGCAGCGGCAGGGTGAGGCCGGTCAGCCCGAGGAAATTGCCGGTCCGGGTGTTGCGCAGCGCCAGCAGGTTGCGGTCGGTGAAATACAGGTCGTCCGCCGCCAGCCGCGAGGCCGAGGGGGGCAGGATCGGCGAGGTCGGGCAGAGCACCGCGTCCCAGCCCGCCGTGCGGGCGCGATAGCTGCGGGCCAGCGCCGCGAAGCCGCGCCGGGCGGCCTCGGCGTCGGCGGCGGTGAAGGCGTCGCCGGCGCGGAAGCGGTCGCGCACCGGGGGGTGCATGGCGTCCGGCGCCGCCTCGATGGCCTCGCGCCAGATGGCGTAGCCCTCCGCCGCCACGGGCGAGCCGTAGACGCCCACGAGGTCGAGCGATTCGCCCAGTTCCGGCACCGGCGCGCGCCCGATCCGCGCCCCGGCGCGCGCCAGCGCCTCGACCGCTGCGTCGAAGGCGGCGAGCGGTTCGGGCTCGCAGTCCTCGAGCATGCGGCCCTCGGCCACCAGCAGGGCCACGCCCTTGAGGCCGGCGCCGCCGAGATCGGGGGCCGGGCCGCCGGTCAGCGCCGCGAGCATCAGGGCCGCGTCCTCGACGCTGCGGCACAGCGGGCCGACGGTGTCGAAGGAGGGCGCGAGCGGCGTCGCGCCCTCGAGGGATATCAGCCCGGAGGTGGTCTTGAGGCCCACCAGCCCGTTCCACGCCGCCGGCGCCCGCACGGACCCGCCGGTGTCCGACCCGATGGCGACGGGCGCGAGGTGGAAGGCCACCGAGGCCGCGGCCCCGGAGGACGAGCCGCCGGGCGCCCAGTCGGGATCGTGGCGGTTGGGCGGCGTCGCGGTCATCGGGTTGACGCCCAGCCCCGAGAAGGCGAGTTCGGTCATGTGGGTCTTGCCGAGAATCGGCATGCCCGCGGCGGAGAGCATCCGCACCGCATGGCTGTCCCGCGCGGCCACGCGGCCGGCGAGAAGGCGCGTGCCGGCCTCGGTCTCGACGCCGGCCATGTCGAAGAGATCCTTCACCGAGACCGGCACCCCGTCGAGCGGGCCCCGGCGCACGCCCTGCGCGGCGCGCGTCGCCGCGGCGGCGGCCTCGGCCCGGGCGCGGGCGGGGGTAAGGCGGGTGAAGATGCGCTCGGCCTGCTCGCAGCCGGCGATGGCGTCGAGGAAGCGCTCGGCCAGCGCGCGCGGGTCGATGCGGCCCGCGCCGATCTCGCGCCCCAGCGCGGCCGCGGTCATCCCGGTCCAGTCGCCCATCGCCGCCGCCCCCATCGTCGCGCATCCCGCCGCGCACCCGGCCGCGCGCCCAACGGGTCGCAGCCTAGACCGGGGCGTGCGGCGTGGACAACGGTCGGGCGCGCCCGATACTCACGCGCCATGGCGCAGGCATTCGACGCGGACGTGGCGATCATCGGGGGCGGCAACGCCGGGGCGGCGCTGGCGCTGGCGCTCGACAGCGCCGGGCTGACCGCCATCCTGGTGGACGGCAAGCCGCTGGAGACGCGCGCGGACCCGGCCTTCGACGGCCGCGCCTACGCGCTGGCCGCGGCCTCGGTGAAGCTGCTCGGGGCGCTCGGCGTCTGGCCGGGCCTCGCCGGCCGGGCCCAGCGCATGGAGGCCATCGAGATCCTCGACGGCCGCCCCGGCGCGCCCGGGCCGGTGCGCCTGCGCTTCGAGGGGGCCGAGCTCGACGCCGCGCCCTTCGCCTTCCTGCTCGAGGACCGTCACCTGCGCCCGGCCCTGCTGGCGGCGGCGGCGGCGCGGCCGGGGCTGCGCCACCTCGCGCCGGCCGCGGTGACCGCCATGACGCCGGAGCCCGGCGGGGCCCTGGTGCGGCTGGCGGACGGCGGCGCGCTGCGCGCGCGGCTGGCGGTGGCGGCCGACGGGCGGCGATCCCCGCTCGCGCGCGCGGCGGGCATCGGCTGGACGGGCCGGGCCTACGGCATGACCGGCCTCGTCTGCGCGCTCGACTGCGACCGGCCGCATGGCGGGGTGGCGCGGCAGGCGTTCTATCCCGGCGGGCCCTTCGCGATGCTGCCGCTGCCGGGCGACCGGATCTCGGTGGTGTGGTCGGAGCGCGCGAGCGCGGCGGCGCGCATCGCGGCCCTGCCCGATGCCGCCTATCTCGACGAGATCCGCGTCCGCGCCGGGGGGCTGCTGGGCGGGATCCGCCTCGCCGGGCGGCGCTGGGCCTATCCGCTGGAACTGGCGCTGGCCTATGGCTACGTCGCGCCGCGGCTGGCGCTGCTGGGCGACGCGGCCCATGCGGTGCATCCCATCGCGGGGCAGGGCTTCAACCTGGCCCTGCGCGACGTGGCGGCGCTGGCGGAGGTGCTGGCCGAGGCGCGGCGGCGCGGCGAGGATGTCGGATCGGCCGAGGTTCTGGCCCGCTACCAGGAATGGCGGCGCTTCGACGGCGCGGCCTTCGCGCTGGGCATGGACGGGCTGGTGTCGCTGTTCTCGACCGACATCGGCCCCCTGCGCGCCCTGCGCGATGCGGGCCTCGCGGCGGTGGGCGCGATGCCCGCGCTGAAGCGCGCGATCATGGGCTATGCGGCGGGCGCGGATGCGGGCGGCCCGCGGCTTCTGCGCGGCGAGGCCCCCTGACGGATCGGGGAACCGGCGCTGTCACGAGGTGGGGACCGTTGAAAAGACGCGCCTTTGTTGGTTAACGGGTTAACGGCGGGTTGATGCCGGGCCGCCGGCCGATGCCGGAGGATCGCCCGGCGCCCCGGCGCGGGGTCCGACCCGGCGGCGTCGGGCAGTCCGATCCAGGCTTCCGGATCGGCGCGCGAGCCCCGCGATCCCCGCTCGGCTCCGGCCGGATCGCGCCCTAGCGGGCGAGGCTGCGGGCGGTCGAGCGGCGGTCGCGGTAGGCGTCGGTCGCGGCGATGAGCTCGGCGGTGATCCCGGGCTCGGACAGCGCGTGCCCGGCGTCGCCGACCAGCCGCAGATCCGATCCGGGCCAGGCCTTGTGCAGGCTCCAGGCCGAGGCCGGCGGGCAGACCATGTCGTAGCGGCCCTGCACGATGGTGCCCGGGATGCCGCGCAGGCTGCCGGCGTCGCGCAGGATCTGGCCGTCGGCCTGGAGGAAGCCGCGGTTGTGGAAATAGTGGCACTCGATTCGCGCGAAGGCCCGCGCATAGGCCGCGTCGCCATAGCCGGGGCGCGCGCGCGGATCGGCGCGCAGCGTGGCCGTCGAGCCCTCCCACCGCGTCCAGATCCGGGCGTGGTCGGTCTGCAGCGCGAGGTCCCCGCCCATCAGGCGGCGGTGATAGGCGGCGATCAGGTCGCCGCGCTCCTCTTCAGGGATCGGGCGGACGAACTCCTCCCACAGGTCGGGGAAGAACGCCGCCGCCCCGCCGCCGTAGAACCAGTCGAGCTCCCGCGCGGTCATCAGGAACACGCCGCGCAGGATCAGCTCGGCCACGCGCCGCGGATGCGCCTGCGCGTAGAGCAGCCCGAGCGCCGCGCCCCAGGAGCCGCCGAACACCGTCCAGCGCTCGAAGCCGAGGCGTCGGCGGATCGCCTCGATGTCGTCCACCAGATCCCAGGTGGTGTTGCGCTCGACGCTGGCATGGGGGCGCGAGCGGGCGCAGCCGCGCTGGTCGAACAGCACGACATGCCAGGCCTCGGGGTCGAAATAGCGCCGCATCCCCGGCGAGCAGCCGCCCCCCGGCCCGCCATGCAGCACGACCGCGGGCTTCGCGCCGCGGGTGCCGCATTCCTCGACATAGAGGTCGTGGCCGCCGGGCACGGTCAGGCGGAAGCGGTTGAACGGCTCGATGGCGGGATACAGCGCGCGGCGCGCGGGCGTCATCTCGTCTCCTCGGCTCGCGCTGTGCTGGTCCATGATCTAGATCATGGGGCGAAGCGGCGCCAATGGCCATGGGGGTCGCGCGCCCGATCATCGTGGTGAACGCATGGATGCGACGACGGTCGACCCCGCCGAGGTGGCGAAGTTCGAGCGCAGCGCCGCCGCCTGGTGGGATGCGGCCGGCGAGGCCGCGCCGCTGCACCGGCTGAACCCGTGCCGGCTGGATTACCTCGCGGCGCAGATCGCGGCGCAGTTCGGGCGCGACCCGCGCGCGCCCGCGCCCTTCGCCGGGCTGGCGCTGCTGGATGTCGGCTGCGGCGGCGGGCTGGTGGCCGAGCCGATGGCGCGGCTGGGCGCCGCGGTGACGGGGGTGGACGCGGGCGAGACCGCCATCGCCGTGGCGCGCGCCCATGCCGCGGCGGCGGGGCTGGAGATCGCCTACCGCGCCTGCGCGGCCGAGGCGCTGGTCGCCGAGGGCGCTGTGTTCGACGTCACGCTGGCGCTCGAGGTGGTCGAGCACGTCGCCGACCCCGAGGCGCTGCTGCGCGCGCTGGCGGCGCTGACCCGGCCGGGGGGCCTCGTGATCCTGTCCACGCTGAACCGCACGGCGGCGAGCTTCGCCAAGGCGGTGGTCGGGGCGGAGTGGCTGCTGCGCTGGCTGCCGGTCGGCACCCATGACTGGCGGCGCTTCCTGACCCCCGACGAGCTGGCGGGGGCGGCCGTGCGCGCGGGGCTCGCGCCGGTCGACCGCAGCGGCATGGTCTACAGCCCCCTGACCGGCCGCTGGCGGCTGGACGGGGCGGACCTGTCGGTGAACTACCTCCTGACCTGCGTCCGGCCCTGACCAGGGCGGGCGGGGCCGGATCGGGCGGCCCCGCGCCCCGCCCGCCGCCCGGTCAGGGCGGAAGGCCGAAGGCGGCGCGCAGCCCGGCCGAAAGCGCGGCGCGGGATGCGGGATCGGCGGGCGGCAGGGCGGCGGCCAGCCGCGCGACCAGCGCCTCGGGCGGGGTGCCGTCGCGCAGCATCGCGGTGGCCGCGGGCGCGGCGGGATCGCCGGCCCGGCCCAGCGCGGCGGCGCGCCAGGCCGCGACCAGCACCGGCTCCGCGGGGTCGGGACGACCGGCCGCCTCGCCCAGCGCCAGCGCCGTCAGCCCCGAGCGCCAGTCGAGCGCGGGCCGCAGCGCATCCGCCAGCGTCTCGGCCCGGCGCGCCGCGGCCCCGTCGCCGCACAGCGCGAGGCCGAGCGCGGCCTCGCGCAGCCCCGCGGCATCGGCGGGGTTCAGTTCGGCGGCCAGCAGGAAGGCGCCCGCCGCCGCGGGGCCCTGCCCCGCCAGCAGCGCGGCCCAGCCCGCATCGAGCCGCGCGGACGCGGACAGCGGCGCGGCCTCGACGGCTTCCGCGGCGGCGGCGGCGGCCGATGCGGCCTCGGCGGCCGAGACCGGCGCGCCCTCCTCGATCGCCCGCAGGGCCAGCGCCCGCCCCGTGCAGGGCGGGGCGGCGAAGGGGGGCGCGAAGGGCCAGTCGGACGAAGCCGCCCCCGCCGCCGCGCTGTCGGACAAGGGACCCGGAAGCGCCGCGCCGATCCCGGCCGCGAGCCGCAGGGCGGCGCGGTCGAGCCCGGCCTGCCAGGCTGCCCCGTCGAGCCTTGCGCGGGCGACGGCGAGGATGGCGCCGTCCGCGACCCGGCAGAGCAGCAGCGTCGCGCGCAGATCCGCGCCGTCGGCGGCGAAGGCGAAGCGCAGTTCCGCGTCGGCGCGCCGGTCGGGGGACAGGCCGACCACGACGCCGTCGAAGGCCGCGAGCCGCGCCAGCGTCTCGACCCGCAGCAGCGCCTCGGCGGCGGCGTGGCCGCCCTGCGCCGCCGCGGCGGGCGCGGCGGGCGAGACCCGCAGCGACAGGGCCGGCCGGCCGGCGCCCCGCGGCGCCCCCGCGGGGCCCGGGGCGGCGGCGCCGCGCTTGATCCGCTCGAGCAGCGCCTGCGTCCGCTCGGACGGCTCGGCGTCCAGGGTCTCGTCCAGCCGGCGCCAGAGCGCATCGTAGACCTCGAGCGCGGCCGCCGTCTCGCCGCGGGCCGCGAGCGCCCGCATCAGCGCCCGGGCCGCGGATTCCCCGCCCGGATCGACGGCGTGAAGGGCCCGGGCGAGCTCGAGCCGCGCGTCTGGCCCGCGCGCCCGGGCCAGCGCCGCCGCCAGCGCCCGGCGGGCGCGGCCGCGCAGGGCCGCGACCGTCTCGTCGCGCCAGGCCTCGAAGGCGGCGCCCAGCCCCTCGGCATCGCCGAGCAGGCGGCCGAACGAGTCGGCCGCGGCCAGCAGCGCGGGATGCGCCGCCCCCGCCTCGGCGGCCGTCAGCGCGTCGGCGACATCGCTGCCGGTCGCGACGAGGGTCAGGCGGTCGCGCTCGACCAGCAGCCCGGCGAACCCCGCCATGTCCAGCGTCTCGCGCAGGCCGCGCAGGCACTGGCGCAGGGCCACCCGCGCATTGGCGTCCGGGACCCCGGGCCACAGCATCCGCGCCGCCGCGACCCGGGCGGCCTCGCCCCCGGGCGACAGCGCCAGAACGCCCAGCAGCGCGCGGGCCTTGGGGGAAAGCTGCCCGGCGGGCCGGCCCTCGACGGCGGCGCGGAACGGTCCCAGCAGCGTCAGGCGCAGCCGCGCGGCCCCCCCGGGGGGGGCGGCGGCCGCCTGTCCTTCGTCCCGCAACGTCGAGAGGTCGTCCAAGGGCCGTCCCTTCTCGCGCGGCGCGGGCAGGAGCCGAGAATTGCCCGCGCCGGCAGCGGCGCGCAAGCGCATGGGCTTGCGGCCGGCCGCGCGCGCTGTTTCGATGACATGGCGGTCGGACGGGGGGGGCCATGGACACGCTCGAGATCCTGTCGCGCCTGATCGCCTTCCCCACGGTCAGCCGCGACCCCAACCGCGCGCTGATCGACTGGGTGCGCGACCTGCTGGCTGGCGCGGGCATCGCGGCGGAGATCCACCCGAGCCCCTGCGGCGCCAAGGCCAACCTCCATGCCCGCATCGGCGGGCCCGAGGGCGGCGTGCTGCTGTCGGGCCACACCGACGTGGTGCCGGTCGACGGGCAGGCCTGGACGCGGCCGCCCTTCGCGCTGACGGCCGAGGGCGGGCGGCTCTATGGCCGGGGCACGGCGGACATGAAGGGCTTCGTCGCCTGCGCGCTGGCGGCCATGCTGGCCGCGGCGCGCCGTCCCCTCGCCCGGCCCCTGCACCTCGCGCTCAGCTACGACGAGGAGCTGGGGTGCCTCGGCGCGCCGCACCTGATCGCGGCCATGCGGGCGGCCGGCGCGCGGCCGTCCATGTGCCTCGTGGGCGAGCCGACGCTGATGGCGGTGGCGACCGGGCACAAGGGCAAGCGCGCGCTGCGGGCGACCTGCCGCGGGGTCGAGGGTCATTCGGCGCTGGCGCCCATGGCGCTGAACGCCCTGCATCTGGGGGCCGATTTCATCGGCGCGCTGCGGGCGGCGCAGGGCCGCATCGCCGCGGACGGCCCCTTCGACGGCGACTACGACGTGCCCTACGCGACGGTGCATGCCGGGCGCATCGAGGGCGGCGTGGCGCTGAACATCGTGCCGAACCTGTGCACGGTGGATTTCGAGATCCGCTTCCTCGCCGGCGACGACCCCGACGCGCTGACCGCGGCGCTCGCGGCCGAGGGGGCGCGAATCGCCGCCGCGACCGGGCGGCCCGAGGCCGGGATCGCGGTCGAGACGCTGTGGGGCTATCCCGGCCTCGGCACCGCGCCGGACGCCGCGGTGACGCGGTTCTTCCGCGAGCTGACCGGGGCGAACGGCACCATCAAGGTGGCCTACGGCACCGAGGGCGGGCTGTTCGACGCGACGATGGGCGTGCCGACCATCGTCTGCGGCCCGGGCTCGATGGCGCAGGGCCACCGGCCGGACGAGTTCGTGACCGAGGACCAGCTGGCGGCCTGCGACCGGATGCTGGCGCGGCTGGTCGACCGGCTGGCGGCCTGACGCCGGCCGGCGGCCCGCCTCAGGATTTCGGCGGCAGCAGCGCCTCGATCTTCGACACCACCTGCGGCGCGGTCGGCTCGACCCCGGTGCCGAAGGCGGCCGCGAGGCGGCCCTCGCCGTCGACGAGGTATTTGTGGAAGTTCCAGCGCGGGGCCTGCGCGGGGCCCAGCTCGCGCGCCGCCCAGGCGTAGAACGGGTGCGCGTCCTCGCCGCGGACGGCGCTGATCGCCGTCAGCGGGAAGGTGACGCCGAAGTTCAGCTCGCAGAAATCCTTGACCGCGCTCTCGGTGCCCAGCTCCTGGTTGAACTGGTCCGAGGGCACGCCGATCACCACCAGCCCCGCCTCGCCATAGCGCGTCCAGAGCTGCTGGAGCCCGGCGTACTGGCCGGTGAACCCGCAGCGCGAAGCCGTGTTCACGACCAGCACCGGCCGCCCGGCGAACTGCGCGAGCGGCAGGGGCGCGCCGTCGATGTCGGTGAAGGCGAAGGCATGGGCGGTCTCTCCCGTGGGCGCGGCGGCCTGCCCGGCCAGCGCCGAGGCGGCGGATTGCGCCGCCAGCGCGGCGGCGAAGGCCCCGAGGACCATGCGGCGGATCATGCGCGTCTCTCCCCCTTGTGCGGTTGACCGTGGATATGGGCGGCGGGAGGCCCCGAGGCAAATCGGCGGGCTTGCGCCAAATCAAGGCAGGCGGAGTCGCCTTTGCACAGAATGGCGGTGTGGAATCGAAACCGAGGGAGGCCGCCATGCCCGGCATCGTCGCGCTGCTCTACGTCATCATCGCCCCCACCCTGATGGGCGCGCTCATCACCGTCACGCTGGTGGTCGAGAGCCTCTACAACGGCGTCGGCATCGGCGCGGCGGCCGGGCTGGGCGCGGTGCTCGCCCTGCCGGTCGCGTGGCTGGTCGCGCGCGAGATCAAGGGCCGCCGGCTCGCCTGACGGCCCGGCCGGGCGCGGTGCCGCCCGTTTGCAACCCGGGGGCGATGCGCTAGCGTCGCGCCCGGCCGCCGCCCGCGCGGGGGCCGATGCCCCCGAGCGGAGACGCCCCCCGTGACCCGCCTTGCGACACGCATCCTTGCGGCCCTTCGCGCCCGCATCCGGGCGGCGGGTTCGCCCGCCCACGCGCCGTTCGCCATCGCGCCCGGCCTCGCCCTCGCCCTGGCCCTCGCCCTCGCACCGCCGCCCGCCCGGGCGCTGGAGACGCCGGCGCGCGCCGCCATCGTCGTCGACATCGAATCGGGCGCGGTGCTGCTCGAGAAGAACGCCGACGAGCCGCTGCCGCCGGCCTCGATGTCCAAGCTGATGACCCTGAACATGGTGTTCGAGGCCATCGCCGGGGGCCGGATGTCGCTGGAGGACCGCCTGCCGGTCAGCGAGACCGCATGGCGCAAGGGCGGATCGAAGATGTTCGTGAAGGTCGGCGACAGCATCCGCGTCGACGACCTGCTGCGCGGCGTCACGGTCCAGTCGGGCAACGACGCCTGCCTGGTGTTCGCCGAGGCGCTGGCCGGCAGCGAGGAGGCCTTCGCCGCGCAGATGAACCGCCGCGCGCCCGAGATCGGCCTGACGCATTCCAGCTTCGAGAACGCCACCGGCTGGCCCGGCGAGAGCCACCGCATGAGCGTGCGCGATCTCGCGCGGCTGGCGACGCGCATCGTCACCGAATTCCCGCAGTTCCACCCGCTGTTCTCGATCCGCGAGTTCACCTGGGAGGGCATCCGGCAGGAGAACCGCAACCCGCTGCTGTATCGCGACATCGGGGCCACCGGCATGAAGACCGGCCACACGCAGGAGGCCGGATACGGCCTGACCGCCACGCTCGAGCGCGACGGGCGCCGGGTGGCGGTGGTGGTGGCCGGGCTGACCTCGCCGCGCGAGCGCGCCGTCGAGGCCGAGAAGCTGGCGCTCTGGGCCTATCGCGAATTCCGCACCGGCGCCGCCTGGCGGGCGGGCGAGCCGGTGGCCGAGGCCGCGGTCTGGATCGGGGCGCGGGAGCGCGTCGGGCTCGCGCCCGAGCGCGACGTGGTGGTGACCGTGCCCGCGGCCGACGCCGACGCGGTGCGCGCGCTTGTGCGCTATGACGGGCCGGTGCCCGCGCCCATCGCCCGGGGCCAGCGCCTGGGGGCGCTGGTGGTCGAGGCCCCGGGCGTCGCGCCGGTCGAGCACCCGCTGGTGGCGACCGAGGATGTCGCCCCGGGCGGGGCGCTGACGCGCATCCTCGCCGCCGCGAGCCTGCTGCTGCCCGTGACGCCGCCCGCCGCGCCGTGACCCCGCCGTGACCGCATCGGGGCTGTTCGTCACGCTGGAGGGCACGGACGGGGCCGGCAAGAGCACCCAGGGCGCATTGCTGGCGCGGGCCTTGCGCGAGGCGGGGCGCGCCGTCACCGCGACGCGCGAGCCCGGGGGCAGCCCCGGGGCCGAGCAGATCCGCGCCCTGCTGGTCGAGGGCGCGCCGGGACGGTGGTCGGCCTGGACCGAGCTGCTGCTGTTCACCGCAGCCCGGCGCGACCATGTCGAGCGGGTGATCCGCCCGGCGCTGGCGCGCGGCGACGTGGTTCTGTGCGACCGCTATGTGGACAGCACCCGGGCCTACCAGACCGCCGCCCGCGGCGCGGATGCCGGCGCGGGCGCCGCCGGGCCGACGCGGGCCGAGGTGGACGCGCTGCATGCGGCGGCCATCGGGCTGGACCCCGACCTCACGCTGGTCTTCGACCTCGCGCCCGAGGCGGCGCTGGCGCGCGGCGCGGCGCGCGGCGGGCCTGAGCGCTTCGAGCGGCTGGGCGGCGGCTTCCAGTCCGCCCTGCGCGGCGCGTTCCGGGCCATCGCGGCGGCCGAGCCCGGGCGCTGCGCGCTGATCGACGCCGAGGGCCCCGCCGAGGCGGTGTTCGCCCGCGCCTGGGCCGCGCTGTCCCCCCGCGCCGGGCTGGGCGGATGAGCGCGCCCCGGGGCCTCTCGCCCGCGCCCCGGACCGGACGCGCCCTGCGGGCCGGGGCGGGCGCCATGTGCGATGCCCGTCCCCGCGCCCCGCGCCCGCGGCACCCGGGCGCCCCGCGCCCGCAACCCCGCGGCCTGCCGGGATGAGCGAGGCCGAGGACGACGCCCCCGACCGCGTGCCCGGCGCGCCGCATCCGGTCGAGACCGCGCGGCTGATCGGGCAGGGGGCGGCCGAGGCGGGTTTCCTGTCGGCCTGGGCGTCGGGCCGGCTGCCGCATGGCTGGCTGCTGCGCGGGCCGCGCGGCGTGGGCAAGGCGACGCTGGCCTACCGCATCGCGCGCGCGCTGCTGGCGGCCCCCGACGGCCCGCCGCCCGCGACGCTCGATGTCGATCCCGGCCATCCCGTCGCGCGGCGGATGCTGGCGGGGTCCGAGCCGCGGCTGGCGGTGCTGCGGCGGGCGTGGGACCCGAAGGCGAAGCGCTGGGGCCGCGCCATCGCCGCCGAGACCGCGCGCGCCCTGCGCGACCGGCTGTTCCGCCTGACCGCGGCCGATGGCGGCTGGCGCGTCGCCATCGTCGACGCCGCGGACGAGCTGAACCCGCAATCGGCCAACGCGCTGCTGAAGATCCTCGAGGAGCCGCCGCCGCGCAGCCTGCTGCTGCTGGTCGCCCATGCGCCGGGGGGGCTGCTGCCCACCATCCGC
Organism: Rubrimonas sp.; assembly: GCA_036770645.1. GTDB lineage: Bacteria > Pseudomonadota > Alphaproteobacteria > Rhodobacterales > Rhodobacteraceae > Rubrimonas. The sequence goes on along the minus strand of DAIPIU010000024.1, from coordinate 4,168 downwards.
TCGCGCTGCCGCACGCTCGACCTCGCGCCGCTGGGCCCGGCGGACCTCGCCGCGGCCGCGGCGCAGGCGGGCGCGTCCGTCCCGACCTCCGAGGCCGCGGCGCTGGCGGCGCTGGCGGGCGGGTCGCCGGGCGAGGCGCTGCGGCTGCTGGCCGAGGACGGGCCGGCGCTCTATGCCCGGCTCGCGCGGCTGGCGGCCGGCGCGCCGGGGCTCGACCGCCGGGCGCTGGTCGGGCTGGCCGAGGCCGCTTCGGGGCGCGAGGCCGAGGCGCGCTTCGCCCTGACGCTGTCGCTGACCGCGACGCTGCTGCGCCGGCTGGCGCGGGCGGGGGTCGCGGGCCCGGGCCCCGAGGCCGCGCCGGGCGAGGCGGCGCTGGCGCGCCGTCTCGCGCCCGACCTGCCCCGCGCGCGGCTCTGGGCCGATACGGCGCAGGCGGTCGAGGCGCAGGGGGCCCGCGCCCGGGCGGTCAACCTTGACCCTGCGGCGACTCTCCTCGATATCTGGACGCAGATCGACGCGGTCGCCGCGCGGGCCCTGCGCGGCGCGTGACGGCCGGATCACGCGCAGGGAGCCAGCCCCATGCCGCCGGCCGAGCTGGTCGACAGCCATTGCCATCTCGACTTCCCCGCCTTCGCGGCGGATCTCGACGCCGTGATCGCGCGCGCCGCGGCCGCCGGCGTGACGCGCATGGTCACCATCGCCACGACCCTGCCGGCCGAGCCCGCCGCGCGCGCCATCGCCGACGCGCATGCGGGCGTGTTCTACGCCGCGGGCGTGCACCCGATGCACGCGGCCGAGCATGCGCCCTTCGCGGTCGAGGATCTCGCGGCGCTGGCGGCGCACCCGAAGCTGGTGGCGCTGGGCGAGACGGGGCTCGACTACCACTACAGCCGCGACAGCGCCGCGGCGCAGGAGGCGGCGCTGCTGCTGCACATCGAGGCGGCGCGGCGCACCGGCCTGCCCATCGTCGTCCATTCGCGCGACGCGGACGACGACATGGCGCGCATCCTGACCCGCGAGCACGCGGCGGGGCCCTTCGGCGCGGTCATGCACTGCTTCAGCTCCGGGCGGGCGCTGGCCGAGACGGCGCTGTCGCTGGGCTTCTACCTGTCCATGTCGGGCGTCGCGGCCTTCCCGAAATCGGGCGGTCTCCGCGCCATCTTCGCCGACGCGCCGCTCGACCGGATCCTCGTCGAAACCGACGCGCCCTATCTCGCGCCGCCGCCCCATCGCGGCAAGCGCTGCGAGCCCGCCCATGTCGCGCTGACGGCGCGGGTCGGCGCGGAGGCGTTCGGCGTCGCGCCCGAGGATTTCGCCGCGGCCACCAGCGCCAATGCCGACCGGCTGTTCCCCCGCGCCGCGCGCCGGGCCGCCGCCTGATGGCCGAGCTGCGCGTCACCATCCTCGGCTGCGGCTCCTCGGGCGGCGTGCCGCGGCTCGGCGGGCGCTGGGGGGCCTGCGACCCGGCCAATCCGAAGAACCGCCGCCGCCGCTGCGCGATCCTCGTCGAGCGGCTGGAGGGCGAGGCGGCGACGCGGGTGCTGGTGGATGCCGGGCCCGACATGCGCGACCAGCTGCTGGATGCCGGCGTCGGGCTGCTGGACGGCGTGCTGTTCACGCACGAGCACGCCGACCATGTCCACGGCATCGACGACCTGCGCCAGATCGCCTTCAACCGACGCGCCCGCCTGCCCGTCTGGGCCGACGAGGCCACGGCCGCGACGCTGCGCGCCCGATTCGGCTACGCCTTCGAGCAGCCGCCGGGCAGCCTCTACGACCCGATCCTCGACATGAACCTGATCGAGGGGCCCGTGACCGTGCCCGGCGAGGGCGGCCCGGTGACCGCCCGCCCTTTTCGCGTCGCGCATGGGCCGGGCTGCACGGCGCTGGGCTTCCGCATCGGGCCGGTGGCCTATCTGCCCGACGTCTCGGCCATGAGCGCGGACGCCTGGGAGGCGGTGGCGGGCGCCGAGTGCTGGATCGTCGACGCCCTGCGCTACGAGCCGCACTACACCCACAGCCACCTCGCCCAGACGCTGGAGTGGATCGAGCGGGCGCGGGTCGGCCGGGCGGTGATCACCAACATGCACATCGACCTCGACCACGACCGCGTCGCGGCCGAGACCCCCGCCCATGTCGATCCCGCCCATGACGGCATGATCCTGCGCTTCGAGGCCTGACGGGGGTGGGCGGCGTCCTCGCGGTCGTCGCGCCGGTGTTCCTGATCGTCGGCGCGGGCTATGCGCTGACGCGCGCGCGGCTGTTCGCCGACGGGGCCATCGACGGGCTTTTGTCCTTCACCGTGCGCTTCGCCGTGCCGATGCTGCTGTTCGGCGCGATCTACCGGCTGGATCTGGGGCGGGAGTTCGACTGGCGGCTGCTGCTGTCCTTCTACGCCGGCGCGGTCGCCAGCTTCGTCGCCGCCATCGCGGTCGCGCGGCGGGTCTTCGGCCGCACGCCGGGCGAGGCGGTGGCCATCGGGTTCTGCGCGCTGTTCTCGAATTCGGTGCTGCTGGGCCTGCCGATCATGGCGCGCGCCTTCGGGACCGAGGCGCTGGCCCCGAACTTCGTGATCATCTCGATCCACGCGCCCTTCTGCTACCTGCTCGGCATCGTGACCATGGAGATCGCGCGCCGCGACGGAGCGGGGCCGGTCGCGACGGCCAAGCGCGCGGCGGCGGCGATGTTCTCGAACGCGCTGACCATCGGGCTGGCCTGCGGCTTCGCGCTGAACCTATCCGGCGTCGCGCTGCCCGCCTTCGCCATGGCGGCGGTGGACATGGTGGCGTCGGCCGCGCTGCCCGTCGCGCTGTTCGGCATCGGGGGGGCGCTGACGCGCTATGGCCTGAAGGCCGACCTGGGAGAGGCGGCGACCGTGGCGGCGCTGTCGACGCTGCTGCACCCGGCCATCGCCTATGCGCTGTCGGATCTGGTGTTCGGCCTGCCGGTCGAGAGCGTGCGCGCCGCGGTGGTGACGGCCGCCATGCCGGTGGGCATGAACGGCTATGTCTTCGCGGCGATGTACGCGCGCGCGCAAGGGGCCGCGGCCAGCAGCGTGCTGCTGAGCACCGCCGCGGCGGTGCTGACCGTGACGCTGTGGCTCTGGGCGCTGGGCGGCCCGACGGTCGGCTGAGGGGGCCGGCGGCTATTCCGCCGCCTGCGCCACCGGCGCGTCGCCCGCCGCGAAGGCGGCCCACAGCGCGGCGCGGCGGTCGGCGACACGGTCGGCCGCGGCCGCCCTGACATGGCCGAAGCCCCGGACCTCCAGCGGCAGGGCCGCGATCTCGACCGCGACGGGCAGGTTGGCCGCGGTCAGTTCCGCGCAGAGCCGGTCGAGATCCGCGCGGTGGGCGGCGATGGCGGCGCGCTCGCCCCTTCGTTCCGCGGTCCAGCCGAACGGGTCGAAGGGCGTGCCGCGCAGCACCTTGCCGTGGCGCATCGCCTTGAACAGCCGCAGCATCCACGGCCCGAAGGTCGTCTTCCGCGGGTGCCCGTCCGGCCCCTTGCGCGCCAGAAGGGGCGGCGCGAGGTGGAACTCGATGCGCGTCACGCCCTCGAACCGCTCGGCCACCGCCGCCTCCAGCGTCTCGGCGTGCAGGCGCGCCACCTCCCATTCGTCCTTGTAGGCCATCAGCTTGAACAGGCCGCGCGCCGCCGCCGCCGCCGCCAGCGCCCCGGACCCCGGCGCGACGCGCGCCTCGGCCGCGCGCACCGCCGCCACCGCCTCGCGGTAGCGCCGCGCCCAGCGCGCGGACTGGTAGCCGCGCAGGAATTCGGCGCGGCGGTCGATCAGGGCGTCGAGCGTCTCCGCCGGGGCCTCCGCGGGCCCGAGCGCGGCGCGGGCCTCCTCCGGGCGGGCGACGGCCCAGCGCCCGATCTCGAAGGCGCGCGCGTTGCCCTCGACCTGCGCGCCGTTCAGCTCGATGGCGCGCAGGATCGCCGCGCGCGACAGGGGCACGAGGCCGCGCTGCCAGGCCGCCCCCAGCATCAGGACGTTGGCGAACAGCGCGTCGCCCAGCAGCCGCTCGGCCAGCCGCGTGGCGTCGAGCCAGGCCACGGCCCCCGGCCCCACCCGCGCCTCCAGCGCCCGGCGCATCCGCTCGGCCGGCAGCGAGAAGGCCCCGTCGCGGGTGAAGTCGCCGGTGACGATCTCGTGCTCGTTGCACAC
>DAIPIU010000023.1:0-40999 GCA_036770645.1 Rubrimonas sp. | reverse complement strand
CGGTGCGCTTGAAGTAGGCGACCTGGATGATGACGCTCAGCGCCTCGACCACGAACAGCCCGCCGACCACGCCCAGCACCAGCTCGTGCTTGGTGGCGACCGCGATGGCGCCCAGCGCGCCGCCCAGCGCCAGGCTCCCGGTGTCGCCCATGAACACCATCGCCGGCGGCGCGTTCCACCACAGGAACCCCAGCCCCGCCCCCATCAGCGCGGCGGAGAAGATCGCGATCTCGCCGGTGCCGGGGATGTAGTGCAGGTTGAGATACTCGGTGAAGTCGGTGCGCCCGGCGACATAGGCGATCACCCCCAGCGTGCCGCCCGCGATCATCACCGGCATGATCGCGAGCCCGTCCAGCCCGTCGGTCAGGTTCACGGCGTTGGCGCTGCCGACGATCACGATCATCGCGAAGGGCACGAACAGGATCCCGAGGTCGAACAGCAGGTCCTTGAACACCGGGGCCGCCAGCTTGCCCGACAGGTCGGCCGGCTGCAGCGCCATGGCCGCGAGCGCCGCCGCGGCCGCGATGGCGAAGCCCGCCGCCAGCCGGATCCTGCCCGGCACGCCCCTGGTGTTGAAGCGGCTGACCTTCAGGAAATCATCGGCGAAGCCGATGGCCCCGAAGCCCAGCGTCACCAGCGCCACCATCCAGACATAGCCGTTGTCGAGCCGCCCCCACATCAGCGTCGCCGGCACCACCGCGCCGAGGATCATGACCCCGCCCATGGTGGGCGTGCCGGCCTTGGCGACGAGGTGGCTGGCCGGGCCGTCCTCGCGGATCGGCTGGCCCTTCTTCTGGAAGCGCCGCAGGGCGCGGATGATCGCGGGGCCGAACAGGAACCCGACCAGCAGCGCCGTCATGAAGGCCCCGCCCGCGCGGAAGGTGATGTAGCGGAACAGGTTGAACAGATCGCCGCCCTGCGACAGCGGCACGAGCAGGTGGTAGAGCATCAGGAATCCTCCTCGGGCGCATCGGCGGGGCGGGCATCGCCCGCGGCCTTCAGGGCGTCGACGACGCGCTCCATGCGCATGCCGCGCGAGCCCTTGACCATGATCACGTCGCCGGCGTCGGCCATCCGGCGCAGCCGCGCCGCGGCCTGCGCCGCGTCGGCGAACCAGCCGCCCCGGCGGTCGGCGGGCAGCGCCGCGTGCAGCGCCTCCATGGCCGGACCCACCGCCACCACCGCGTCGAGCCGCGCCATGGCGGGATGGGCGGCGAGGCCGGCGTGCATCGAAGGCCCGTGGTCGCCCAGTTCAAGCATGTCGCCCAGCACCGCGATGCGCCGCCCGCGGGCCACGCGGCCCACGCCGTCCTCGACCGGCTCGGCCGCCAGCACCTCAAGCGCCGCGCCGACGGAGGCCGGGTTGGCGTTGTAGCTTTCGTCGATCAGCAGGATGGCGCCGTCCACGCCGGCGTCGCCGAAGGCCACCCGCCAGCGCGCGCCCCGCCCCTCCGGCGCGCGCCAGTCGCCCAGCGCCAGCGCGGCGCGGGCCAGATCCGCCCCCGCCGCCTGCGCCGCCGCCAGCGCGCCCAGCGCGTTCAGGGCCAGGTGCCGCCCCGGCGCGCCGAGCCTGAACATCAGCGCCTGCCCGTCGATCTCGGCGCGCGCCACCGTCGCGCCGCCCCGCCCCGCGGCGTCGAGCAGCCGCGCGGCGGCCCGCGCGTCCGACCCGAAGGCGACGACGCGCGCGCCCGCGTCGCGGGCCGCGGCCGCCAGCCGGTCGAACCAGCGGTTGTCGCGGTTCAGCACCGCCACGCCGCCCGGCGCGAGGCCCGCGAAGACCTCCGCCTTGGCGTCGGCGATGCCCGATTCGTCGGCGAAGTTCTCGATGTGCACCGCCTCGACCGTGGTGATCAGCGCCACATGGGGCCGGGCGAGGCGGGACAGCGGCGCGATCTCGCCCGCGTGGTTCATGCCCAGTTCCAGCGCGGCGAAGGCGGTTTCGGCGGGCATGCGGGCCAGCGTCAGCGGCGCGCCCCAATGGTTGTTGAAGCTCTTTTCCGCCGCGTGGGTCGGGCCATGGGCGGCGAAGATCGCGCGCAGCATCTCCTTCGCGCCGGTCTTGCCGACCGAGCCGGTCACCGCGACCACCCGCGCCGCGCTGCGGGCGCGGGCCGCCGCCGCCAGCCCGCGCAGGCCCGCCAGCGTGTCGTCGACCACCAGCAGCGGCGCGTCGGCGGGAACGCCTTCCGGGATGCGCGAGACCATGGCGGCGGCGGCCCCGCGGCGCAGCGCGTCGGCGACGAAATCATGCCCGTCGCGCGCGTCGGCCAGTGCCACGAACAGGTCGCCCGGGGCGGCGGAGCGGCTGTCGATGGTCACGCCGGCAGCGGCGAAGGCGCGCGTCGCCCGGCCGCCGGTGGCGGCCTGCGCCTCGGCGGCGGTCCACAGGAACGGCATCGGCGTCACTCCCCGTCCAGCGCGGCGACCGCGGCCCGCGCGGCCTCCGCGTCGTCGTGGGGGCGGGTCGCGCCCGCGGCGGTCTGGCCGGTCTCGTGCCCCTTTCCGGCGATCAGAAGGCGGTCGCCCGGCCCCAGCGCGTCGACGCCGCGCAGGATCGCCTCGGCGCGGTCGCCCACATCCTCGGCCTCGGGGCAGGCGGCGCGGATCGCGGCGCGGATCGCCGCCGGATCCTCGGAGCGCGGGTTGTCGTCGGTCACGATCGCCGCATCCGCGCCCGCGGCTGCCGCGGCGCCCATCAGCGGGCGCTTGCCCGGGTCTCGGTCGCCCCCCGCCCCAAACACCACGACCAGCCGGCCCGGCGTATGGGCGCGCAGGGCCGCCAGCGCGGCCGCCAGCGCGTCGGGCGTGTGGGCGTAGTCGACGAACACCTCCGCGCCGTTGGCGCGCGTCGCGACGCGCTCCATGCGCCCGCGCACGGCGACAAGGCCCGGCAGCGCGGCGAGCGCCGCCTCCGCCTCGGCCCCCGCCCCGATGGCGAGGCCCGCCGCGACCAGCGCGTTGTGCCCCTGGAAGCCGCCGATGAGGTCGAGCGCGATGGCGCGCGTCCGCCCGGCCCAGTCGACGCGCAGGGTCTGGCCGCGCGGGTGCAGGTCGGCGCCCGCAAGGCGCAGCCCGTCGGCGCCCGCCGCCGCGCCCACGGCCAGCAGGCGCAGCCCGCGCTCGCGCGCGATGTTCGCGACGACGGGGGCGAGCGGGTCGTCCGCGTTCACGACCGCCGCGGCCCCCGGCGGCAGCACGCGCGCGAACAGCCCCAGCTTGGCCGCGGCGTAGTCGGCGTGGTCGCGGTGGTAGTCCATGTGGTCGCGCGTGACGTTGGTCAGCGCCCCGGCCGCCAGCCGCGCCCCGTCGACCCGGCGCTGGGCGAGGCCGTGGCTGGACGCCTCCATCGCCGCGTGGGAGACGCCGGCCTCGGCCAGCCGCGCCAGAAGGGCGTGGAGCTCCAGCGGATCGGGCGTGGTGTGCGACAGCGGGGCCTCGACCGCGCCCTCGACGCCCACGGTGCCGACGCTGACCGCGGGCAGGCCCTGCGCCGCCCAGATCTGGCGGCAGAAGCTGGCGACCGAGGTCTTGCCGTTGGTGCCGGTCACCGCCGCCAGCACCTGCGGCTGGCGGCCGAAAAACCGCGCCGCGACCTGCGCCAGACGCCGGCGCGGATCCTCGTCGATCACGAAGGGCACGGGGAAGCCCCCGGCCTGCGCCGCCGCCCGCAGGGCGCCGTCGAGCGTGCAGAGCACCGCCGACGCCCCCATGCGCAGGGCGAAGGGGGCGAAATCGGCCCCGTCCATGCGCGTGCCGGGCAGGGCCGCGAACAGGAAGCCGGGCCGGGTGGCGCGGCTGTCGACGCACAGGCCGGTCACGAGCGCGGCGGGGTCGGGCCGCGGGCCGAGCACAAGGCCCTCGGCCAGTCCCAGCGCCGCGAAGCTGCTGCCGGCCATGGCGGCCCCCGTCAGTTGCGCGCCAGCGCGACGGTCGCGCCGTCGGCCGGCGGCGCGACCGGGGGCAGGGCCGGGCGCAGGCCGAGCAGCGGCGCGAGCCGGCGGATCGCGGCGCCGGCCACCGGCGCGGCGGTCACGCCGGCGGTGCGCCGGGCCACGGGGCCCTCGCGGTTCTCGGGTTCGTCCAGCGTCAGAACCAGCACGTATTCGGGATCGGACATCGGAAAGGCCGCGGCGAAGGTCGACATCACCTTGTCCCTGAAGTAGCCGCCGCCCGGGCGCGGCTTGTCGGCGGTGCCGGTCTTGCCGCCCACCTCGTAGCCGGGGGCCTCGGCGCGCTTGCCGGTGCCGTGGGTCACCGTCTCGCGCAGGATGGCGCGCATGGCAAGGGAGGTGCGGGCCGACAGCACCCGGTCGTCCTCGCCAGGGCCGGCCGCGTCCGGGTCCAGCGTCGGGCGGATGCGGTAGCCGCCGTTCACCAGCGTCGCATAGGCCGCCGCCAGATGCAGCGGCGTGGCCGCGAGGCCGTGGCCGAAGCTGATGGTGATGGTCGAGATGTCCACCCAGCGCGGCGGCAGCAGCGGGCGGCCCAGCCGCGCCTCGGCGATCTCGAGCGCGGTCGCCTCGAAGAAGCCGAGGTCGCGGAAATAGCGCTGCACCCGCGGCGTGCCGGCCATCAGCGCCAGCCGCGCCGCGACCACGTTCGAGGATTTGGTCATCGCCTGCGTCACGCTCATGCTTTCCGGCATGCGGTGCAGGTCGCGGATGCGGTGGCGGCCCCAGACCAGCGGGCCGCGCGCGTCGACCATGGTGTCGGGGCCGACCAGACCGTCCTCGATGGCCAGCGCGGCGACCAGCGGCTTGAATGTCGAGCCGAGTTCGAACACGCCCTCGGCCACGCGGTTCATCAGCGGGCGGGTGCGCAGCACCTCGGGCTCGCCGGGGGCGGGCCGGGCGTTGGGGTCGAAATCGGGCAGCGAGACCAGCGCGCGCACCTGTCCGGTGCGGGCATGCAGCAGCACGGCGGCCGCGCCCACGGCGTTCATCTCCGCCATGCCGGCGCGCAGCGCGTCGGTCAGCGCCGCCTGCGCCTGAAGGTCGATGGACAGGCGCAGCGGCGCGGCGGCCGGGTCGCGAAGGCGGCCGTCGTGGAAGCGCTCGACGCCGGCGAGGCCCAGCATCTCGGTCCCGCGCACGCCTTCCTCGCCCGCCCGCGCCCCGCCGAGCAGATGGGCGGCGAGCGGTCCGGCGGGATAGACCCGCTCCTCCCGCGCGCCGAAATAGACCCCGGGCAGGCCGAGGTCGAACACGGCCTGGCGTTCCTCGGGCGAGATGGGGCGCTTGACCCAGGCGAAGCGCCGCCCCTCGAAGCGCGCGGCCAGCGTCTCGGCCGCGACCCCGGGCAGGACCGCGGCGAGCCGCCGCGCGGCCTCGGCGGGGTCGGGCATCTCGTGCGGGTGGGCGTAGACGGTCCAGACCGGCAGGTTCAGCGCCAGCGGGCGGCCCTCGCGGTCCTCGATGGCCGCGCGTCCCGCGCCCGCGGGCTCGACGCGCCCGGCCATGCGCGGCTCGGCCGGGGTGGACAGCGACAGCGCCGCCATCCGCCCGCCCACGGCGACGAAGCCCAGCAGGAAGGCGAAGGCCACCAGCGCGAGACGCCATTCCGCCCGCGCCGGCACCGGCGGCGGCGGCTCGGCGGCCGGCCCGCGCCGGGCGGTCAGGCGGGCGGCGAGCCCCGGCGCGGCGGTGTCGTCGTCGGGGGTCATGTCGGGCCCTCCTCGGCGCGCAGGGTGGCGTCGCGCCCGGGCGCCGCGCGCCAGAACGCGCCGGGGTCGGCATGGGCCCAGAAGCTTTCGGGCGGGGGCAGGGGGATGTCGTCGAGCGCGACGTAGCGCGCCCCGTCCATGGGCAGGAGCGCCAGCGCCGCCGCGTCGCGCCCGACCAGCGCCTGCAGCCGGTCGGGCGCGTTCAGCCAGGCCCATTCCGCCCGCAGCACCGCCAGGGCCTCGCGCTCGCGCGCGATCTCGGCGCGCAGGGCGGCGACGCGCTCGAGCGCGCCCTGCGCGTCGTAGTTCACCCGGTAGGCCCAGACGGCCGCCGCGGCGACGGCGCCGGCCGCGGCGACGTAGAGCGCGCCCCTCACGGCCGCCCCCACAGCAGGCGCGGCGCGCCCAGCGCGGCGGGGTCGACCGGGCCGGGCGGGGCCGCGCTGCGGCGCGCGGCGCGCAGCTTCGCGGACCGCGCGCGCGGGTTGCGCGCGACCTCGGCCGGCGAGGGGGCCGCCGCGGCGCGGCTGAGCGGGTGGAAGCGCGGGGCCTCGCGCGCGGCCTCTGGCGCATGGCGCGAGCCCTGCGGCGCGCGCCCGCCGCGCAGCTGGAGGAAACGCTTCACGATGCGGTCCTCGAGCGAATGGAAGCTGACCACCGCCAGCACGCCGCCCTCGTCCAGCACCCGCTCGGCGGCGCCCAGCGCGCGGACCAGCTCGCCCAGCTCGTCGTTGACGGCGATGCGCAGCGCCTGGAAGGCGCGGGTGGCCGGGTCCGGCTGGCCCGGGCGCTTGGGCGGCAGGCAGCGCGCCACCAGCGCCGCGAGCCGCCCGGTGGTGTCGATGGGGGCCTCGGCCCGCGCGGCGACGATGGCCCGCGCGATGCGGCGCGCCGCGCGCTCCTCGCCGAAATGGAACAGGATGTCGGCGAGTTCCGCCTCGCCCGCGCCGTTGACGATGTCCGCGGCCGAGGGGCCCTCGCGCCCCATGCGCATGTCGAGCGGCCCGTCGCGCATGAAGGAGAAGCCGCGCGCGGCCTCGTCGATCTGCATCGAGGACACGCCGACGTCGAGCGCCACGCCGGCGGCGGGCGCCGCGCCCTCGGCCTCGGCGATGGCGTCCAGATCGCCGAAGCGGCCCCGGGCGATGCGCAGCCGGTCGCCGTAGGCCGGGGCCCAGGCGGCGGCGCGGGCGATGGCGTCCGGGTCGCGGTCGATGGCGAGCACGCGGTCGGCCCCGCCCTCGAGCAGGGCGCGCGTGTAGCCCCCCGCGCCCAGCGTGCCGTCGATGAAGCAGCCCCCCCGCGCCGGCTGCAGCGCCGCCATCGCCTCGGCCAGCAGCACGGGCACATGCGGCGCGGCCGGGCCTGGGGCGGCGGCCGCGCCGGCGCCGGCCGAGGGCGGATCGGCGGGTGCGGTCACGGGCGCGCCCCGCCCCAGGGCAGGCGCGCGAAATTCTCGCTGGCCACCCGGTCGAGATCGGCCTGGCGGGCCTTGTAGGCGTCGGGGTTCCAGATCTGGAAGGATTTCCCAAGCCCCACGAACAGGGCCTCCGCCCCGATGCCCGCATCGGCGCGCAGGTCGCGCGGCAGCACGATGCGGCCGGTGTCCTCGATGGGCACATGGCGGGCCTGGGCGATCACCTTGTTGGACAGGGCGATGGCGACGGGGTCGAGCGGGTTCATCTCGTCGATGGCCTCCGCAAGCCTCTCGAAGCGGGCGTTGCCCAGCCCCTCGATGGCGGGCTCGTCGCGCAGGCGGGGGATGAGCCAGAGGCCGGGCTGGGTCTCGCCGTCGAGCACCTTGCGGAAACTCGCCGGAATCGACACGCGCCCCTTGTCGTCGATCCGGTTCAGCGAAGAGGACGAGAAGAAACGCATCCCTGCTCGCCTGCCCGCTGCGCTGTACCCGCCAGACCAAGATCGGCCCGATCAAAGAAACGGGCCGCGCGCCGTTCGCAGCGCGCGACCCGTCCGACTGCCCTCGTGCATCATCGACTTCGCGCATCGCCGCCTTCTGGCGGTCGTCCCGTTGATCGATGCGTGCGGCCCGGATCGCCTGTAGGAACCTGCCTCGAATTTTCTTGTGGCTGGTCCGGTTCGCCTCGCATTGAATTTGTCTCATGGGATCGTATGGAACGCAAGCGGGTTTTTATGGGGCAATGTGGACAATTCGGCGGGTTTCATGGGGCCGATCCGGGCAGCGCCGCTGACGCCGCGGCGGATCCTGCTGTGGAATTGCGGCGTTCCGCCATGAGTGCCGGTTAGTTTCGGTTAATATTCTTGTTATGTTCTTATTCATCCTTCGCCCATGCCATCCCATGCCGCGCGCGGCGGCCCTGTGGACAAGGCGGTGGATGGTTGGACGGTCTGTAAGCCGGGTTCTGTCCGGCAGGCACGAATCGTCCCTGCCTCGATGGCCATTCATCTGGACCCGCCGTCGCCGGCGGGTTCTCGCGATCCACCCGGACCGCCGGTCGGAGACGCCCGATGCGCGGTCCCTATCCGATCTTGCTCCCGGCGGGGCTTGCCATGCCGCCCCCGTCGCCGGGGGCGCGGTGGGCTCTTACCCCACCGTTTCACCCTTGCCCCGCAAGCGGGGCGGTCTGTTCTCTGTGGCGCTTTCCCTCGGGTTCGGGGCGCTCCCCTTCCCCGGCCGGGGGTTACCCGGCGCCGTGTCTCCGTGGAGCCCGGACTTTCCTCGCCCCGCCCTGCGGCGGAGCGCGGCCACCCGACCGTCCAACCGCGGCGACGACTAGGGCGCCGCGGGGCCGCGCGCAACCGGCCAGCGCGCCGCCAGCGCCTCGATCAGCGCGACATCGGCGCCCGACAGCGGCGCGGCCTCCGCCGCCCCGGGGCGGAAGCGGCGGCGGAAGGCGGCCAGCGCGGCCGCTTCGCCGGCGGGATAGCCGAAGCGCGCGGCCGCCGCGGCGAAGCGCGCCGCGTCGGCCGGGGCCGCGGCGGCCGCGCCCTCGGGCCAGACCGACAGGCCGGCGCGCGCCAGCCTGCGCCAGTCGAAGGCCCGCCCCGGATCGGCCTTGCGGCCCGGGGCCATGCAGCCGTGCCCGATCACCCGCTCGGGCGGGATGCGCCAGCGCGCGAGGATCGCCGCCAGCAACCCCTCCAGCGCCGCCATCTGGCGGGCGTCATGGGGGGCGTCGCCCGGGTTGGCGAGCTCGACGCCGATCGAGCGCGAGTTGACGTCGTCCGCGTCGCCCCAGGCCCCGGCGCCGGCGTGCCAGGCGCGCGCCGCCTCCGGCACCAGCCGCCAGAGCCGCCCGTCCTCGGCGATCAGCCAGTGCGCCGACACCTCGGACGCCGGGTCGCGCAGGCGGTCGAGCGCGGCCTCGGCGGTCGTCATGGCGGTGTGGTGGAGCACGACCAGATCGGGCCGCGCCCCGCCCCGGCGCGCCCCGAAATTGGGCGACGGGGCCTCGATCATCGCCGGGGACGGCCGGGGGCGCCCCCGCCGGGGCGAGCGGCGGGGCCGGTGCGCGGGCGCGCGGGCGCGGGCGCGGGGGAAATCTCGGCGGAGGGCGCCCCGCGCCCGCCGGCGCGGCTTTCGCGCGGCAGGCCCAGCTGGTCGGCCAGCACCCGCCCCTTCACCTCCTCGACCGCGCCGGGTTCGAGATCGCCCAGCTGGAACGGGCCGTAGGAAACCCGGATCAGCCGGTTGACGACGAGGCCGACGCTTTCCAGCGCGCGGCGCACCTCGCGGTTGCGCCCCTCGCGGATGCCCACGGTCAGCCAGCAATTGGCGCCCTGCACGCGGTCGAACGCGACGCTCATCGGCTGGAACCGCTCGCCGTCGAGCACGAGGCCGGCGCGCAGCGTGTCGAGCGCCGCCTCGGACGGCGCGCCGCGCGCCCGGGCGCGGTAGCGGCGCAGCCATCCGGTCGAGGGCAGTTCCAGCCGGCGCTTCAGCGCCCCGTCATTGGTCAGCAGCAGCAGCCCCTCGGAGGCGATGTCGAGCCGCCCGACCGACAGCACCCGCGGCATGTCCGGGGGCAGATGGTCGAACACGGTGTCGCGCCCCTTCTCGTCGCGCGCCGAGGTCACGAGGCCCTGGGGCTTGTGGTAGCGCCAGAGCCGCGGCGGCTCGGGCGCGGCGAGCGGGCGGCCGTCGACCTCGATCCTGTCGGCGGCGGTGACGGTGACGGCGGGGGTGTCGAGCACCCGGCCGTTGAGGCGCACCCTGCCTTCCGCGATCAGCCGCTCGGCATCGCGGCGCGAGGCGAGGCCGGCGCGCGCGATGCGGCGGGCGATGCGTTCGGGGGCGTCCTCGGTCATGGCGCGCAGCCCTAGCCCAAGCCGGGCCCGGCGGGAAGCGCGCGCGGGGCCGGCGGGCGGTTCCCGTTCCGCCGCGCGCGGAGCCCGCGGCGGGTTCCGGCCGCGCCGCGCGGAGCCCGGCGGGCGTGCCCCCGCGGCAACGGCGGCGCGCCTTCGCCGCGGGAAGGGCTGCCGAAGAGACCATGCGGATTAACGGATCCTAAGCGCCGGCGTCCGAGGCTGGACGCGGATCAATTCTGATGGAGCGGCTTATGCGGATCGGTTCGTTCGGGGCGGCGCTCGTCTGCGTTCTGGCGCTGGCGGGCTGCGGCGGCGGCGGGGGAGGGAGCGGCCCCGCCAGCCCCCCCGCCCTGACCGGCGTCGATGTCGAGACCCCGGGGATCGAGAGCTACGTCACCGACCACAACGGGTTCTCGCGCGTGCGCACCACGCCCGGCACGGCGCCCGGCGATCCTGCGGTGCTGGCGCAGATCGACGATCCGGCGCAGTCCGGCCCCGCGGGCTTTCGCAACGTCGTGGCGCAGATCGCCGCGGGCTTCGGCCCCGACACCATCGCCGAGGTGATCGCCGAGACCGACGGCACGCCCGACGGCCCGGCGCTGCGCCTGCTGCGCGTGACCATGGACCAGGCGCCCTTCGTCAACGCCGATCTCGACGGCCGGCCGGTCACCCAGGGCCAGTTCTTCTTCCGCGGCATCGGCCAGCACGTGGTCTGGGCGCGGGTCGACGGCGGGGCGCTGCAACGCAGCGTCGGCGACCTCGAGAACCTGCGCGTGGATTTCGGAACCGGGACGGCGGTGATCGACCTGCGCACGCCCTTCGATCCGGGCGCAGGCAACGAGATCGAGACCCGCATCCAGTCGGACACCCTGGCCTTCGACCGGCGCAGCGGGGCCTTCGGCGGGGCGGTGACGATGACCAGCCGCGTGGGGCCCGAGACGCTGAGCGCCGACGGCATGCTGCGCGGCAACCTGACATCGACGCCGGAGGGGCTGTCGCAGACCGCCAAGACCCTCACGACATCGGGCCTTTACGCCGTGAGCGGCGGGCGGCTGACCGCCGACGGCGTGTTCGCGGGCACGCAGCCCGATTGAGCCGGGCGTCCGGCCGCCGCCCGGGCCGCGCCGCGGTCCTCGCGGCCCTGCTCGCGGCGCTTGGCATCATCCGACCCGCGGACGGCGCGGCGGCGCCGCCCCCGCGCCCGGCCCCTGCCGGACCGTCGGTCGAGGCGGCGCTGCTGGCCCCGACGGAGCGCCTGCGGCTGTTCGCCCTGGGGCGGGTGGCCGAGCGGACGGGCGATCCCGCCCTCGCGGCGCTGCTGGCGCGCGACCTCTCGCTGCAGGGCTTCGGCGGCGAGGGCGAGGCCGCGGTGGCCGAGCGCCGCCTGTCGCTGGCGCCGGTGCTGGGCTGGGACAGCAACCTCAATGGCGGGCTGCCGAACGGCGATCTTGAGCTTCCCGGCCTCACGCTGGTCGCCACGCCGCAGTCGCGGGCGCGCGGCGGGCTGGCCGGCGGCGGCAGGCTGGACGGCGCGCTGCGCGTCCGCGTCGCCGAGGGCGCGTTCCTGCATGCCGAGGGCGAGATCGAGGCGGTCCATGCCCCGCGCGAGGGGATCGGGCGCGTCACCGCCTTCGGATCGGCCTGCGCGCGGGCGCATCTGGGCGGCTGGCGCTTCGCCGACCTGTGCCGGTCGGAGACCGCCATCGAGCGCGACCTCGGGCGCACGCGGGCGGCCGAGACGTCGCTGGCCGGCGCGATGCTGTTCGAGGCCGCGGGGGGCGTCAACGAGATCGGCCTGACGCTGGCCCGGCGCGAACTGTCGGACGGCGTGCAGCCCGCCGCCGTCGCATCGCTGGCGCGCGTCGCCGGGCGCGGCGCGGGGCGGATCGCGGCCACCCTCGGCGCGCCCGTCGACGACGCGCTGGCCCAGCGCTGGCGCCTGGCGGGCGAACTGCGCGCCGCGGCCTATGGCCGGCCCTTCGCGCTGGGCCTGTCGGTCGAGGAGGCGTCGGGCGAACGGCTGTTCGGCATGGACCGGCGCGACCGCACGCGCGGGGTGTCGCTGAGCCTTCCGGTCCCGGGCGGCGCGTCGCTGCTGGTAGGCGTCGCTGTCACCGACTCGACCGTGGATCTGTTCGACGAGACGCGATTCGGCCTCAGCCTCCGCTTCGCGCCGCTGTTCTGACCGCCGGGCCTGCTGCACTGCACAACCGCGGGTGGCGGAGATGCCGCCGGCAGGGCTCCGCTTCAGCCTGTGGTTGCAAAACACCGTAAACTTAAAGAAAAATTTAGCGTTCCGGCGCGCGTCGCCTCATATCGCGATCTGCGGTGTGCGGGATCGGCGCTTTGGTTTGCCGGTCGAGCACGCCCCGGGTTTGTAGGCGTGGTCTGGAGTTGCGTTCATGAGCGCTATGCGTAGCGCGGTCTGGCTGACCGCTTTATTGAGTGTTGCCGCCCTTGCCACGATGGATGTGGGCGTGGGCGCGCAGGCCTATCTCGGCCTCGGGGCGGTCGCGGCAATTCTTCTGCTGCATCTCCTGCGGCCGACGGGCTGGCTGCTTTATGCCGTGCTCGCCTTCTGCACGCTCATATCGCTGCGTTATCTCGTCTGGCGCTTCACGCACACGCTGCCGTCCTTCGACAGCGCCGCCATCCTGCCCGCGACGCTGCTGCTGGCGGCCGAGCTGCACGGCTTCGCCCTCAGCCTTCTGGGCCTGTTCGCCAATGCAAGGGCGCGCGAACGGGCCCTGCCGCCGGTTCCGGCGGCCGATGCCGCGCCGAGCGTGGACGTTTTCGTGCCGACCTACGACGAGCCGGTCGAGGTCGTCCGCCTGACCCTGATCGCGGCCACCCAGCTGCGCTATCCGGCCGACCGGGTGCGCGTGCACCTTCTGGACGACGGCGGCACCGATGCGCGCCTGTGGGCCGACCCGTCCCGCGCCGCGCGGGCCGAGGCGCTGCGCGCGCTGTGCGCCGAGACCGGCGCGCGCTATCGCACGCGCCGCGACAATGCCGGCGCCAAGGCCGGCAACGTGAACGCCGCGCTGGCCGCGACGACGGGCGATCTGATCCTCATCCTCGATTGCGACCATGTGCCGGCGCCCGACATCCTGGAGGCGACGGTCGGCTATTTCGCCGCGGAGCCGGACCTCGCCTTCGTGCAGACCCCGCATTTCTTCCGCAATCCCGATCCCATCGAGCGCAACCTCGACGTCTATGCGGACACGCCGACCGAATCCGAACTGTTCTACAGCAAGACGCTGAAGGGCCTCGACCACTGGAACGCGGCCTTCTTCTGCGGCTCGGCCGCGATCCTGCGCCGCCGCGCGCTCGAGGCCGTGGGCGGCGTGTCGAGCCGGTCGATCACCGAGGACGCCGAGACCGCGCTGCAGCTGCACGCCGCGGGCTACACCAGCGCCTATCTCGACCGGCCGATGGTGGCCGGCCTCGCGCCCGAGACGCTGGCGGCCTTCGTGCAGCAGCGCACCCGCTGGTGCCAGGGCATGATCCAGATCCTGCTGCTCGACAACCCGTTCACGAAGGCCGGCCTGACCACGGCCCAGCGCCTCGGCTATCTCAGCGCCATCGTCTACTGGCTGTTCCCGCTGTCGCGGCTGGCGTTCCTGCTGGCGCCGCTTGCGTTCATCTTCCTCGACCTGCAGATCGTCTATGCCACGCCGGCCGAGTTCGCCGCCTACATCGTTCCCCACGTGGCCATCGCGCTGTTCCTGAGCAACTACCTCTACGGCCGCCTGCGCGTGCCGTTCATGTCGGACGCCTACGAGGCGGCGCAGAGCCTGTTCCTCGCGCCGGCGGTCCTGTCGGTCCTGCGCAACCCGACCCGCCCGGAATGGAAGGTCACGCCGAAGAACGAGGCGCTGACGCATGACTTCATGTCCCAGCTCGCCGGCCCGCTGGCGCTGCTGCTGCTGACGCTGGCCGCGGCGCAGGGCTGGGCCGTGGCGCGACTGCTGGCCGAGCCGCACAATGCGCTGCATCTCGGCATCGTGCTGATCTGGAACGGCATCAACCTGGTGATCGCCCTGGCGGCCTTCGCGGCGGCGTTCGAGCGCGGCACGCTCAGCGGCCGGCTCGTGATGCCGGTGAACCTGCGCGCCAGGCTCGGGTCGGGCATGGGCGGCGGCGCCGTGGTGATCACCGCCACGAACGGCGTCGAGGCCGAGATCGCGGCGCCCCCGGGCAGCGACGCCGGGGCGCTCGGGGTGCTCGCGCCGGACGATCTCGTGACGCTCGACGTCGACCATGGCCATGCCGGGGCGCCGTCCATCATCCGCGCCCGCGTGCTGTCCGCGGCCCCGGCCGGCCGCAAGGGCGGCGCGCGCCGGATCGCCTTCGCCTGCGCCACGCTGGAGGAGGAGCGGGCGCTGGCCGCCGCGCTGTATGGTTCGAGCGCGCGTTGGACCGCCTTCCAGGAGGGCCGGCGCGGCCGTCGCTCGGTGCCGGGCGGCCTGCTGCGGCTTGCCGCGATCGGCATCGCCCAGCTTGGGCGCATGCTGGCCGCCGCTTCCTCGCCGGCCCGGTCCGGCCGCAGGCCCGCCCGGACGGCCGTCCCGGCCGCTGCTCCGGCGCCGCGCCGGGGCCCCGGAACGGCGCTCGTCATCGCCCGGGCCGCGATTGTCCTGGTCGCGCTGTTCGGCGCCGCCGCGGCGATGGCCCGGGACGGGGCCCAGGACGCGGCGCAGGCGGGCCTTTCCGCGATTGCGCCCGATCCGGCCGAGATCGACGCGGGCGCGGCCGCGGCGCCGGCCGCCGCCGCCCTTCCCGCCGCGGCGGCCGAGCGCGACATCGTTCCCGCGGTCGCGGTGGTGTCGATGCGCGCCATGACCCGCGACGGCGCGCTGGGCGCGATCGACCGCGACAGCCCGCGCGCGCGCTTCGAATTCGTGGTGGCCGCCGGCGCGCCGCCGGTCGAGGCGGCACTGCAGCTCGGCTGGGTGTCGAGCGCCGCGCTGGGCGCCATGGCCGAGGGGCTGGAGCTGCGGCTGAACGGCGCGCGGGTGGCGACGCTGCCGCTGGCGGGCGACGGGCTGCTGCAGACCGACCGCTTCGCGCTGCCGCTCGATGGGCTGCGGCCCGGGGCCAACACGCTGGATCTCGTGGCGCTCTATGCCGACGCGCTGCGCTGCGGCGGCAGTTCGACCCCCAGCTGGACCAGCATCGCGCCGGGCCAGTCCTTCCTCGCGCTGACCGGCGGGGCCGCGCCGGCCAATCCCACGCTGGCCGATCTCGACCGTTCGGGCTGGCGGTGGGAGGTCGCGGACCAGGGCGTGACGCTGCTGACCCCGCCCGCGCCGGACGCGCGGATGCTGACGGTCGGCGCGAACCTCGCCGGCGCCCTTGCGCTGCGCCGCAGCCAGCCGGGCCTTGCGGTCGCCCACGCCGTCGCCGCGCCGCAGCGCGGCGCGCCCGCCGCGGATCGGGCCGCCGGCCGCGCCACCGACCCGGCGCGCGACCCGCTGCCCGGCCTCGAGCCCGAATCGCTCGCCCCGGGGCTGAACCTGCTGTTCGGCGATGTCGAGACGCTGCGGCCCTATCTGCACCCCGCGCTCGCCGATCAGGTGGACCGCGCGGTGATCGGCGTGCACCGCCCGCCCGCCGCCCCGCGCAGCGTCGTGGTGGTGCTGACCGCCCGCAGCGCCGCGGACGTGCATCTCGCCGCCTCGACGCTCGCCAACCCGCGCCTCGCCCTGCCCGCCGCGGCCTGGGCCGAGGTGCCGCGCACGCTGTCGGCCGAAGCCGCCTTCGGCGGGGCGCTGGCGGGGCAGTCGCGCTATCGCTTCGACGCCCGCGACCGCCTGGCCTTCGATGTCGAGGACCAGCGCCTGAGCTTCGACATGCCGCCGGGCTTCGTCGCCAACGACAACCGCAAGCTGGCGCTCGAGCTCGACTACGCCCATGCGCCGGGCCTGCCGCCGGGCGCGCTGATGGAGATCGTCGTCAACGGCGAGATCGTGCGCGCCGTCCCGCTCGACGCCCCGGACGGCGCGCTGGTGCGGGGCCGGCCCGTGGCGCTGGAACTGGCGCGGCTGCGGCCCGGACCGAACGAGATCCGCTTCCGGGCCCGGATCGGCGCAGCCGCCGAGGACGCCTGCGCCGAGGCCGCCGTCGGCGACTGGTTCGAGGTGTTCGCCGACAGCGCGCTGACCCTGCCGCGCCTGCTCGAGATCGACCGCCGGCCCGACCTGCGCGCCCAGCTCGGCCCGCAGCCCGGCCTGGCGCGCGACGGCGGGCGGGATACCACGCTGGTGCTGGGTTCCGAGGGTTCGGTCGGCGCGGCCTGGACCTTCGCCGCCCGTCTGGCGGTCGGCGCCGGCCAGCCGCTGACCCGGCTCGAGGTCCGTCTCGACGAGACGGGCGCCCGACGCGACCTCGTCTGGATCGGGCCGCTCGACCGGCTGGACGGCCGCACGCTGTCGCATGCGGGGCTGGCGGGGGTGATGCTCGCCAATGCCGGGCAGGCCCGCATCGACGGGCTAGGCCTGCCCGAGGGCGACCTTCGCCGCGCCCTGTGGCAGGAGGGCCTCGAGGCGCGCGAGGGCGGCGCGGGCACGCTGGCGTCGCTGACCGCGGCGCTGGGGCTCGACGCGCTGTCGGCGGCGGTCGGGGATGCGGCCCCGGCGCTGGCGGGCCGTCTCGGGATCGACGGCGAGCTTGCGGACACGGTGTCCGCATGGCGCGGCACCGTGACCGCCTTCCTGCGCCTCGAGGACGACAGCCTGCCGGATGCGCTGCCGCGCGACCGCAGCTTCGAGGCGGCGCTGGCCGGGCTGCCGCGGCGCGGCGCGGCGGGCGAGGCGGGCGTGGCGATCTATCTGGTCGCGCCCGACGAACAGGCGCTGGACCGCGCCACGCTGCAGCTGGTGCAGCCCGACCGCTGGGACCGGCTGGAGGGCTCGGCGGTCGCGTGGCGCGGCGATGAGCGCGCGCTGGCCGCGGCGCGGCCCGCCATGGCGACCGAGACGCTCGCGGGCCCCGCGACCGCGCGGGACCTGTGGCTTGCCTGGGCGAACTGGTTCGCGACCCGCCGCGGCGTCTGGCTGGGCGCGGTGGCAGCGGCCTGCCTGCTGCTGGGCGTCGGGGCCGCCGCCGCCGTGGGACGGGGCGACGACCGATGAGCGTCGGGGGCCTTCCGTCGCGCAGGGCGCTGTGCGCCGGGGCCGCGGCCTTCGCCGCGGCCGCCCCGCTCGGCGCGGCGGCCCGCGCCGCCGAGCCGGTCCATCCGCGCCGCGCCGAATGGGAGGCGTTCAAGACCGCCTTCGTGACGCCCGCCGGCGCGGTGCGCGACAGCGGCAATCGCGGGATCAGCCACAGCGAGGGCCAGGGCTACGGCATGCTGCTGGCCGTGGCCTTCGACGATCCCGCGGCGTTCCTCGGGCTCTGGCGCTGGACCCGCGAGACGCTGCGGGTGCGCGACGACGCCCTGTTCGCGTGGAAGTGGGATCCGGCGACGGGCCGCGTCGAGGACCCCAACAACGCCAGCGACGGCGATCTGCTGATCGCCTGGGCGCTGCTGCGGGCGCATGCCCGCTGGGGCGAGCCCGCCTGGCGCGACGAGGCCCGGCGCATCATGGCCGACCT
Source organism: Rubrimonas sp. (assembly GCA_036770645.1). Taxonomy (GTDB): domain Bacteria; phylum Pseudomonadota; class Alphaproteobacteria; order Rhodobacterales; family Rhodobacteraceae; genus Rubrimonas. Next base: position 23,448 of record DAIPIU010000023.1, on the reverse strand, counting down.
CGCGGCGCGCTGCGTGCTGCACCGCGACACGGGCCCGCTGCTGCTGCCCGGGGCCGAGGGGTTCCTGCGCGAGGCGGGCGTGGTCGTGAACCCGTCCTACTGGGTGTTCCCCGCGCTCGCGCGCCTCGCGGTCGAGGACCCGGAGGGGCCCTGGGCGGCGCTGTTCGCGTCTGGCGAGGCGCTGCTCGACGCCTTCGCGGGGGCCGGGCTCGGGCTGCCGCCGGACTGGTGCCTCGTGGGCGACCGGCTGGGTCCGGCCGAGGGCTTCAGCTACGCCTTCGGCTTCGACGCGATCCGCGTGCCGCTCTACCACCGCTGGGCCGTGCCGGCCCTGCGGGCGAGGCCCCGCCTCGCGCCGGTCGCCGCCTGGGCGCGCCGCCACGGCTCGGCCGCGCGCACGCCGGCGACGATCGATCTCGGGACCGGGGCCGTCGCGCCCTATCCCCTGTCGGCGGGCGGGCAGGCCGTGCTGCTGCTGGCCGAGGCGACCGTCGAGGGCGCAGCGCCCCGACTGCCGCGCTGGCGCGACGACCTCGACTACTACTCCGCCGTCCTCCTGCTTCTCACCCGGCTCGCCGCAACGGAGACCCCCGCATGAAACGCACCGTCCTGATCGTCGGGGCCACCGGCGTCCTCGCCTGGGCCGCCCTGTCCGTGCCCTTCGCCGCCACGCGCGCGCCCGCCGCCGCCACGGGGGCCTTCGCGCTGCCGCCGGTGGTGATCGACGCGCCGGCCTCCGTCGGCGGCGCCGGCGCGGCGCCATCCTCGCCCATCGACACCAGCTATCTGTGGGCGGCGTTCGAGGCCGGCGACTATGCCTCGGTCCGGGCAGAGATCGAGGCCATCGCGCGGGTCGAGCCGGGCTGGACGCCGCCGGCCGACCTGCTGCTCTACACCGACGCCGCGGAGAGCAAGGCGGCGGTGCTCGGGGCGCTGGCGCAGGGCCTGCCCGCGCAGGCCATCGCCTACCACGACAGCCACCCGGAACGCTTCGCCTGCGCCGATGTCACCATCGAGGCGCTGTGGGGCGTGGCGGAGGCCCATGCCGCACTGGGCGACACGGCCGCCGCCTTCGACGTCTACGGGCGCGTCCTCGGCGATTGCGAGGACCCGAACCTGCGGCTGTCCTCGCTGGAGAAGGCGATCGCGCTGCAGGATCCGCCGCGGTTCCGCGCGCTGATCGCGATGGAGGACGAGCGCGGCGCCGAGGAAACCGACCGCGAGCGGCTGGAGCGCATCCGCCGCGACGCGCTGGGCGGCGGCGACGGCCCCGCCGCGCCGGTCGAACCCTATGTGCCGACGCGGCTCGACCGCGTGCTGGCGGCGGTGGGCGCGCGCCGCGCCGGGGAGGCCGATCTCGCATGGCTGGAGGGCGAGGCCCTGCGCACGCGCAACGGCAACGCCGCGATGGTGATCGGCTGGCACCGGCTCGACGGGGGCGATGCGGTCGCCGCGCGCGACTGGTTCGACCGCTCGCTGGGCTGGCGGCGCAGCGCCAAGGCCGTCGAGGGGCTGTGGCGCGCGCTGGGCCGGCTGGGCGATGCGGCCGGGCAGGCCCGGCTCGTCGCCGCGCACCCTGCCGTGCTGTCGCGCCTCGCGGCTGCCGAGGGCGGCGGCGCGGCCGTATCGCGGCTGGCGCCGGCCTGGGCCGCGCTGGAGGCCGGCGATGCGGCGACGGCGCTGGCGCTGGCTGGGACGGACCCCGCGGCCCCATCGGACGAGCGCGCGCTGCTGACCGGCTGGGCGCTGATGCGCCGCGACGCGCCCGCGCAGGCGCAGGCGGCCTTCGATGCCGCGGCGCGAAGCCCCTCGGCGCAGACGCGCGCCAGCGCCGTGCAGGGCCGCGCGCTCGCCGCCGTCGCCCGCGGCGACGACCCTGCCGCCGAGGACCTCGCCGCGCTCGATGCCGAGGCGCGGCGGGCGGTCGAGCTGGCCGCCTACGACCGCGCCATGGCCGAGGCCCATGCGGCCGGGCGCACGCGCGACGCGCTGGCGGCGCTGCGCGAGCGCGCGGCGCGGTTTCCGGGCGCGCCGCCCGCCGGCGAGATCGAGGGCTGGATCCTGCACGAGGCCGGCGATACGTCGGGGGCCGCGCGGGTCTTCACGCGGCTGGTCGTCGAAACCCGCTCGGACAGCGCCCAGCGCGCCCTCGAGACCGTGCACCGCGCCCTCTATCGCGAATAGCGCGGGGCCGCCGGTCCACGGCTGCCCGCGGGGCCGGCGTCCGACGGCGCCAGCCGCCGGCCGCGCCCCGGCCCGGCGCGGCGGCGAGGCGTCGGCCGGGATGCGGCCAGCCGCGGCCTTGCCGCCGCGGGGGCCGGCCGGATGCGCGGGCAAGGCCGGATCGCTGGCGCGCGACCTCAGATCGTCCCCTCCGCCGCCAGCGCGCCGGCCTCGTCGAGCAGGCGGATCTGGTTCTCCTTCACCTCGAGCGCGTTGCAGACTTCGGGCAGGGCGCGGGGGCCGATGGTGACCGTGCGGCAGAAGCGCCCCTCGGCGAAGCGCCAGGTCCCCGTGGGCGCGGTGCCGTCCACGAGGCCGCCGATGCTTCCGTCGGGCCGCGCCTCGAGCACCGCGCCGTTCTCGAAGGTGATCGGGCGGCCGGCGACGCTGTCGAGGAACTGCCCGGCGGTGGCGACGGGCTGGAAGCTCGGCGGCGGCGGGGCGGAGGCGCAGGCGGCGAGCGCGAGGAGGGCGCAGGGACCCAGCATTCTTACCGGCAATGTTGTCATCCTTCATACGGCCACATGAAAGCGCCGTCCGGGGCCAGCACGACCACGTCCACGCTGCGCAACGTCTCGGGGGAACCCTCGACGGTCCATTCGTCAACACCGCCGCCCTGGTTCAGAAAGCGCGCGTGAAGCCGCCATGTCCCGTCGGGGCTCCGAAGCAGACGGGGTTCGGCGAGCAAGGCGCGCAAGCGGCCGGCGCGCTCGGCGTCGCGGCCGACGTAGGCGCCCATCGGCGGGCCATCCGCCCGTTCGATGATCTGCGGCGTCGCAAGCAGGCCGATCGGCGTCGCGCCGAAGCTTCGGATCGCCATTGCGAGATCGCCGGCTGACAGTGGCCCCGGGAGTTCGCCGAGTTCGGCGGAAAGCAGCCGTCCGACGTCCATCCAGCCGTTCGGCCGGGTCAGCAGGATCGGCCCCTCGGACGATCCGCGCGCCCAGGCGACGACGGCGGCCCGCCTGGCGCGATCCACCGCCCACCAGAGGTCGTGGTTGCGGACCCACGGATACGCCTGGTTCAGGCCGCTCGCGCGCACTTCGGCAGGGCTCGCGTTCAAGGCGCTGGCAAGCGCCTGCACGACCAGCAGAGGGGCATCGGCCGCCATGCAGCTACCTCCCGCCGCCAGAGCGGCCGCCGTCAGACAGAAGAATGACCGGCGCGTTGTCGTTGTATCGAGACAGAAACTCGGCCTCGGGAAGCTCCCTGCAACCATCATCTCCACCATAGCCGGGGTCGCGGACCAAAACCCTTCGCGTCCCGTCGGGGTCGGTCCGGACGCCATCGACGACGATGCGGTGTCCTGGATTCTTCAGACCCACCATGACCGGATCTCCATCAGCCGTGGCGGCGGCGATGTCTTCGAGGGTCAGCGCGTTCCTCGCGACCGCCTCAACGCCGTGGTCCCTCAAGAGTTCAGGGATCCGCCACGGGTTCGAACCTTGCACCGGATCATACCAGCCGGCCGTCTGGGCGCTGTCGCGCAAGGCGGCCTCGCCGGGGTCGTGGCCTGTCGTCTGCTGGATGATCATGCGCGACGACGCCAGCACGCAGGACATCGGCTGCTGCTGCTCGTGCAGCGGAGCCCCGCGGCAGCGGCGCCCGGGACAGCTCTCGCACGGCTCGGAGGCGTCCCTGTCACTGAACGCACCGGAGCGAGCCGCTGCGCCGAGCGCGGCCGTGATGGCCGCCGCTGCGACGACGCCAGCCGCGATCAGCCCCGGCCCCATGCGTCACCTCGCTCCTTCGACCGCTCGCGCCATGGCCAGTCCCGCAGCCGTGAGACGGCGGCGCCGACTCTCCGGCGGCGCATCGACGGGTCCTGCAAGAGCATGGCGCGCCCAGGCCTCTCGCTCCGCAAAGCCCTCGCCCCAAACGACCGAGAGGCACAGGAAATCGGCGATCTGGCGCTCGGTGCGGAAGCCGAGCGCCCGCGCGCGCGCGCTGTCGCGCCGGATCAGGTCCAGCAGATCGTCCTGATACGCGGCGTCGAACGCCATCGGGAAGTGCAGCCGCAGATGCGCCGCCAGCCGATGCGCGAAGCGATCTGAGGTGGCGGCTCGAAGAGCGGACATCTGCGTGGGCGTGACGGACAGCATTCAAATCGCACCGAGTTCTCGGATGGGACGGGTCAGACGTTCAATCCCGGGCGCACCGCTGCCCGAGACGGCCTGCGTCGCCCGGGCGCGGGGCAGAGTTCCTTGCCTGCGCGCGGCGGCGCGCTCTGACCGAGCGCCCGTCAACGGAGCCACCGCGCGACCCGCGCCAAACCGTCCCCGTGCGGTCCGGTGCCAAGAAGGCCCATCATCCAGACATCATCTCCTCACCCCACCTCATACCCGAACTCGCCCCCGGCCGCGTCCACCGCGATGCGGGTCAGGGGCCGTCCCTCGGCCATGCGGGTCAGGACCTCGCGGCTGACGGCGGGCAGCATCGTGTTGGTCAGGATGGCGTCGATCATGCGGCCGCCCGACTCCAGTTCGGTGCAGCGGTCGCGGATGAGGGCGAGCACCGCTTCGGTGTAGGTCAGTTCGGCGCCATGGGCGGCGCGCACGCGCTTCTGGATCGAGCGCAGCTTCAGCCGCGCGATGCTGTCGATCATGCTGTCGGACAGCGGGAAATAGGGGATGGTCACCACGCGGCCCAGCAGGGCGGCGGGGAACACCTTCAGCAGGTCGGGGCGCAGGGCCTGCGCCAGCCCCTCGGGCTCGGGCATCAGGTCGGGGTCGGCGCAGAGCTTCATGATGAGATCCGATCCGACATTCGATGTCAGCAGGATCAGCGTGTTGCGGAAGTCGATGCGGCGGCCCTCGCCATCCTCCATCGTGCCCTTGTCGAAAACCTGGAAGAAGATCTCGTGCACGTCGGGGTGGGCCTTCTCGACCTCGTCCAGCAGCACCACCGAATAGGGGCGGCGGCGCACCGCCTCGGTCAGCACGCCGCCCTCGCCATAGCCGACATAGCCCGGCGGCGCGCCCTTCAGCGTGGAGACGGTGTGCGCCTCCTGGAATTCGGACATGTTGATGGTGACGGTGTTCTGCTCGCCGCCGTAGAGCGCCTCGGCCAGCGCCAGCGCGGTCTCGGTCTTGCCGACGCCGGAGGGGCCGGCCAGCAGGAACACGCCGATGGGTTTCTCCGGCGCGGTCAGGCCGGCGCGGCTGGTCTGGATGCGCTTGGCGATCATGCGCATGGCGTGGTCCTGGCCGACCACGCGCCGCGCCAGTTCGGTGTCGAGCGTCAGCACGGTCTGGATCTGATCGGCCACCATCCGGCCCACGGGGATCCCCGTCCAGTCCTGCACCACGGCGGCCACCGCCTGCCGGTCCACCGAGGGCAGGATCAGCGGCGTCTCGCCCTGCAGCGCGGCGAGCGCGGCCAGCCTTTCGGTCAGGCGCGCCGAGGCCTCGGCGCGCTCGGCCTCGGACAGGGGCGCGTCGGCGCCGGGCGCGGGCTCCACGGTCTCGGGCGCGGCGGCCGCGGCCTCGGCCGCCGCCTCGATGGGCGCGCCGGTGGGCTCGACCGGCATGAGGCCGCGGCGCAGCGCCGCGCGCAGGTCCAGCACCTCGGCGACCGCGGCCTTCTCCGCGGCCCAGCGCGCCTCGACCGCCGCGAGCGCGTCGCGCTCGGCCGAGAGCGCCGCCTCGACGCTCGCGGCGCGGTCGCTCGCGTCGATGCCGATGGCCGCCTCGCGGGCGATGATGCCGGCCTCGACCTCGAGCGCCTCGATGCGGCGGCGCGCATCCTCGACCTCGGCCGGCACGGCGTGCTGGCTGACGGCCACGCGCGCGCAGGCGGTGTCGAGCAGGCTGACGGACTTGTCGGGCAGCTGGCGGGCGGGAATGTAGCGGTGGGACAGCTGCACCGCGGCCTCCAGCGCCTCGTCGAGCACCTGGATGCGGTGATGCGCCTCGAGCGTGGAGGCGACGCCGCGCATCATCAGCAGCGCGCGTTCGGGTGTCGGCTCCTCGACCTTCACCACCTCGAAGCGGCGGGTCAGGGCGGGGTCCTTCTCGATGTGCTTCTTGTATTCGGCCCAGGTGGTGGCGGCGATGGTGCGCAGCGTGCCGCGGGCCAGCGCGGGTTTCAGCAGGTTGGCCGCGTCGCCCGTGCCCGCCGCGCCGCCCGCGCCGATCAGCGTGTGCGCCTCGTCGATGAACAGGATGATCGGGGCGGGGGAGCCCTGCACCTCGTCGATCACGTCGCGCAGGCGCTGCTCGAACTCGCCCTTCATGCTGGCGCCGGCCTGCAGCAGGCCGATGTCGAGCGCCATCAGCCGCACGTCCCGAAGCTGGGGCGGAACGTCGCCGCGCGCCAGACGCAGGGCGAAGCCCTCGACCACGGCCGTCTTGCCCACCCCGGCCTCGCCGGTGAGGATCGGGTTGTTCTGGCGGCGGCGCATCAGGACATTCACGATCTGGCGGATCTCGGCGTCGCGGCCGACGATGGGGTCGATCTCGCCGGCCTTCGCCCGCTCCGTCAGGTCGGTGGCGTAGGTGGCGAGCGCCTGCCCCCCCGCGCCCGGGGCCTTCGCCGCCCCCGTGGCCGCGCCGGCATGGCCGGCCGCCGCGCCGGCCGGACGCGCGTGCTCCTCGGACGATCCCGCGGTCAGGGCGGAGAGGCGGCCGGCGAGGTCGTCCGCGTCGATCCTGCGGAACTCGGCCGACATGTCGAACAGCAGATGCGCGAGGCCGCGGGTCGCCAGCACGCCGTAGAGCACATGGCCCGAGCGCACCGCATCGGCGCCGTAGGACAGCGAGGCGTAGACCCAGCCGCGCTCGACCGCGTCGAAGATGTGCTCGGAGATGTCCGAGATGGCGGTCGAGCCGCGCGGCAGGGCGTCGATGGCGCGCGTGAGATCGGCGGCCAGCCGCGAGGCGTCGACGCCGTAATGATGGGCGATGCGCTGCACATCGCCATTGTCGATCAGCGCGAGCTGCTCGACCCAGTGCACGAACTCGACATAGGGGTTGCCGCGCAGCTTGGCGGATTTCATCGCTGTCTCGACGGCCTTGCGGGCGGGTCCTGCCAGGCGGGACAGCAGGTCGGTGCGCTTGATGGTGGTCATGCGGCGATGTTCCCGTTGGCGTGTCGGTCATGCGGGGCGGCGGCGGGCGCGCCGCCGGGCGCGGCGAGGGTCACGTCCTCATGCGTGCCCACCCGCCGCGGGACGAGCCAGCTGTCGAAGCCGAGCCGCCCTGCCCCGTCGAGCCGCAGCGCCGGCGCCGCCTCGGCGCGCAGGGCCAGCGTCACGTCCCAGACGCGGCCGAAGCCGAACAGCTGGCGCAGGGCGGCGTCGAGGCGGTCCGCGAGCGGGCCGCCGGGCAGCAGCGCGTCGAAGGTGGCGAAGTCGAGCGGGCCGAGGCGCAGGCGCAGCCGGGTGGTGACCGACCAGGCGCGCGGGCCGACCACGGCGTCCTGCCCCAGCCGCGCGGCCCCGAGCCCGGGGCGCGCCTGCTCGTCGGCGCGGATCGGCAGCCATTCGGGGACGAACTCCTCGACCGCGGCGGGCGCGCCGGTCACGACGCGCGCGAGGCCCGCGGCGGCGGCGGCGGAGCGGCGGCCGCCCGACAGCCAGCCGGCGGCGAAGCGACGCGTGTCGTCCGGCAGCGCGTCGCGGCCCTCGAACTCGGGCGGGCCCATGCCGTAGAGGCTGGCGACGATGCGCGGGAACGGGTCGTCGCGCCCGAGCGCGCGGCTGGCGGCGGGGCGCGACGCCTGCCAGGCGCGCACCAGAAAGCCGGTCATGCGGTGGGTGAACAGGTCGAGGAAGCCCGTCAGCCACGGCCGCTTCGCGCGCTCCTCGGCCATCGCGTCGACGGTGACGTGCAGCGGCAGCGCGCCGGTCGCGCCGAAGGGGCCGAAGGCGACCTGATCGATGGCGAACACCCGCCGCCCGGCCCGCTCGGTCCAGCCCGCCCGCGCCACGGGCGCCGCGGCGAGGGACAGGGTCGGGCGCTGCCCCAGCCGGACGGGCTCGTCCTCGATCCGCCCGGCGCGCCCCGGTCCCGGCGCGCCCGGCCGGGTCGCCTGCGCGATGGCCGCGGCGGCGAAGAAATCCCACGCCTGCGGGTTGGCCGCGAGGTCCACGAGCGCCGCCGGGTCGGCGCCGACATCCGCCGGGGCTGCGGCGCGGCCGGTCACAGCAGCGCCCTCGTGCCGGAACGGGGCGCGAGGCGCAGGCGCTCGCGCCCGTCCGGGCGCAGCGCCACGGTCTCGATGAAGCCGTTGGCGTCGGCCTGACCGGCGAGCGCGCGGTCGAGCAGCGTCGCCAGCATCGCCGCGGAGGGGGCGTCGTCGTCGAGCGTCAGCGCCACCTCGATGCCGCGCGCGAAGGCCATCGGCGCGCCCTCCGCCCCCCCGCGCCCGCGCCGGGGCGGGATGCGCCGCACGGTCGGACGCCCCGTCACCCCCCGCAGGCCGGCCAGCACCCGCGCCGCGCGCCCGTCCTCGTCCGGCGCGTAGAGGCCGAGAAGCTGGCGCAGGGCGGCGAGCGCGCGGCCGGGTTCGCCCGCGGCATCCACAAGCGACAGGTGGTTGAGCGACAGGTGGTTGACGGCGTCCCACATGCGCCGGCCCTCCGAGAGGCCCGGCCGCGGCGGCGAGGGGCCGGCGACGACGCGGATCGCCCGCCAGCCGGCGTCGGTCTCGCAGGTCAGGGTCTTGGCGCCCGCCGCATCGACCAGGGCGTGGCTGGCGAGGTGGCGGTTCGTGCACAGCGCCTCGACCTGCAGCGAGGCGATGCCCGGGTCGCCCGGCCGCCCGGTTTCGTCCACGATCGAAATCCACGCGTCGGCCCCGCGGTAGAGCTCGAGGCCCGCCTCGCGCTCCTCCCGCAGGTCGGGGCGGGCGCGGTCGGCGCGCGACAGGCCGTACCAGCGCAGCCCCCGCTCGCCGCGCCCGAAGCCGTCCGGGCCGAAGAACGGCCGGAAGCGGCGCTGCGCGCCGTCGCGTCCGACGCCGGTCACCGACAGGACGCTGTGCACCTCGTAGGCCGTCGGGTCGCTGCGGTCGGGTTCGAGCAGGTGCTCGGTCCGCCTGGGCGTCACGGCGGGATCGTCCAGCGACATCGGGAACAGGTTGACCGCAGGCACGCAATTGACGGCGAGCGACTCGGGCCCGAGCCGGCCCGCCAGCGCCGGGAACGGGCGCGAGAGCCGGAACACGAGCGTCGCCTCCGGCCCCGCGACGCCCGCGAGCGCCGCGCGCAGGCCGCTCAGGCGCAGGAACCGGAACCGTTCCGGCAGCGCCAGGCCCTCGTGCAGGAGGCGCCAGCCGTCGAAGCTGCGCGCATCGTAGGGCAGCAGCGCATCGGTGCGGTCCTCCGCCGCGGGATCGCCGCCGCCGTCGCGGTCGAGCCCGAGCTGCGCGACGCCGATGCGGGGCCCGTCGGCGGCCTTCGCCGCGGCGCAGCCGTCGCAGGCGAAGGCCAGCGCCTCGAACAGCGCATCGCCCGCAGCGTCCTCGCCCGCGCAGAACAGATCGAGCACGTCGGCGCCGAGGCCCGCGATCGCGGCCGCCGCGGGCGTCGCGCGCAGGGTGACCGTCACGCCCGCCGGCGCGCCCGCGCCGCCCCCGGCCGCGGCCACCGCGGCGGCGTCGGGCAGATAGCGCGCCGCGCGCACCTCGACCGGCCACAGCCGCACCGCCCGTCCGGTGGTCAGGGTCACCCGCCGCGGCCGCCGCGCGCCACCCTGCCGCGCCGCGGCCGGCATGGCCAGCCGCGCGCCGCGGGGCAGGAGGGCGCCTGCCGCGAGCAGCGCGGGATCGGGCCGCATCGCGAAGGCGGCCACGAGCATGGACGGCGTCGGCGCCGCCAGATGCGGGTGGACGACCGACAGCACCGCCTCCGCGAAGCGCCCCTGCTCCGCGTCGAGCTTGCGGCGCACGCGCGCGGCGAGAAAGGCATAGCCCTGCAGCAGCCATTCCACGAACGGGTCGCGCATCGCGGCGCCGCCGGACAGGCCCAGCCGCTCGGCCAGCGCGCGGAATTCGTCGCGCGCGGCGAACTCGCGGGCGTGGCTGCGCAGGTGGCCCAGTTCCGCCTCGTAGAGATCGCGCAGGGCGGGGTCCATCGGCTAGCGCCCCACGTCGACCGCCGCGATGCGCGCGCCATAGCCTTCGGGCGCCCAGAGCGTGCTGATCATGATGCGCAGGCGACGGCCCACGGCGAGGATCTCGCCCTCCACGGTGAAGGTGATCTCGCGGTCCGGGTCGACCCGGCCGCCCTGCGCGGTCGCGACCGTCACGCGCAGCGTCTCCGGGCGGATGCGCGGCTCGAAGCTGTCCAGCGCCCGCCGCAGCCGCGCCTCGATCTCGGCGGGGCGCAGGGAATAGGCGCTGCGCCCGATCAGGGCCGGCAGGCCGTAGTTGACGATCGAGGCGCGCACCAGCGGATGCGCCGCGAAGGGCTGCTCCAAGTCCTGGGCGGAATCGCCGGTTTCGCCGCGCAGCGCGGCCCCGACGAGGGAGGCTTCGAGGCAGGTGGTGTTGAAAAGCGACTCGAGCTCGGTCTCGACCTGCGCCCGCAGCGCGGCGATGGGCACGAAGAAGCGCGAGACGCCGAAGCCGTCCTCGGCGTCGTCGACGGACGCGGTGTCGACCTCCGCGCCATAGCGCGACGGCGCGAGCCGGGCATAGAGCGAGGGCCAGAACAGGTCGTCGGACATGCTCATGGCGCGGGCGCGCCGTCGGCGCGGCCGAAGGCCAGGCTGCGCAGGTCGAGCAGCGCGATCTCGCCCGCGTCATGGATGAATTCGCGCTGGCCCAGCCCCGCAGCGTGCCCGCCCGCGAGGTCGCGCCATTCGGTGCGCCGGCCGAGCCGGATGGCGGGATCGGCGGAGGCCTCGCTGCCGGGATAGCGCGCCGGGATCAGCACGGGCCATTGCGCGCCGCCGCCCTCGCCGCCCGCGTCGCGGAAGGTCGCGACGGCCACCGCCCAGACCGCGTCGCGCAGGTCGGCGGGCGGGGCGATCTCCAGAGCGGCGAGCTCGTGGAACGGGATCCAGCGGTAGGCGCCGTTCATGACCGCTTCGAGCACCGGCCCGAGGCGGCTGTCGCCGTCTCCGATCCACGCGAAGGCGGCGCCGTCCGCGGCGCCCGCCTCCGCGGGGGCGGCGTCGAGGGCGCGCGCCCGCAGGGACGCGGCGCCCTCATGGTCGCCCGCCGCCTCCGCCGCCAGCGCCGCGGCCAGGTCGGCCGTCCAGCCGCGCGCGCCGCCGAACACGTCCGGCGCCGCCCGTCCGGCGAACACCGCCGCGCGGGTCGCCTCGGCCATGATGGCGGCCCGGTAATCGGTCACGAGGTCCAGCGCCTCGGGGCGCAGCCCGGCCAGCGCGTCCAGCGCCCGGATCGCGCGCGGCCAGTCCCCGTCGACGCAGGCGAGCTGGAACAGGAAGGCGCGCAGGGCGGGATCGGCGGGGGCCGCGCGCGCCGCATCCGTCAGCAGGGCCCGCGCGGCATCGAGGTCGCCGCGCCGCACCGCTTCCTGAGCCTGCTGAAGTCCCATGGCGTCGGCCCCGCGGCGTTGCCGTGACGGGTGCGACGGCCCGGACGGGCCGCCGCTTCCTGCGTCCGAAGTCAGACCTTGACGTTCTCTTCGATGTTGTAGCCGAAGCGCTTCGCCGCCTCGAGGCTGCCGTCCTTCTTCTGCTCGAAGTATTCGGTCTCGATCTTGGCGAAGTTGAGCGAGAAGTTCACCGTGGGCCGGTCCTCGCCGCCGCTCAGGCCGGTGGAGACCGACGACACGAGAATGTCCGTGAGCTTGTAGACGATGAATTCCAGCTGCTCGGTCCCGGCCTTGCGAACGGTCAGCACACCCGAGGCGATGTGCTTGCCGGTCGAGCAGGCAGTCATCAGTTCGGGCGTCGACTTCTCGTAATAGGCCGTGCAGCTGATGTCCTGGAAGGATGCCTTGCCGGCCCCGCCGCCACCGCTCATGTGCATGGTGCCGCTCTGGGACATCCCCCAGCTCCAGGCGAGGATGTCGATCTCGCCCACCTTCTTCTGGTCCTTGGACTCGCCCGGGATGCCGTCGAGCTTCAGGAACATGTCAACAGCCATGGCTCTCTCCTCCGCGTTCGGGCGCGCCCAGGGCGGCCCCTGTCATCGATGAGGCCCGGGCCGGCGGCCCGGGCGGGTCTTCAGGCGTCGCGTCAGACCTCCGCCGGGAGCTTGGAGACGAGGCGCAGCGAGATGTTCGCCCCCTCGAGCTGGTAATGCGGCCTCAGGAAGAACTTCGCATCGTAGAAGCCGGGGTTCTCGGGATCCTCCTCGACCACGACCTCGGCGGCCTTGAGCGGCCGCTTGGCCTTGGCTTCCTCGCTGGCGCCGTCGGACGATTCCACGTAGGTCAGTATCCACTTGGTCAGCCAGCGCTTCATGTCCTCCTTTTCCATGTATCCGCCGATCTTGTTGCGGACCATGTGCTTGAGGTAATGCGCGAAGCGCGAGCACGCGAAGATGTAGGGCAGCCGGGCCCCGAGCGCGGCGTTCGAGGTGGCGTAGTTGCCCACCGCGCTGTCCTCGAACTGCGGCGGCTCGTGCAGCGACTGCGCGCCGATAAAGGCCGCGGTGTTGGTGTTCTGGGCATAGACCAGCGGCATCAGGCCGAGCTTGGCCATCTCCGCCTCGCGGCGGTCGTCGATCGAGACCTCGGTCGGGATCTGGCTGTCGTAGGAGCCCTTCTCGGTCTTGAAGACATGGGTGGGCAGGTTCTCGACCAGACCGCCCGATTCCACGCCGCGGATGCGCGCGCACCAGCCATAGAGCTTGAAGGCGCGGGTGATGTTGGCCGCCATCGCATAGGCCGAGTTCGAGAAGCAGAACTTCGAGGCGTCCGCGCCGCCGGTGTCCTCGGCGAAGCCGAAGGCGTCGACCGGGTTCTCGGGGCCATAGGGACGACGGGCGAGGAAGCGGGGCCCGGCCAGCCCGATGTAGCGCGCATCGTCCTTCTTGCGCAGGGCGTTCCAGGCGATGTGCGTGGGCCGCGCCGCGATCTCGGCGAGATCGCGCAGGCCCGGCAGCCCCTCCCAGCTGTCGAGGTCGAACAGCGTCGGCGCGACGCCGGAGATGAACGGGGCATGGGCCGCGGCCGAGATCCGCGCCATGTCCGACAGCAGGTCGACATCCGGCCCGGAATGGTCGAAGTGATAGTCGCCGACGATGCAGGCGACCGGGTCGCCGTTCAGGACGCCATAGCCTTCCGTGTAGATCTTGCGGAACAGCGGGCTCTGGTCCCAGTCGACGCCCTGATACTTGGACAGGTCGGAGGCGAGCTCCTTCTTCGAGACCGCCATCACCTGGATCCGAAGATCGACCCCGGTCTCGGTGTTCTTGCAGAGGTACTGGAGGCCGCGCCAGGCGCCTTCGAGCTGCTGGAACTTCGGGTGGTGCAGGATCTCGTTGATCTGCGCGGTCAGTAGCCCGTCGATCTCGGCGATCATCTGGCGGATGGCGCCGAGCGCCTGGCCGGGCAGGGCGCGGTTGCGCCCCTCGACGGCCGACTGCACCAGCGCCTGCACGGCGAGCGTGCGGATGGCGCCCTCGACCTCCTTGCGCGCCTCCTCGGTGCGCGGCTTGAAGTCCTTGTTCAGCAGCGCCTCGAACTCGTCCAGTTCGACGACCTGCCCGGCTGCGTCGCCGGCGAGCTTTTCCTCGGCCATGCGATCAGTCCTCCTTCGCCGTGGTCTCGTCGGCCGGCGGCGCGGCCGATGCGGCGAGCGATTGCAGAAGCGTGGGGTTGGCGAGCAGTTCCTCGATGCGCTTTTCCGCATCGGGCTTGCCGTCCATGTAGGACAGCAGGTTCTTCAGCTGGTTGCGCGCGTCGAGCAGTTCCTTGAGCGGCGCCACCTTCTCGGCGATGCGGCCGGGGGTGAAATCCTTCATCGATTCGAAGCCGATCTCGACATGGAGGTTCTCGCCGCCCGCACCCAGCTTGTTGGCGACGTCGAACGACACGCGCGGCTTCGTCGCCTTGAGGTAACTGTCGAAATTCGCGCTCGACACCTCTTCGAATTTGCGGTCGGCCATCGGCAACGGCTTCTCGTCCGGTGCGTAATCGCCCTTCAGGTCCGACATGACGGCCATGACGAAAGGAAGGTTGATTTTCTTCTGCGCGCCGCCCGTCTCGAGGTCGTATTCGATCTGAACGCGCGGGGCCCGATTGCGCCCGATGAATTTCTGGCCACTGTCAGACATGCTTCAGTTCCCCTTTCGGCGCCAGACCGAGGGCCGGATCATGGCGCAATCTTGACGGCGGACGAGCGCGGGCCGCGCGGGGCCACACGCGACAGGATATCCATAAACTTCCGATCCACCAAATCGACGAGCCGGTCGAACACGAGCCCGGCCGGGCTCGACGGCTCGGTCGCCTTGTGGAAGGCGGCGAGGCGCTGCAGCGCCTGTCGCGCGGCGGCGCGGTCGGCGACCACGGGCGGGGCGGGCCTCGCGTGGGCGGCGGCGTCGCGGGCGGCCTCGACGGCGGCGGCAAGGGCGGCGATCTCCGCCTCCGCCACCTCGCGCGCCGCCTGATGCGCGACAAGCGCCGCGGCGGCGGCCTCGATGGCGGCCAGCGGGCCGGGATCGGGCGCCGGCGGCGGCGCGGCGGCCGCGAAGCCGGCGAGCCGCACGGGATCGACATCGGCGATGCGCAGGGACACCTCCTCGGCGTTCTCCGGATCGAGCGCCGTCATCCACGCGCCGAAGCTCGCGCCTTCGAGGTCGCGCAGCTTGAGCAGCGCCAGCGCCACGGGGTTTGACGGGTTCTCCGCCGCGAACCATGCCAGCAGCGCGTCGCGCAGGGCCGCCGCCGCGGCCCGGTCGGCAATGGCGCCGATGGCTGCGCCGCGGGACGGGGTCGGGCCGGCCGGCCCCTCGGGCGGGGCGTCGTCGGCTGCCTCGGGGGCCGCGGCGGCGGCTTCCGGCGCCGCCGCGAAGGGCGCGAGCGCTTCGGCGAAAAGCTCGAGTTCGGGGGCGAGCGCGGTCGGGCCGGTGAAGCGCAGCGTGTCGAAGGCGGGCCGGGCGACCAGCATGGCCTCGAGTTCGCGCAGCAGGGCGGCAGAGGCCGCGAAGGCGAGGTGCGCCGCCGCCACCGCCTCTCGCGCCTCGGCCCGAGCCACCAGGGCCGCCATCGCCCCGGGCGCGTGGACCGTGTCGTCCGCGGCGGGCTGGCGACGGCGCGTCCTGCCGTGGAGGTCGGCGGTGTGCCAGAATGCCCGCAGCGTGATGCGCCGCTCGAAGCCGCCCGCATCGAACAGCGTCAGACCCTCGTAGCCCGCGATCAGGTCGCGGGCGCGGAACGGCGTGAAGGCGCGGCGGCGGGCGTTGTCGGCATCCTCGTCCCCCGCCGGGCCCGGATGCATCCCGTCCCAGAAGCCGCGCACGACCGCAACCAGCAGGTGCAGGCCCGCATGCAGCCCCCTCGGCCCCTCGAGCCTGGCCTGCGCCTCGGCGAGCCGCGCATAGACCCGCAGGTCGCGGGTGCGCCCGAGCGCGGAAAGGGCCTGCTCGCGCCGCTCCTCCAGCGCCGCGCGCGCGCCGTCCGCGTTCGCCGCGATGGGAACCTCCAGCGCGGCGAGGACTTCCGCCGCAAGCGCCTCGCCCATCGGCGCAGCCCCGGGCAGCGGCGCATACAGCGCCGCGTCGAAGGGATCGGCGGGGGCGGGGGCGGCGCTCATGCCGTCAGCCGCCGAGACCTTGCGCCCCGTCGCCGATGACGACGAAGGGGGCCCAGAAGGCCGGGTGCGACGTGGCGCGATCCGCACGGAGCGCCGCCTGCGCCTGGGCGAGCGCCTCGGCGAAGGACAGCGTGCGATCCGCGGCGATCCGGCCGTAGAAATCGTCCATCAGCGCCGATGTGGCCGTGTCCGAGACGTCCCAGTGCGACGCGATCACGGCGCGCGCTCCGGCCGTGAAGAAGGCGCGGGCCAGACCCGACAGGTTCTCGCCCGCCTCGCCCACCACCGGGTCCGTGCTGGCGCAGGCCGACAGCACGACGAGACGGGCGTCGAGATCGAGGCTGCGGATCTCGCCGCTCTCGAGCAGCCCGTCCTCCCCCTCGCCGGGCAGGGGGGTGGTGCTGAGGGCCGGCTCGAAGCAGTCGGTGGTCGGCCAGAGCAGCCCGTGCGTGGCGAAATGCGCCACCCGGAAGTCGCGGAGCCGGCCTTCGGCGGACAGCGACTTGACCGCGCCTTCGGTGAAGGCTGCGCCCTCGACGCGTTCGGACCCCGGCAGCCTTGTCGCGATGCTCTCCAGTTCCGCGCGCGTGCCGGGCAGGGCGGAGAGAGCGCCGATGGCGGCGACCTCGGCCGCGCAGTTCGCGCGGCGGCGGCGGTCCACGCCCGCGGCGGCGTCCGGTCCGGGCACGAAGTCGCCGAAGGCGATCGCGTCGCGCGAGGCCGCGCTCGCCCCGCCCTGCACCCGCAGGTCGACCAGGTTGCGCGCGGCCGGGAGGTAACCCAGCGTCGTGGCTTTCCCCAGCCAGGCCAGAGCGCCGTAGTCCCCTTCCGCCACGGAGTCGGATCGGGCGGCCGGATCCTCGGTCAGCAGGAGCTCGAAGGGCAGGCCAAGCAGGGGGCCGCCCGTCACCACGAACACCCGCTCGCGCGCGGCGAGCGCGGGCGCGAGGTCGCCGAGGATCAGCGGCTGGGCCACCCAGGCGGCGCCGGGCGCGAAGCCCGGGTAGCGGCCGTCCGGCCCGGCGCGCATCGGCGCGCGGAGCACCTCGGCCACGACGGCGGCGAGCGTGGCGGTGAGGTCGGTCACGACGACGCGGGCGCTGTCGGGCTCGATGTAGATCGCGACGGAACGCGGGTCGCCGACGAGGACCTGCACCAGCGCCTCGCCCGGGCGCAGGGCGGCCTGCACCTCCGCAAGGGTCGCCGGCGTTTCGATGGCGCGGCGGAATTCGGGCGCGACCGCGTCGCGCCGGGCCCGCAGCGCGGCCTCGCGCTCGGCCGCGTCCACGAAGCGGCGGTTGAGCGCCTCGCGCTCGAAATCCTGCAGGTCCTGGCGCGACAGCGCCGTGCTGACCAGCGCCAGTTCCTCCTGCGCCTCGCGCCAGGCGCGGATGGCCCCGGCACCGGCGCCCTCGCCCGCGGCCGCGAGGGTCGCCGTCGCGGCGATGTCCGCCGCGGCCGCCGACGAACGCACGAGCTGGGCCGCGCGGAACACGCTTGCCGCCGCGCTCTCGGCCGTGCGCCTGCCGGCCGCCTCCTCGGACAGGACCAGCGCGATGTAGGGCCAGACGGATTCGTATTGCAGGCCGGCCGGGGTCTCCTCGTAGGCGGCGAAGGCGAGGTCGAAGGCCGCCAGCGCCTCCTCCCGCCGTCCCGCCCGCGCCAGCGCCGCGCCCTCGATCAGGCGCGCCCGGCCGGCGAGGGGCGTGCCCGGCAGTTCCAAGGCGAGTTGCGCGGCCGCCTCGCCCGCGAAGCGCGCCGCCTCGTCGAAGCGTCCCGCCTCGATCTCGACCAGCGCGCGCTCGGTCTGGATGCGCGAGCGCACGGCGCTGGAGGCGCCGGGCAGCGACGCGGCGAGATCCGCCGCCGCCGAAATCGACCGCCGCGCCTCGTCGAGATCGCCCCCGCGCGCGCTGGCGGCGGCGAGGCCGAAGCTGCCGCTCACGCCGCTGAGACGACGGCCGCGCTCCTCCTCGGCGAGGTCGAACAGCGTCCCGAGATCGAAGGGTTGCACGGCGCCCGCCCCGCCGACGTCCAGACCCAGGCTGGAAATCGCGACGCGGGTGCGTTCGGCGGCGCGCTCCACCTCGCGGCGGTTGAGGAGGTGCTGCCCCTCGAGCACGCCGATCCGGCCCTCCTCGACGGCCAGACGCTCCGCCGCCGCGTCGCTGTCGATGGGCTCGGCCGCAAGCGCGGCGCGGGCGTTCGCGAAGGCGGCGTCGGCGAGGCGGAAGCGCCGCTGGCCGCTGAGCGCGAGGCCGAGTTCCGCGAGGGTCAGCGCGCGGCTCGGCTGGCCGGGGCAGGACGCCCCCCCGTCCTTCAGCACGAGGACGCCGCGCAGCGCCGCCTCGGCCGCGGCCAGATCGAGCGCGAAGGCCGAGCGCTGCGCCCCGGCCTGGAGGCCGGCCATGTCGCGGCAGATCGACGCCGCCGACGGCGGCCCCGCCTCGCCGCCGCCCGTCGCGCACGCGGCGAGCAGCAGCACGGCCGCCGCGGCGCGGATGGCCCCGCCGCACGGAACGCCGAGGGTCATTGCGGAAGCTCCTCGGTCGTATCCAGGAAGCCGGGGGGAAGCGACCACAGTTCCTCGTTGCCGAAGCTGGCATAGACATCGGTCAGGGAAACGAGGTCGAGGTCGAACAGCGTCGGCGGATCGAGGCGGACCTGGGATCGCACGATCTCGCCGATGGTGGTGCTGCAGGCGTTCTGGTCGCCGATGACGCAGAGGTTGAACAGATACTCCCTGCCCGTCACGCCGGGCCGCGGCAGCAATCCCGCCGCGCGCGTGTTCTGGCCGCCGATGGCGCCGGTCAGGTCGAGCGCCGCGAGGCCGGGGCTCGCCCTGAAATCCAGCGAGCCGCTGAGGTCGACGCCGCCGAAGGCGTTCTCCAGCTCCAGCACCCCCTTGTTGGGCACCCCTCCGAGGAAGCCCACCGCCCCGGTCGCGCCGCGCAGGATGAAGTCCTGCGCGAAGAGAACCGAATCCCCCGCCCGGCCCGAGGTGGCGGGCAGGGTCACGCCATCCGCACCCTCCACCACGACGCTTCCCAGACGCGCATCGGCGGTCCCGAGGGAACGCCGGGTCAGGTCCAGCGCAGCGCCGTCCAGCGCAAGGCGCAGGTTCTGGCCGGACCGTGGCCTCTCGATCACGAAGGAAAGGTCGGCCGCGCTTTCGATGTCGATGTCGCCGCCGGCCCCGCCGATCGCGATGCCGCCCGCGAACCGGTTGTCCTCGATGTCCGCTGCGGGACTGCGCAGCGCCACGTCGCCCGCCGCGTCGATCCGGGTCTCGCCCCCGACCGAGATCGCGTTGGGCGGCGCGACCGGCTCGAGCGGCGTCTGGCCGCCGCCGCCGCCCGGGAAGGGCGCCACGATCTTCAGATCGGCGCTCGGCACCGTTTCGGTGACGCGCTTCTGATCGGGTTGCGCGGGCGCCAGCCGGCCGCCCGCGTCTTCGCCGAAGACCGTCGCCAGATCCCCCGCCGCGGCGGTCTGGAAGCCGCCGCCGGCCGGGTTGAACGGGCCGACGAGCGCGAGGCGGCGAGCCAGCCCGAAGGCGCGGCTGAGGACGCCGCCCGCCGCGTTGTCGAGCGTCAGCGCGCCCCCGACCGTCGCGCCGCCGAGTTCCAGATCGGCCCCGGTCTCGGTCAGCGCCGCGTCGCCCCGGATGTCGATGTTGACCACGCTCTGCCCGCCGCGCGACGCGGTCGCGAGCGTGCCGGCGCGCAGGCCGTCGATGGAAAGGGCGGGTGCGGCGCCGGGCGCGCCCCGCGCCGCGACGTCGGCGACCCCCCCGACCGCGACGCCGGCCAGCGCCGCGGCGTCGCCCGCGCGCACCGTCAGATCGCCGTCGACGACCGCGCCGGTCAGCAGCACGTCGTCCGTGTCGGCGGTCAGCGTCGCGTCCCCGCCGACCCGCACCGACCCCGCGACGGCATCGTCGTTCGCCCGCAGCCGGACGGCGCCGCCCGTCGAGCGCGCCTCGAAGTCGCCGCCGACTTCGAGGCGCACCCCGTCGGCGTCGCCGAAGATGTCGCCCGCCGCGGCGATCGTCAGGTCGCCGACCGTCGCCGCGTCCACGATCTCGACCGCTCCGCCGGAGGCGATCCTGGCCGAGCCGGCATCGCGCAGGCGCCGGATCTCGACCCCGCCCGCGCCCGCGTCGACCTCGAGCCCGCTGGTCTCGGCGTCGATCACCGCGACCGCCTCGCCCCCGGCCGAAACGCGTCCGGTCGCGCGAAGGTCGCGCAGATCCGCGCGGCCGCCGGCGACGACCGTCGTCGCCCCGACGACGGCCGCGCCGGTCAGCGCCACCGAACTGCCGGACAGCGTCGCCGAGCCTTCCACGTCCAGCGCGGCGACGGCCACCGCGCCGTCCCCCGCCGCCCCGAAGCTGGCATCGCCGGCTACATTGACGGCTTCGGCCGAGACGCCGCCCGCGCCGCCCGCCACATCGAGGTCGCCGTCGATCGACACCTCGTCCAGCACGAACCCGCCCGAGGCGCGCAGGGTGGCGTCGCCGCCGATCTGGGTCCCGCTCAGCCGCGTCGGGCCCGCCCCCCCGGTCTCGACATCGATGGTCCCCGCGATCCGGCTTTCGAGCAGGAAGGCCGGAGACCTCGCGTTGATGGCGAGCGTCTCCGCGACGACCTGAACGGCGCCCCCGAATTCATTCCCGGGGTCCGTCAGGTCGACCGAGCCCGTGGGGACGAAGGCGCGCGTGCCCGACGCCCCGGCCGGCGCGCCGTGGGGGAAGCCGCCGGCATGGCCCACGAGGAAGGCCGAGCCGCCCGTCACCGTCAGCGGCCCGTCCTGCGAGATGCCTTCGGCCCCGTCCAGGTCGGAGTCCGAGCGCGCCGCCAGCCGCCCCGCCTCGACCCCCGCGAAGCGCAGCGCGCCGGCGGTCTCGATGGCGACGAGGCCCGGCGCCTTCGCATCGAGCGCGCCGAAATCGTTGTGAAGCTGCAGCGGATCGAGCCGGTCGAGCGCCGCGCTGGCCGCGGGAACCGTCTCGCGCACCACCACGACGTCCTCGGCCGCATCGAACGCCGCCGTCCCGTCGACCCGCACCAGCCGGTCGAAGGCCAGCGCGTCGAACGCGGCGTCGGCCTCGCCCGGGAACGCCCCGCGCACGCGCGTGTCGGCGGGGTCGGTCGCCGCGATCCCGACATCGGCCGCGCTGCGCGGCCCCTCCACCGTGAACGCCTGGACGGTCCGGGCCGCCTCGCGCGATCGCGCGGCGCTGAGCACCGACCCGCCGGTCGACGTGGCCGAGAGCGTTCCGGCGCGGACGCGGTCGAGCACGACGTCGCCGGCCGACGCGAGCGAAAGCGTGCCCGCCACGTCCACGGCGTCGGCGGTGAGGGTTCCGCCCGCCGCGCTCACCGTCAGATCGTCGGGGGCGGCGTCGGTGTCGAACGCGGGCGGCGCTCCGGCGAATGCGTCGCCGACCCGGACATGGAACAGCGCGCCCACCTCGTCCGCGACGAGCCGCCCGCCCCCGAGCGCTGCGTCGCGCAGGCCCAGTGTCCCGGTCGCGGTCGCGTCGAGGAAGCCCGCCGCCACCCGCGTCAGGTCGATGGCGCCGCCCGCAAGGGCGGCCGACCCGGCGATGCGCAGGTCCTCGCCCGCGACGGTCTCGGCGGCGGCGTCGATGCCCCCCGCCGCGACCCGCGCGAGCTGCGCCTCCCCCGCCACGCGCAGCCGCGCCGTGCCCGCCACGACGGCGTCCGTCAGCGCGAGATCGCCGGCCTGGGGATCGGTGTCGGACCCGACGGTCAGGTCGCCGGTCAGATCGGCGCGGGTCACGCGCAGGCCGTCCGCGCCGCGCAGGGCGGCGTTCGCGGCCATGACGGACACGCCGGCAAGCTTTTCCGGCTCGACCGGATCGGACGCCGTGCCGTTGCCGAAGGCGTTGTCCGGATTATCCAGCGTCACGTCGGCGCGCACGGCCTCGACGGCGCCAATGGCGCGCCCGGTGAGAAGGGCCGTCGCGCCGGCGACCGTGATCGCCCCGGTCTGGGCGAGTCCGCCCGCGCCGGCGCCGCCATTGTCGGCGTTGGCGCGCAGCGCGAGGTCGCCCGCGACCTGCGTCTGCGCCATCACGATCCGGCCGGCCCCCTCGAGCGCCGCATCCGCCGACGCGACGATGGTGACGGCGCGCCCGGCGGGGTCGGGCGTGGCGGCCGGATCGCCGAAGCGGTTGTGCAGCGGGCCGGAGGGCCCGCCAAGCGCGCTGGGCAGCAGGATGTCGCCGCCTGCCGTGGCGGTCAGGCTGGTGGTCCCGCGCAGATCGAGCAGGCGGTCGAAGGCGGTGAAAGGCAGTTCGAGGGCCGGGTCCTCGAGCGCGCGCCCGTCCTGCGGCGATGCCGGCTCCGCCGACACGATGCGATCCACGGTCGCCGGAACGAAGGGCGCCAGTTCGTCGTCGGCGATCTTCGCGATCCCCCCCGCCCCTGCCGCGGCGATGAGCGACCCCGCGGAGACGCGGCCGAGCCGCAGGGCGTCGCCGGCGCTCGCGGTGAGCGTGCCGCCGACGCGCAGGCCATCGAGTTCGATGTCCCCGCCCGCTATGGTGACGTCGGTCCCGCCCGCGCCGAGGCCATCCGCCCCTAAGCCGACGCCCCGCAGCGTCAGGGTGTCGGCGAAGGGCAGCGTCAGCGCGCCCCGGACCTGCCCCCCCGAGAGGGCGATCGCAGCCAGGGCGCCGCCGGCGGGATCGGTCGCGATTTCAAGGTCCACGGTGCGGAAATCCGCGAGGCCGGGGCTCGTGTCCGCGTCGACGGCGAGCGTCGTGTCGCCCGCATCGATGTCGGTGCCGGCGATGGTCGATGCCGTCGCGGTCAGCGTGTTCTCGCCGCTGGGCGTGTCGCCCCCGACCCGCACCGTGTCGAGCGTCAGTGCGCCGCCCGCCGTCACGCCCAGCGTGCCCCGGTCGGCGGCCCCGTTGTCCGCGGCGGCGCTGTCGAACAGCGTCAGGTCGTCCGCCTCCGCAACAAGGATGGCGTTGCCGACCACGGAGAGGCGCGAGAAATCATGGTCCGTCGTGGCGCCGTCGTTCGCGAGCGTCACGTCGAAGAACAGGCCCGCGCCGTCGGCGGCCGTCAGGACGGCATCGCCCTCGACGGCAAGGCGCGCGGTCCCCTCCGCAACGATGGCCCCGCCGCGGGCCGCGGCGGAGAGATCGCCGTCCACCGCGGTCGCGCCCTCGAAGGTCAGCGCGCTGGCGGAGGCCACGGTCAGGTCGCCCGCGGCGTCCGCGATGGTGGGGTCCGCCGTTCCGTCGGCCGCCGTGTCCGCCGTGAGCCGCAGCGCCGCGGTCTGCCCGGCCCCGAGCGCGTCGAGCGTCGCGTCCTCGGCCGTCAGCGACACCAGCCCGCCGAAGGCATGGCCGTCATTGTCGAGCAGGATGTCGAAGCGGTTCGCCGCGTCGGCGGTCTGGGCGACCAGCGTCGTCGCGCCGGCCACCGTGAGGGCCGCCCCGGCCGCGTCCGTGATGGCCCCGCCGCGGGCCGCGGCGGAGAGATCGCCGTCCACCGCGGTCGCGCCC
>DAIPIU010000122.1:0-2344 GCA_036770645.1 Rubrimonas sp. | reverse complement strand
TCAAGCGGCAGGAGCGCGCGCTGCGAGAGGCCACCGCCCGCGCCGAGGCCGCGGCGACAAAGGCCGCCCAAGCCGGCGCGCAGCTCGAGCGCTTCTTCGACCTGTCGCTCGACCTGCTCGGCATCGCCGATCCCGAGGGCCGGTTCCTCAAGCTCAACGCCGCCTGGGAGCGGACGCTGGGCTGGCCGCGCGCGCGCCTGCTCGGGGCCTCGTTCGAGCGCTTCGTGCACCCCGAGGATCTCGAAAGCACCCGCGCCAGCCGCGACGCGGCCGTCGATGGTCATCCGGTGGACTGCTTCATCAACCGCTTCCGCACCGTATCGGGCGAGTATCTGACGCTCGAATGGCGCGCGGCGCGGGCCGAGGACGGCTGCATCCACTTCGCCGCCCGCGACGTGACGGCGCGCGAGGCCGAGATGCGCCGCCGCGCCGTCCGCGCGGCCGAGGAGGCGGCGCTGTCGGGCCTGATGCGCCTCGCCCTCGACGGCGGCGCGAGCGGCGATTTCGCGCCGGCGGCGCTCGGCCTGCTGCTCGACGCCGCCGCCGGCGGCGGCGCCGCGCCGGGGGGGGCGCTGTTCCTTTTTCCCGACGGGCCGGACGGTCCCGCGACACGGCTGGCCGCCGCCCGCGGTCTTGACCCCGACCGCGCCGCGGAGATCGCGGCCGCGGTCGCCGCCAGGGTGGGGGGGCGTGCAGACGCGGCTTGCACCGTCGCTTCCTGCGCCGGGCCGGTCTGCGACCCCGGGCTTTGCCTCCTGCCCCTGCTGCATGCCGGGCGGACGCTCGGGACCATCGCGGTCCTGTCCCGCGACGCGGGGGGCGACCCCTGGACCGACGCCGCCTTCCTGCGCCGCGCCGCCGACGCCGTGGCGCTGGGCCTCGCCAACCGCGCCGAGATGGCCCGCGCCGAGGACGAGCGCCGCCGCGCCTGCGCCGCGCTCGAGGAACTCGAGGCCTACCAGGCCGCGCTCGACGCCCACGCCATCGTCAGCGTCACCGACGGGAATGGCGTCATCCAGTCGGTGAACCGGAATTTCTGCCGCATCAGCGGCTACGAGGCCGAGGCGCTGATCGGCCGGACCCACCGCATCGTCAATTCGGGCCATCACCCGCCCGAGTTCTTCGCCGAGATGTGGGCGACCATCCGCGACGGCAGGCCGTGGCGGGGCGAGATCTGCAACCGCCACCGCGAAGGCGGGCTCTACTGGGTCGATGCGACGGTCATCCCCGTGCGCGATGGCGAAGGCCGCATCGTCCGCTTCGTCGCCGTGCGCTACGACATCACCGAGCGCCGCCGCCTCGCCGATGAGATCGCCGCCGCCAACCGCCGCCTGCGCCATGTCGCCGAGGTCTCGGGCGTGGGCGGCTGGGACTACGACATCGCGACCGGCGCGCTGCTCTGGGACGACGTGACCTGCGCCCTGCACGAGGTTCCGCCCGATCACGCTGTCACGATCGACATGGCCGTGGCGCATTACCTGCCCGAGGCGCGCGGGGCGGTCCGCGCCGCCTTCGACGCCTGCCTGGCCGACGGCACGCCCTTCGATGTCGAGGCGCCGCTGCTGACCGCCGCGGGCCGGCGCATCTGGGTGCGGGCGGTCGGCGCCGCAGTGCTCGAGCACGGCCGGGTCGCGCGGATCGCCGGATCGGTGCAGGACGTGACCGACCGGCGCGCCCGCGCCGCAGAGGCCGACGCCCTGCGCGCCCGCTTCGAGGCCATCTTCGAGAACACCGACCAGGTGATGTTCCTCAAGCGCCGCGATGGCCGCTTCAGCGCCGGCAACCGCCAGTTCCGCGCCCAGGTCGGCGCGGACGATGTGGCCGGGCGCACCGACCGCGACTTCGCGCCGGCCGACATCGCCGACCGCTTCGCCGCCACCGAGGCCGCGGTGTTCGCCAGCGGCGAGCCGGTGATGATCGAGGAGACGGTGGTCCGCCCCGACGGCCGCCGCCAGCACTATGTCAGCTCGAAGTTCCTGATCCCCGACGCGGTCGAGGGCGACGACATCCTCTGCGCCGTCGCCACGGACGTGACCGAACTGCGCGAGCGCGAGGCCGAGGCCAGCCGCATGCGGGCCCGCTTCGAGGCGATCTTCGAGAACACCGACGCGCATGTGTTCCTCAAGCGCCGCGACGGCACCTATGTCACCGCAAACCGCCGCCTGCTGGCGCGGCTGGGGCGCGAGACCATCGAGGGCCTTACCGCCTTCGACCTGTTCCCGCCTGAGCAGGCGGCCCGTTTCGTGGAACAGGACGCGATGGCCTTCGCGGCCGACCGGCCGCTGGTGTTCGAGCAGACCACCACCCATCCCGACGGGTCGACCGGCGCCTACCTGCTGTCGCT
>DAIPIU010000082.1:0-10518 GCA_036770645.1 Rubrimonas sp. | reverse complement strand
CCGCCGAGGCTCGCGCCATGGCGGAACACCGCCAGCAGCGCGAAGCCCGCCGCCACGCCCCCGATCACCGCCGCCGCCACCGGATGGGTGGGCGCGAGGGTGACGAAGCCGGGGGCGAACGCCACCAGCGCCGCCATCGCCCCCATCGCCGCGACGGATTTCGCCACGAAGCGCCAGCCCAGCCGCCCGGCCGCGAACAGCAGGAAGGGCGCGTTGATCGCCACCAGCACGAGCCCGAGCTCCCAGCCGGTCGCATAGGCGATCAGCAGCGCCAGCCCCGCCGCCTGCCCGGTCACCAGACCCGCCCCACGCAGCACCATCAGCGCCAGCGCCGCCATGACGACCCCGGCGAGGATGCCCTGCAGGTCGTCCAGCGGGCTGTGCCGGGGGCGCGGGTCCGACTGCGCCCCCGGTTTCCGCATGTCAGCCAGCGAGCGCCTTGTTCAGGTTCTCGTCGACCTTCTCCAGGTAACCCATTGTCGTGAGCCACTTCTGCTCGGGGCCGACAAGCAGGGCGAGGTCCTTGGTCATGTGGCCGGCCTCGACCGTCTCGACCACCACGCGCTCGAGCGTCGTGGCGAAGCGGGCCAGCGCCTCGTTGCCGTCGAGCTTGGCGCGGTGCTTCAGGCCGCCCGTCCAGGCGTAGATCGAGGCGACGGAGTTGGTGGAGGTCTCCTTGCCCTTCTGATGCTCGCGGTAGTGGCGGGTGACGGTGCCGTGCGCGGCCTCGGCCTCGACCACCTTGCCGTCGGGCGTCATCAGCACGCTGGTCATCAGCCCCAGCGACCCGAAGCCCTGCGCCACCGTGTCGGACTGCACGTCGCCGTCATAGTTCTTGCAGGCCCAGACATAGCCGCCCGACCACTTCATCGCGCAGGCCACCATGTCGTCGATCAGGCGATGCTCGTAGGTGATGCCGGCCTTCTTGAACTTGTCCTCGAACTCCCGCTCATAGACCTCCTGGAACAGGTCCTTGAAGCGGCCGTCATAGGCCTTGAGGATGGTGTTCTTGGTGGACAGGTAGACCGGCCAGCCGAGGTTCAGGCCGTAGTTCATGCTGGCCCGCGCGAAGTCGCGGATCGACTCGTCGAGGTTGTACATCGCCATGGCGACGCCCGCGCCGGGCGCCTGGAAGACCTCGCGCTCGATGGTCTGGCCGTCATCGCCGACGAACCTGATCGTCAGCTTGCCCGCGCCGGGAAAGCGGAAATCGGTCGCGCGGTACTGGTCGCCGAAGGCGTGGCGGCCGATCACGATGGGCTGGGTCCAGCCGGGCACGAGGCGCGGCACGTTGCGGCAGATGATCGGCTGGCGGAAGATCACGCCGCCCAGGATGTTGCGGATGGTGCCGTTGGGCGACTTCCACATCTGCTTGAGGCTGAACTCCTCGACGCGCTGTTCGTCGGGCGTGATGGTGGCGCACTTCACGCCGACGCCGTATTTCTGGATCGCGTGGGCGCTGTCGACGGTGATCTGGTCGTTGGTGCGGTCCCGCTCCTCGATCCCGAGATCGTAGTACTTCAGGTCGATGTCGAGATAGGGCAGGATCAGCTTCTGCTTGATGAAGTCCCATATGATCCGGGTCATCTCGTCGCCGTCCAGTTCGACGACCGGATTTTCCACCTTGATCTTGGTCATTGTTTCGGGCCCCCCTCGGCGCGCCATCCTGACAGGTGGCGGGACGCTAGCGACGCCCCCGCCATGCGGCAATGCGGCGAAACCGCGGGCCGCGCCGCGACAACGGGCCCCGCCCGGCTTGCCGCGGGGCCGCGGGCGTCCTATCCGCACGCCCATGGCTGGAACCGACGCGACCCGCGCCACCGACGACCGCGCCGCCGACTGGACGACGGCGCCGGTCTTCGTGCTGGTGCGCCCGCAACTGGGCGAGAACGTGGGCGCCGCCGCCCGCGCGATGTGGAATTTCGGGCTGCGGCGCATGCGGCTGGTCGATCCGCGCGACGGCTGGCCCAATCCGCGCGCCATCGCCATGGCCTCGGGCGCGGGGTCGCTGCTGGACGAGGCGGCGATCCACCAGACGACGGCGCAGGCGGTGGCCGACTGCGCCCATGTCTACGCCACCACCGCCCGCCCGCGCGAGATGGTCAAGCCCGTCCTGTCGCCCGAGGCCGCCGTTGCCGACATGCGCGCGCGCATCGCCGGCGGCGCGCGGGTCGCGGTGCTGTTCGGCCCCGAGCGCACGGGGCTCGAGAACGACGATCTGGTGGTCGCCAACGCCATCGTGACCGCCGACACCAACCCGGCCTTCGGCTCGATCAACCTCGCGCAGGCCACGCTGCTGCTGGCCTATGAATGGCGCAAGCAGTCGGCCCTGCCGCCGCCTCCGTCGGCGGCGCCGCTGGCCGACAGCGGCGAGGTCGGGCGGATGATCGGGCATCTGGTGGCCGAACTCGACGGCGCGCGGTATTTCTGGCCCGAGGCCCGGCGCGGCGCGATGCTCGAGACCCTCGAGAACCTGTTCCGCCGCGCGCCGCTGACCGACCAGGACGTGCGCACGCTGCGCGGCGTGATCCGGGCGCTGGCCGAGGGGCCGCGCCGCCTGCGCGTGTTCGCGCGGCCCGCCCCGGCGGACTGCGCCGACATGGAGGCGCTGCGCGCCGCCATCGACGCCACCGACCGCGCGCTGGTGGCGCTGTTCGCCGAGCGCATCGGCTACATCGAGCGCGCGGCAGTGCTCAAGCGCGGCAACGGGTTGCCGGCGCGCATCCCCGACCGCGTCGAGGAGGTTGTGGCCCGGGTGCGCGCCGCGGCCGATGGCGCGGGGCTCGACCCCGACCTGTTCGAGACGCTGTGGCGGCGGGTCATCGAGCACGCCATCGCGTTGGAGGAACGGCGCCTCGCGCGGTGACGCGCCGCCTTGCCGCGCCGCCGCCCCGCCTTTACCTGCACCCCGCGACAGCGGAGCGAGGACCATGGCGGGCAGACGCGCGATCTTCGAGGATGTCTCGGTGCGGGCCGCCCCGGTCGCCGCGCCGGGCGAGGCCGACCGCCGCAAGGCCCGCGCCCGGGCCTGGGTCGCGGGCTGGCTGGCGGCTCTGGCGCTGCTGGTGGCCGCGATGGTGCTGGTCGGCGGCATGACGCGGCTGACCGACAGCGGGTTGTCGATGGTCTCGTGGCACCCGGTGCTCGAGGCGATCCCGCCGCTGACAGACGCCGACTGGCAGGCCGAGTTCGAGAAATACAAGACGACCGAGCAGTTCCGTGCCGTCAACAGCTGGATGACCGTCGAGGATTTCAAGCCGATCTACTGGTGGGAATGGGGCCACCGCCAGTTCGGCCGGGTGATCGGGCTCGTATGGGCCATCGGCCTCGCCGCCTTCCTCGCGCTGCGGATGGTCCCGCCCGGCTTCCTGTGGCCGGTGGCGCTGCCGGGCCTGCTGGGCGGCGTGCAGGCGGTGGTGGGCATGTGGATGGTGGACAGCGGCGTTGCCGCGGGCTCCACCCTGATCTCGGTCGCGCCCTACCGGCTGACGCTGCATCTGGGGCTGGCCTTCCTGATCCTCGCCCTGCTGCTCTGGCCGCTCTGGCGGCTGCGGCGGGCGGAGGTGGCGCTGCTGCAGGCCCGCCGGCGGCGCGAGGGGCTGCCGATGGCGCTGACCGGCGCGCTCGTCGGCCTGACCTTCGCGCAGATCCTGCTCGGGGCGCTGGTGGCCGGCAACGACGCGGGGCGGGGCTATGTGGACTGGCCGTTCTTCCTGGGGCAGTGGTTCCCCGACAGCGCCTTCGCCCTCGAGCCCCTGTGGCGCAACTTCATCGAGGGGGCGGGGCTGACCCAGTTCAACCACCGCGTCGCGGGCTATCTGCTGGGCGTGCTGTCGCTCGCGGTGCTCGTCGCGGCGTGGCGCGGCGGCCACCGCGGCCTGACCCGCTGGACCGCGCTCGCGGCGCTGGCGATCTGGGCGCAGATGGCCTGGGGCGTCTGGACGCTGATCCACGGGGCCCCCGTCGCGCTGGCGCTCGCGCATCAGGCCGGCGCCATCCTGACGCTGGGCGTCGTGCTGCGTGCGCGGTTCGAGGCGGCCTATCCGTCGGCCCAGTCGGCGGTGCGGGGGTAAGCCCCCGCGCCGTGCCCGGCCACAGCCGGGCACGGCGCGGGCGATGCGCGCCCCGCGCGGGCCGCGCCCGTGGGACCGGCCGGCGCCGGGGACCGCCGAACGGTCGGCGCCCTTCGGCGCGGCGGCGGCCCACCCCGACGCGGCATGGCGGTTAAGCCCGCGTTCAGGCCTGTGGCGGTTAACTATTTTTCCCAATCATTTCAAATGTCCCTCGTGAGGACAGCGCGCGCGCCGTCGCCGGACGCGTCCCGCGCGTTCCCGCCCGCCGCTACGGGGCCGCCGAACCGCCGAACAGCGCCCGGCCCTCCGCCGTCAGCGCGTCGCCGAACAGCGTCCAGGGCACCGGGATCGCAGGGGCCCCGGCCGCGTAGGGGCCCACGGCGTAGGGGCTGAAATGCACGACGATCCCCGCCGCGCGCCCGTCTTCTGTCGAGGGCGCGAGGCTGACCGCCGTCAGCGCACCGGCCTCGGTCGCCGCGTCGATGTCCTCGCGCCAGAAATTGTCGGCGGCCCCGCCATGCACCGTGCGGTCGATCTCGGCGCGCAGATGCGCCGTGATGGCCGGGCCCGCCCGCGACAGGTCGATCAGCCGGTCGAGCCCGGCGGGCGCGGCCGCCGCAAGGTCCCAGATCAACGCATCGACGGCATGGTTGGGGTGGGCGCCGCCGGTGTCGTAGGAGGTGACGCGCAGCACCGACAGCCAGCCCTCTGCGGCGAAGGTGATCTCGTCCATGATCCACAGCGCCCAGGGCCGGTCGGGCTCGGCGCTCTGCTCGGCCTCCAGCGCAAAATCGTCGAGGGTCTCGCGCGCGCTGTCGCGCAGCAGGGCGTCGAGCGCGGGCCAGCGCGCCGCGGCGTCGTCGAAGCGCAGTTCGCCCGACCACCGTTCGCCGCCGTCGCCGACCGTCTCGGCCGCCGCGGCTGCGCCGGCCAGCGCGCAGGCCAGCGCCAGCGCCCTCAGGACCATGACGGGGGCCGCTTCTCCAGGAACGCGGCCACGCCCTCCGCCGTGTCGCGGTGGATCATGTTCTCGGCCATCACCCGCCCCGTGTGGGCGTAGGCGGCGTCGAGGCTCATCTCCGCCTGCTCGTGGAAGGCGCGCTTGCCCACCCGCACCGCGCTCGCCAGCTTGCCCGCCACGGTCAGGGCGAGGGCGCGGGTCTCCGCCGTCAGGCGGTCCGCAGGGACGACCCGGTTCACGAGGCCCAGCCGCTCGGCCCGCGCGGCGTCGACGAACCCCCCCGTGGTCAGCATCTCGAAGGCGTGCTTGGCCGGGATGCAGCGGGTCAGCGCCACCATGGGCGTCGAGCAGAACAGGCCGATGTTGACGCCGTTCACGCCGAACCTCGCCTCCTCCGCCGCCACGGCCATGTCGCAGGAGGCGACGAGCTGGCAGCCGGCGGCGGTGGCGAGCGCATGCACCTGCGCGATCACCGGCTGGGGCAGCAGGCGGATCGCGGTCATCATCCGGGCGCATTGCGCGAACAGCGCGGTGAAGTAGGCCCGCCCGCGGTCGGGCGCGGCGCGGGCCGCCTCCATCTCGCGCAGGTCGTGCCCGGCGCAGAAGGCCCGCCCCGTGGCGCGGATCACCACGACGCGGATGGCGCCGTCGGTCGCCAGCGCGTCGAATTCGCCCTGCAGCCGCGCCAGCATCGCCTCCGACAGCGCGTTCAGCGCGGCGGGGCGGTTGAGCGTGAGGGTCGCGACCCCCTCGGCATCCTCGCGCAGCAGGACGTCCGCGGTCGCGGCGCCGTCGGCCATGGCTGGTCTCCTTCGTCCGGTCGCGCCACCATACCGCCGCCGCCGCGGAGAGGGGAAGCGCATGGAGCCGAAGCTGACGGTCGCGGAGCTCGCCGCGTTCCTGCACGAGGTGTTCCCGCAGATCCGCGGCGAGATGATTGTCGAGGCGGTCGGCCCCATGACCGCCCGGATGCGCCTGCCGGTGGCCGGGCGCCACCTGCGCCCCGGCGGCACCGTCTCGGGGCCGGCGATGTTCATGCTGGCCGACTGCGCCTTCTACGCCGCCACGCTGGCGATGATCGGGCGCGAGGCGCTGACGGTGACCACCTCGCTGACCATCAACTTCCTGTCCAAGCCCCCGGCGGCCGATCTGGTGGCCGAGGCGCGGATCCTCAAGCTCGGGCGGCTGCTGTCGGTGGGCGAGGTGATGCTGCATTCGACGGCCCGCGACGACGGCCCGGTGGCCCATGCCGCGGTGACCTACGCGATACCGCCTGCGCACTGAGCGGCCCCTCTCGGGCGGCGCGCACTGTCACGAGACTGTCGCGCGACGGGTTTACCACGACCCCGACCTCATCGGACGGAGTCCCACCCATGACCCTGCGCCCCGCGGCCGCGCTCGCCGCCGCCCTGCTGTGTTCGACCGCGCTCTCGGCCTCGGCCCAGAGCTTCGACCGCATTGCGTCCTTCCCCGTGGCGCGGAACCTGCCGGCCGACGCCGCGGCCCTGACCGAAAGCTCGGCCGAGATCGTCGCGGTCTCGGGCGACGGCATGGTGCTGGCCTATTCCGACAGCCCGCTGGGCGCGGTCGGCCTGATCGACATCGCCGACCCCGCGAACCCGCAGGCGCGCGGCGCGGCGATGGTCGAGGGCGAGCCGACCGGCGTCGCCGCCTTCGGCGGCACCTTCTTCGCCGGCGTCAACACCTCGGAGAGCTTCACGAACCCCTCCGGCCATCTGGCGCTGATCGACGCGGCCACCGGGGCCCTGACCCGCAGCTGCGAGCTCGGCGGCCAGCCCGATTCGGTCGCGGTGGCCAAGGACGGCTCCTTCCTCGCGGTGGCCATCGAGAACGAGCGCGACGAGGATCTCGGCGACGGCGGCCTGCCGCAGATGCCCGCAGGCTTCGTGGCGATCATCCCCCTGCGCGACGGCGTGCCCGACTGCGCGGCAATGGTGAAGGCCGACGTGACGGGGATCGCGGCCGTGGGCGCCGAGGATCCCGAACCGGAATTCGTGGACATCAGCGCCGCGGGCGAGATCGCCGTCACGCTGCAGGAGAACAACCACATCGCGATCCTCGACCGCACGGGCGCGGTGCTGTCGCATTTCTCCGCCGGCGCGGTCGACCTCGAGAACGTCGACCTGCTGCGCGACGGCGCGCTGCGCTTCACCCAGAGCCAGCCGGGCCGGCTGCGCGAGCCCGACGCGGTCAAGTGGATCGACGACGACCGCCTCGTGATCGCCAACGAGGGCGACTGGAAAGGCGGCGCGCGCGGCTTCACCATCTTCTCGAAGGCGGGCGAGGTGCTGTTCGAAAGCGGCGCGGCCTTCGAGCATCAGGTGATCCGCCACGGCCATTACCCCGAGCACCGCTCGCGCGCGAAGGGCGTCGAGCCGGAGGGGCTGGAGGTCGCGAATTTCGGCGGGACGACCTACATCTTCGTTCTGTCCGAGCGCGGCTCGGTCGTGGGCGTCTATCGCGACACCGGGGGCGAGCCGGAATTCGTGCAGATGCTGCCCTCGGGCATCTCGCCGGAGGGGGCGGTCGCGATCCCGTCGCGCAACCTGCTGGTCACCGCCAACGAGGTCGACCTCGGCGAGGATGGCGGCGCGCGCAGCCATGTCATGCTCTACGCGCTGGGCGATGGCACGCCGTCCTATCCGACCATCGTCTCGGCCGACGATGCCGAGGGGCGGCCCGTCGGCTGGGGCGCGCTGTCGGGCCTGGCCGCCGACCCGGCGACGCCGGGGCTGCTCTACGCCGTCAGCGACAGCGTCTACGGGATGCAGCCGGCGATCTTCACCATCGACGCGACGCGCAGCCCGGCGGTCATCACCGCCAAGACCGTGGTGACCCGGTTCGGCCAGCCCGCGCAGAAGCTCGACCTCGAGGGCATCGCCGTGGACGGGCGGGGCGGCTTCTGGTTGGCCTCCGAGGGGCGCAGCGACCGTCTGATCCCCCACGCCCTCTACAACGTCGACGCCAAGGGCGAGATCAAGGCGGAGATCGCCTTCCCCGCCGCGGTGCTGGCCGGCGAGACGCGCTTCGGCGCGGAAGGCATCGCGGTGGCGGGCGACGTGCTGTGGGTGGCGATGCAGCGCGAATGGGGCGACGACCCGGCGGGCTTCGTGAAGCTGCTGGCCTACGACACCAAGGAGAAGAGCTGGGGCGCGGTGCGCTATCCGCTCGAGCCCAAGGGTGCGGGCTGGATGGGCCTGAGCGAGATCGCGATCCACGGCGACTACGCCTACATCGTCGAGCGCGACAACCTGATCGGCGAGGCGGCGGTCGTGAAGCGGCTGTATCGCGTGCCGCTGGCGCAGATGGTCCCCGCCGCCATCGGGGGCGAGCTGCCCGTGGTCGAGAAGGAGCTGGTGCGCGACTTCCTGCCCGACCTGAAGCGCTGGAACGGCTATGTCCAGGACAAGGTCGAGGGCTTCGCCGTCGACGCCGCCGGGCAGGCGTGGGTGGTCACCGACAACGACGGCGTGGACGACGCCTCGGGCGAGACCTTCTTCTGGTCCATCGGCGCGCTCTGACGCGCCCGCCGCCGCCGCGCCGCGATCAGGGCGCGGCGGCGGGCCACGGGGGCGGGTGCTTGCGCGCGCCCGCCCAAGGGGCGACCGTTGCGGAAAGCGACCCTTCCCGCAGGACCGCGCCATGCAGCCCCCCGACATCGCCGCCCGCCTCGCCGCCGTGGCGCCCCATCTGCCGCGCGCGCTGTGCGCCGAGATCGCCGCGCGCGCGAGCCGCATGGCCGCGCCGGACGGCGCGCGGCTGTTCGGCCCCGGCGATCCCTGCCGGGCCTACGTCATCCCCCTCGCGGGCTCGGTCCGCGTCGAGCACGCGGGCGAGACCGGGCGCACCGTGGTGCTGTACCGCGTCGGCCCCGGCGACAGCTGCGTGATGACCGCATCCTGCCTTATGGCGGGAACGGATTACGGGGCCTGGGGCTTCGCGGAGGGGCCGCTCGAGGCGCTGGCGCTGTCGGGCGACGGGTTCCGGAGTCTGCTCGGCACATCCGGGGCGTTCCGCGACGCAGCCCTCGGCACCTTTGCCCGGCGCATCATCGAGCTGACCGAGATCATAGACGAACTGCTGCTGCGCCGGGTGGACCTGCGCCTCGCCGGGTGGCTGGCCGCGCGCCCGGAGGCGCAGGTGGCGGCGACCCATCAGGCCATGGCCGCGGAACTCGGCACCGCGCGCGAGGTGGTGTCGCGCACGCTGAAGGAATTCGAGCGCCGGGGCTGGATCGCGCTGGGCCGCGGCGCGGTGGACCTGCGCGACCGCGGCGCGCTCGCCGCCTTCGCCGCGGCGCGCTGACGCGGGGACGGCCCGCGCACGGGCCCGTGTGACTGCGTCACAGACCGCGGCGGCGAAGCATGGGAGGGAAGGGGCGTCGGCCGCACCCACGCGGCCCCGCGCTGCACCAAGGAGCATCCCATGTCCTTCACCGCGAATGTCGGCGGTCTCGACCGCATCGCCCGCATCGTCGTCGGCCTCGCCCTGATCGCCCTGGCCCTGTCGGGCCAGATCGGCCTCTGGGGCTGGATCGGCGTCGTGCCGCTCGCCACCGGCCTCGTGCGCTGGTGCCCGGCCTACCTGCCGCTCGGCCTGAGCACCTGCGCCGCGCGCTGACGCGCCGCGCCAAGGGCGCGCCCATGACGGCGCGCCGTCCACGCAACGGAGGAACACCCATGAACCGCATCCTGATCGCCGCCGCCGCCGCCGCGACCCTGGCCGCCGCCACCGCCCGCGCCGAGGGGCCGAGCCTCGTCACCGTGCTGACCTCGGCCGAGCCGCAGACGCAACTGATGTCCATGGTCCTGACCATGCAGGCGGTGAAGCAGGGCAGCGCCGCGCAGGTGCTGCTGTGCGGCCCCGGCGCCGACATCGCGCTGCGCGACGCGCCCGCATCGGCCACCGCGCCGCAGAAGCCGAACGACATGAGCCCGCAGGGCCTGATGCAGGCGGTGATGAAGGCCGGCGCCACGGTGCAGGTCTGCGCCATCTACCTGCCCAACAAGGGCGTCGGCCCCGAGGCGCTGGTCGAGGGCGTCACGGTCGCCGCGCCCCCCGCCATGGCCGCGGCGATGATGGCCGACGGCGCGCGCGTGTGGTCGTTCTGATGGCGGCCCGCATGAGCGCCCCGCTGCGCGCCGCCCTCGCGGGCGCCGCGCTGGCCCTATCCGCGGCGCTGGCGCAGGCCGCCGAGCCGCCGGCCGACCCGGCGCAGCAGACGAGCTGGGGCCTCTACGTCACCGCGCTGGAGGCGGCCGAGATGAAGCGCGAGGGCGGAGACGGCGTGCTGCTGGTCGACGTCCGCGACCCGGTCGAGATCATGTTCACGGGCTTCGCGCCCATGGTGGACGTGAACGCGCCCTTCCTGCTGGCCAACCGCGGCAAGCTGCATCCCGAGAAGCCGGTCTTCGCCATGGAGCGCAACCCGGACTTCGCGGCCGAGGTGCTGGCCGCGCTCGA
>DAIPIU010000022.1:26749-43861 GCA_036770645.1 Rubrimonas sp. | reverse complement strand
CGCAGCGCCAGACCAAGGTGATGAACGAGGGCTGCGCGACCTGGGTGCACTACGAGATCCTCAATCGCATGCACGCCCGCGGCCAGATCACCGACGGCGCGATGCTCGAGGCGCTGCACAGCCACAGCAGCGTGGTCTACCAGCCGGGCTTCGACAGCCCGCGCTTCGGCGGGCTGAACCCCTATGCGCTGGGTTTCGCGATGATGCGCGACATCCAGCGCATCTGCGAGGAACCGGATGCCGAGGACCGCGCCTGGTTCCCCGATTTCGCCGGCAATGGCGACGCCATCGGCACGCTGAAGGCTGCCTGGGCCGATTACCGCGACGAGAGCTTCATCGGCCAGTTCCTCGGACCCAAGGTGATGCGCGATTTCCGCCTGTTCGCCTGCCACGACGAGGCCAGCGCCAAATCCGTCGAGGTGACGGCGATCCACGACGACGAGGGCTATCGGCGCGTGCGCCGGGTGCTGGCGCGCCAGTACGACGCCGGCGCGCAGGACCCGCAACTCGAGATCGTCGAGGCCAAGCTGTCGGGCAACCGCCATCTGGTGGTCGAGCACCGTTCGCGCGACGGGCGTCGGCTGGCCGACGCGCAGACGCAGGACACGCTGGAGATGCTGGCGCGCCTGTGGGGCTATCGCGTCAAGCTGCGCGAGGTCGACGCCGACACCGGCAAGCTGCTCGGCGAGCGGGAGGCCATCGCCGAGCCGGGCTGAGGGCGCGGGCGGGCGTCAGTGCCCGGTGTGGCTGCGGGCGAAGGCGGCCTTCTGGTCCGCGGTCGCCTCGGTCTGGTGGGCGCGCTTCCAGTCCTCGTAGGGCATGCCGTAGACGTGCTCGCGCGCGGCGGCGCGGTCCATGGCCACGCCCTGCTCGCGCGCGGCGTCCTCGATCCAGTTGCTCAGGCAGTTCCGGCAGAAGCCCGACAGGTTCATCATGTCGATGTTCTGCACGTCGGTCCGGCCGCGCAGGTGGTCGAGAAGGCGGCGGAAGGCTGCGGCCTGCAGCCGGTCGCGGGTGGCGTCGTCCATCGGGGTTTCCCTACGCTTCCGGCGCCAGCGGCGCCATGCCCATGACATGATAGCCCGAATCGACGAAGACCACCTCTCCGGTGACCCCCGCGCCGAGGTCGGACAGCAGGAACAGCGCCGCGCCGCCGACCTCGTCGAGCGAGGCGTTGCGGCGCAGCGGCGCGGCCTCGGCGCTGGCCTTGAAAACGCGCCGGGCCCCGCCGATGGCCGAGCCCGCCAGCGTGCGCATGGGGCCGGGGCTGAGCGCGTTGACCCGCACGCCGTCGGGCCCGAGATCCTTGGCGAGGTAGCGCACGCTGGCCTCGAGCGCGGCCTTGGCCACCCCCATGACGTTGTAGCTGGGCATGACGCGCTGCGCGCCGAGATAGGTCAGCGTCAGCGCCGCCCCGCCCGCCGGCATCAGCGCCGCCGCCCGGCGCGTCACGTCGACGAAGCTGTAGCAGCTGATCTCCATGGTCTGGAGGAAGTTGGCGCGGCTGGTGTCGGCGTAGCGCCCCGTCAGCTCCGCCTTGTCGCTGTAGGCGATGGCATGGACGAGGAAGTCCATCGTGCCCCAGTCGGCCGCCAGCCGCGCGAACACCGCGTCGAGGCTGGAATCGTCCTGCACCTCGGCCGGCAGCAGCGGCGCGGCCCCGATGCTGTCGGCCAGCGGCTGCACGCGCCGCCCGAAGGCCTCGCCCTGGTAGGTCAGCGCGATCTGCGCGCCATGGGCGGCGAGCGTGCGGGCGATGCCCCAGGCGATGGAGTGGTCGTTGGCCACGCCCATCACCAGCCCGCGCTTGCCCTCCATCAGGCGCATCGCGTCAGCCATGATAGCGGCTGAGGGCCAGCGTCGCGTTGGTGCCGCCGAAGCCGAAGCTGTTGGACAGCACCGTGTCGAGCCCTGCGTTGTCGACGAGGCGCGTGCAGATCTCCTCCGCGCGCAGGGCGGGATCCAGCGTCTCGACATTGGCCGAAGCCGCGATGAAGTCGCCCTGCAGCATCAGAAGGCAGTAGATCGCCTCCTGCACGCCGGTCGCGCCCAGCGAATGGCCGGTCAGCGAC
This sequence comes from Rubrimonas sp., assembly GCA_036770645.1. Classification (GTDB taxonomy): domain Bacteria; phylum Pseudomonadota; class Alphaproteobacteria; order Rhodobacterales; family Rhodobacteraceae; genus Rubrimonas. The sequence continues at coordinate 41,789 of DAIPIU010000022.1, read as the reverse complement.
TTGGTCGAGCTGATCGGGGGATGGTCGTCGCCGAACACCCGCCGCACCGCCTCGACCTCGGTCACGTCGCCGGCCGGCGTCGAGGTGCCATGCGCGTTGATGTAGTCGACGCGGCGTTCGCCCAGCGTCGAGACGGCGAGCTTCATGCAGCGCTCCGCCCCTTCGCCCGAGGGGGCCACCATGTCGTAGCCGTCCGAGGTGGCCCCGTAGCCGGTGACCTCGGCGTAGATGCGCGCGCCGCGGGCCAGCGCGTGCTCGAGTTCCTCGAGCACCACCACGCCGCCGCCGCCGGCGATCACGAAGCCGTCGCGCCCGGCGTCGAAGGCGCGCGAGGCGCGCTGCGGCGTGTCGTTGTACTTCGACGACATCGCGCCCATGGCGTCGAACAGGCAGGACAGCGTCCAGTCGAGCTCCTCGCCGCCGCCGGCGAACACGATGTCCTGCTTGCCGAACTGGATCAGCTCCGCGCCGTTGCCGATGCAGTGCGCCGAGGTCGAGCAGGCCGAGGTGATCGAGTAGTTCACGCCCTTGATCCGGAACGGCGTGGCGAGGCAGGCGGAGTTGGTCGAGGACATGCCGCGCGTGACCATGAACGGCCCCATGCGCTTGGGGCTGCCCTTCTCGAGCACGATCTGGTGCGCCAGGAACAGGTTGCGGGTCGACGGCCCGCCCGAGCCCATGATCAGGCCCGTGCGCTCGTGGCTGACCTCGCGCGGCTCGAGCCCGCTGTCCTTCACCGCCTGCTGCATCGCCACGAAGTTGAAGGCGGCGCCGTCGCCCATGAAGCGGCGGTCGCGCTTGTCGATCAGGGCGTCGAGATCGATGTCCGGCGCGCCATGGACCTGGCAGCGGAAGCCGCGATCGGCGTAGTCCGGGGCGAAGCTGATGCCCGACCGCCCCTCGCGCAGCGATGCCGTGACGTCCTGCGTGTTCGAGCCGATCGAACTCACGATGCCCATGCCGGTGACGACGACGCGCCGCATCCGCCCTTCTCCTCCCCGTCTGTCGGCCCGGCGAACCCGGGCGCTCTCAGGCCTGCTGGAACAGGCCGACCCGCATGTCCGTCGTCACATAGATGGTCTGCCCGTCGGCTTCCATCGTTCCGTCCGCGATGCCGAGCTTCAGCTTGCGGTCGATGATGCGCTTGAAGTCCACCGTGTAGCGCACGAGGCGCACCGACGGCGTGACCATGCCCGAGAACTTGACCTCGCCCACGCCCAGCGCCCGGCCCTTGCCCGCCATGCCCAGCCAGCCGAGGTAGAAGCCGGTCAGCTGCCACAGCGCGTCGAGCCCGAGGCAGCCGGGCATCACCGGGTCGCCGAGGAAGTGGCACTGGAAGAACCACTGGTCGGGCGCGATGTCGAATTCGGCGGCGATGCGGCCCTTGCCATGGGCGCCGCCCTCCGGCTCGATTGCCGTGATGCGGTGCATCATCAGCATCGGCGGGGCGGGGAGCTGGGCGTTGCCCGGGCCGAACAGTTCGCCCCGCGCACAGCGCATCAGCCCCTCGAAATCGTAACTCGTTTCGCGCTCTGCCATTTCGAGCCCCGTGCCCCTGCCCGGCAATTCCCCTAGCACCCGTTGCGCGCGAGGCGCAAGGCAGGGTGGCAGCGCACTGGCGCAGTGCCGATTATGAGGGTAAACTGACTTGTGATGGAAGAGCATGACGAAATCTTCGGGCTCGATCGCGCGGCCGGCGTCAGCGCCGAACAGCGCGCCGACGCCTGGCTGCTGCGCGCGGGGCTTCGGCCCACGCGCCAGCGCCGTGCCCTCGCGCGCGTGCTTGTCGGCGACGGCCGGCACCGCCACGTCACGGCCGAGGCGCTGCACGAGGCATCCAAGGCGGCCGGCATGGGCGTGGCGCTGGCGACAGTCTACAACACCTTGAAATGCTTCACGGATGCCGGGCTGATGACCGAGATCACGGTCGACGGCTCGCGCAGCTATTTCGACACGCGCACCGACGAGCACATCCATTTCTACAGCGAGGAAGACGGCGCGCTGACCGATGCGCCGCCCGGATCGGTGGCCTTCGCCCGCCTTCCCGACGCGCCCCCCGGCACCGAGATCGCCCGGGTCGAGGTGGTGATCCGGCTGCGCCGCAGCTGAGTCCCGGGCGCGCCGCCCTCACATCCACCGTCTGACCATCTCGTAGCGCACGCCGGCCTGCGCGGCCTCGCGATAGAATGCCATGAGGTCGCGGATCGGCCCGGCAAGGCGCGAGAAAGCCGACAGGAAGGCGAAGATCAGCCCGGGGGTCGCCTCGCCGCGGATGACCAGCAGCCCGCCGACCAGCAGCGCACCCAGAGGCGCGGCGGCCCCCAGCACCCCGAGCGCCGTCTTGAGCAGGTTCTTCCACAGGTGGAACAGGATGCGGTTGCGATACAGCGTGTCCTTCATCGGGCCCGTCACCGTGTCGTCGCAGCCGGACAGCACGCTGTCGCCGAAGGCGCGCAGCGTCGCGACCTGCACCCGGGTCAGCGCGTTCAGCCGCCGCTGCACCAGCGGGGTCAGGATCAGGTTCGGGGCCAGCAGCAGCAGGCTGATCCCCGCCAGCGTCGGCTCGGCATAGAGCATGTAGCCCAGCACCCCGACCAGCATGGCGAGATTGGCCACGGCCTGGCTGGGCGATGCGCCGATGAACCCGCCGAGCTTGTCGAGTTCGGCCCCGAGCACCGACACCGAGGCCCCGTCCGGGGCCATGCCCTGCGCGCGCCGCCCGCGCTCGAGCGCCAGCAGCGTGGTGCGCGCCCGCAGCACCGCGCTTTCGCCCAGCCAGCCCTGCCCGGTGCGCAGCGCGAAGCGCAGCAGGTTGTGGATCACCGCCGCGGCCGCGTAGAGCCCGGCGAGCCGCCACAGCAGGTCGACGTCGCCGGGCAGGATCGCCTGGTCGAGCATGCGCCGCTGCAGCTCGATGGGCGCGAGGTTGGCGGCCGTGGCCAGCAGCGCCACCCCCGCCAGCGCCAGCTGCCGCCAGCCCGTGACGCGGCGCACATAGCCGGCGAGCCGGTCGGGCGGTGCGCCGCCGGGGGCGGACAGCGTCAGCGGCGACAGCATCGGGGGCCCCCATGCGGCCGGGCGGCCCGCGCGCCGCGTCGCGGGCCGGGGGGCGCCGGGGCGCTCATGAGTCCCCGTCGCGCCCTAGGCCGCGCAGCGCGTCGAAGGGACCCGGCGGCGGCGCATCGGCCCCACTGGCGCCGGCATCGGCGCCGCGCGCCGGGCGCGGGGCCTTCGGCGGCGCGGGCGGCGGCGGGGGGGCGAGCGCGCGGGCGACGGCCGCCTGGAAGCCCGCGGGATCGCCCATCAGGATCGGCGCGGCCTTCGCCACGGCCTCGAGCAGCGGCGGAAGCCATCCCTCGGCCTCGTCCTTCGCGAAATCGTCGAGCACATAGGCGACGACGCGGGCCTTGTCGCCGGGGTGGCCGATGCCGATGCGCACCCGGCCGTAATGCTCGCCGATGTGCTGGTGCAGCGAGCGCAGCCCGTTGTGGCCGGCATGGCCGCCGCCCTGCTTGACCCGCAGCCGGCCGGGCGGCAGGTCGAGCTCGTCGTGGAACACCACCACGTCGGCGGGCGCGACCTTGAAGAAGCGCAGCGCCTCGCCGACGGACTGGCCCGAAAGATTCATGAAGGTCTCGGGCTTCAGGATCGCGGCGCGGTCGCCCGCGAGCCGCCCTTCGGCCAGCCGGCCCTGCAACTTCGACCGTTCCGGGGCGAAGCCGTGGCGGGCCGCGATCGCGTCGACCGCCATCCATCCGACATTGTGGCGGTTGCCGGCATGGCGGCCGCCCGGGTTGCCGAGGCCGACGAGAAGCTTCACGCGCGCCTCCCTCCGGCCCCTGCCGCTGCGCGGACGGGCCTCAGCCCGCCGCCTCCTCCGTCTCCTCGGTGTCGACGAAGCCCGCCGGCGGGTGGACGCTGGCGATGGTGAAGTCGCGGTCGATCACGGCCGACACGCCCGGCGGCAGCGCGACGGACGAGATCTTGATGACGTCGTCCATCTTCACGCCGGTCAGGTCGACGGTGATCTTCTCCGGGATGTCGCCGGCCGTCACGTGCAGCTCGACCTCGTGGCGGGCCACGTTCAGCGTGCCGCCGCGCTTGAGGCCGGGCGAGGCCGGGTGGTTCTCGAACTCGACCGGCACGAACAGCTTGATGCGCGAGGTGTCCGACAGGCGCTGGAAGTCGATGTGGACCGGGGTGTCCATCACCACGTCCTTCTGCACCGCGCGGCAGACCACGCGGTTGTCCGTCCCGTCCACCTTGACGTTGTGAAGGGTCGACATGAACCGCCCCTTCTTCAGCATCTTGAACAGGGCGTTGTACTTGATGGCGATCGCCTGGGGCGGCTCGCCGCCCCCGTAGATCACGCCAGGCACATAGCCATTGCGTCGCGCAGCCCGGGCGGCCCCCTTGCCCGTCCCCGCGCGCGCCGTGGCCTCGAGCTCGGTCATCCCGGCCATGGGTCGCTCCCTTTTCGATGCGGCGCTCCTCCAGGGGTGAGCGCGCCGCGACAGAAGAGGGCGCTTACATCATGGGGCGCGCCTTGGGAAGCCGCCGCGGCGGCCGGACCGGCCGCAATCCGGCATGAAGGGCGCGCCGGCCCTTGACCACCCCGCCGGCGCTGGGTAGATCGCGCTGCGTGGGGGCGGTTAGCTCAGTTGGTAGAGCACAGTGTTCACATCGCTGGGGTCACTGGTTCGAGCCCAGTACCGCCCACCACCTCTCCCCCGACCCTGCCAGCGGCGTCGCGTCAGTCGCGCATGGCGCTTTCGTTCAGGCCGTCGGCCAGCAGGTTGAAGCCCAGCACCAGCGAGCTGATCGCGAGGCAGGGGAACAGCGGCATGTGCGGGAACACCAGCGCCATCTGGCGCGTCTCGTTCACCATGCCGCCCCAGTCCGGATCCGGCGGCGGCAGGCCGAGGCCGAGGAAGCCCAGCACCCCGATGGTGATGGTGACGTAGCCGATGCGCACGCAGAAATCGACGATCAGCGGGCCGCGGACGTTGGGCAGGATCTCGACGAACAGCACGCGCCACAGCGGCTCGCCCCGGGTCTGGGCCGCCATGACGTATTCGCGGTTGCGGATGTCCATGGTCAGCCCGCGCACGATGCGCATGATCCCGGGGGCGGAGGCGAACACCACGGCGATCAGGATGTTGGTGCCGGACGAGCCCACCACGGAGATGATGAGGATGTAGAGCACCAGCACCGGGAAGCTGAGGATGACGTTGCCCAGGAAGGACAGCGCGTCGTCCACCCAGCCGCCCTTGTAGCCCGCCATCAGCCCCATGCTGGCCCCCACGACATAGGCGAGCAGCGTGGCCAGCGGCGCATAGACCAGCACGGTGCGCGCGCCGTGGATGATGCGGCTGAGGATGTCGCGCCCGATGGTGTCGGTGCCCAGCCAGAAGGTCCCGCAATCCACCCGCCCGGCGATGTCCGTCGCCGCGCACAGGGCGGAAGCTTGCACGCCGTTCAGGTTCGCCGTCGCGGCGAGGATCGCGTCGGCCAGCGGCCTTTGCAGCGGCGCCAGCGTGGCGTTGGGCGGGAAGGGCGCGAGAAAGTCCGCGAACACCGCGACGATCACCCAGAACGCCACGATGGCGGCGCCGATGATCGACATCCAGCTTTCGCCGATGAGCCTCAGCACCCCCGTCATGCGACGCGCATCCGCGGGTTCAGCAGCACATAGCCCACATCCGAGATCGCCTGGCTGGCCACCGCCGCGAACACCGCCACGATGGCGCAGGCCTGGATGAGGTAGATGTCCTGATGCAGCGACGCCTCGAGCAGCAGCGCCCCGAAACCCTTGTAGGCGAAGAAGAACTCGACCACGATCACGCCCGACAGCAGCCAGTTGATCTGCAGGACCAGCACCGTGTAGGGCGCGATCAGCGCGTTACGCAGGGCGTGGCGCGTCACCACCGCCCAGTGGCCTAGCCCCTTCAGCCGCGCGGTGCGGACGTAGTTGGCGCGCATGGTCTCGGCCATCGAGGCGCGGGTGAGGCGCGCTATGTAGCCGAAATCATAAAGCACCAGCACCATCACCGGCAGCACCAACTGCCAGGGGTCGAAGCCCGCCGCCATGCCGGAGGTGCCGGGCAGCCAGCCCAGGCCGAACACGAACACCGCGGACAGCAGCACGGCCGAGGCGAATTCGGGCACCGAGGTGGTGATCACCGACAGCACCGAGATCATCCGGTCGAGCGGCCGCCCCTCGTTCACGCCGGCCAGCACGCCGAGCCCCAGTCCCAGCACGCTGACGATGGCCAGCGTGATCGCGCCGAGCAGCGCGGTGTTGGCCAGGCGGGGCCAGAGCACCTCGGACACGGGGCGGCGGAAGCGCTGGCTCATGCCGAAATCGCCCTGCAGGATGCCGCCCAGCCAGCGCAGGTATCGCGTCAGCGCGGGGTCGGTGTAGCCGTTCGCCTCGAGCCAGATCTGGCGCTGCTCGAGCGTCGAGAACGGCCCGAGCACCTTCACCGCCACGCTCTGCACGTCGTATTCCAGCAGCAGAAACACGAGGATCGACACCACCAGCATGGTGCCCGCCATGAGCGCCAGCCGCCGGGCGATCAGTGTGAGCAGACCCATCCCCCTCAATCCCCCGCCAGCGCGCGCAGGACGGCCATCTGCGCCCCGTCCACCGTCACGCCCTCGACCGTTGCGCGGGCGCGGCTGGCGTGGCGGCGGTCGCCGGGGACGCGCGCGCCGGGTTCGGCCGTCATCTCCGCCAGCATCGCGTCCAGCCGGGCGGGGAAGCCGCCGGCCCCCAGCGCCCCGGGATCGATGGCGAGGAAGAACTGCCCGAGGCCGGGCGGCCCGCCATCGTCCGTGCCGAGGGACGAGGCCGCATGCGACCAGGTCGCGCCGGTGAGCCCCGCCGCCAGCGTCTCGACCATCAGGGCGAGCGCCGCGCCCTTGTGGCCGCCGGCGGGCGCGATGGTCCCGGCCATCGCCGCCTCCGGGTCGGTGGTCGGCCGGCCTTCTGCGTCATGCGCCCAGCCCGGCGGCAGCGGCGCGCCGGTCGCGGCGGCGGCGGCCAGGGTGACATAGGCGGTCGCCGCGGCCGATGCGTCGATCACGAGCGGGTCCGCGCCGCCGCGCGGGGCCGCGAAGGACCACGGGTTGGTGCCGAAGAACGGCCGCGCCCCGCCCCACGCGGCCATGGTGGCCGAGGCGTTGGTGGCGGCCAGCGCCACGAGGCCGGCCCGCGCCAGCCGGTCGGTGAAATAGCCCAGCACCCCGCAGGCGTAGGCCCCGCGCACGCCGATCGCCGCGAGGCCGAACTCGCGCGCGGCCTCCACGAGCGCCGCTTCCCCCGCCTCGTAAGCGGGGTGGGCGAAGCCGCCGCCCGCGTCGACCGCGACGCCCGCCGGCCTCGGCCGCGACAGCGCGGGCGCGGCCGCGCCGTCGATCTTTCCGACGCGCAGGTGGCGGCAGTACCACGGCAGGTAGCCGAGGCCGATCCCGCGGGCGCCCTCGGCCTCGGCCGCACGGATCGACCGCGCCACGGGCGCCGCCTGCAGGGGAGAGGCCCCCGCGCGGAGCAGCGCGCGCAGCGCGAGCCCTTCGATGTCGGAAAGGGTCAGTCGGGTCGTCATCGGCCCGCCTCGCTGGGGGGAGCGGGCCGGGCACCATGCGCCCGGCCCCGACCTGAACGGGTCAGCTCGCGATGCCGAAAGTGTCCGCGTGGATGTAGAGCGAGGGGTGAAGCTCGAAGCCGCGCACGCGATCCGTGTAGGCCACGAAGGTCGACCGCCACAGCGGCTGCACCATCGGGCCTTCCTCCTGCATCAGCTTCTGGATCTCGGCCATCACCACGCGGCGCTTGTCGACGTCGAGCGTCGCCTCGGCCTGGTTGAGCAGCTCGTCGAAGCGGGCGTTGGCGAAACCCGACTCGTTCCACGACGCGCCGCCGCGATAGGCGAGTCCGAGCGCCATGACGCCCAGCGGGCGATGGCCCCAGCTCGTGAAGCCGAAGTCGAAGTTCTGCCAGTTGTCCCAGAACTGCGGCGTGGGCAGGATGTCGATGCCGACCCGGATGCCGGCCTCGCCCATCATCTCGGCCATGGCCTGCACGGTCGCGAGCTCCCAGGCCGGGTCGCGCTTGGTGCTGATGGTCACGTCCACGCCGTCCGGGAAGCCGGCCTCGGCGAGCAGGGCCCGCGCCGCGGCCACGTCGCGCGTCATCGGCGGCAGCTCGGCGTATTCGGGATGGATCTCGCAGACGTGATGATGCTCGCCAGGCGCGCCGAGGTTGAAGTGGCCGAGTTCGAGCAGCCGGGGCGTGTCGACCGCGAGGCGCATGGCCTTGGCGATTCGCGGGTCGGTGAAGGGCGCCTTGTCGACCTTGACGCGCGCCACCGCGGTCTGGCCGGTCAGCGCCTGGAAGATCTTGAAGCCCGGCAGCGCCTTGTAGGTCTCGAGCTGGCCGATGTCGCCCTCGTACAGGCCGTCGACCTGCCCCGAGGCCATGGCGGCGGTGTAGGCCATCGCCTCCTCGCCGACATCGACATAGATCACCTCGTCGAGATAGGCGGGCTGGCCCCAGTAGCCGCCGTCGGTGCGCTTGCGGAGCACGGCCCGTTCGCCCACCGCATGTTCGACGAACTCGAATGGCCCGGTGCCGTTCGAACCGACCTGGAACACGCCGCCCTCCTCGGGGTCGAGGATGTGGAAGGGGTAGTGGTAGAGGTGCTCGGGCACCGCGATCTGGGGCAGCTTGAGGTTCAGCCGCACGGTCAGGTCGTCCGGCGTCTCGATGGCGCCGGCGTCCCAGAGCGCGGTCTTGCCGTCCGCGTCGGCGCTCAGCATGTAGCCCGACATCAGGCCCGCGACGGAGGACCCGGTCTCGGCCGCCAGCAGCCGGCGGATGTTCCACGCCACGTCCTCGGACGTGAAGGCGCGCCCGTTGCGCCACTTGACCCCGGGACGGATCTTCAGGTCCCAGGTGCGCAGGTCCTCCGACGCCTCCCAGCCCTCGAGCAGGCCGGGGCGGGTGATGTTGTCGGGGCCGGTGATGGTCAGGAACTCGCAGACGCCGCGGCAGATGTTCGACTGCTGCGGCCAGGAATAGATCGCGGGATTGACCACCTCCTGCACGCCCATCGCGATGCGGATGGTGCCGCCCATCGGGATGTCGGCGGCGCGGGCCGGGGTCGGCAGGCCGGCGGTGCGGAACGCCACGCCCGCCGAGAGGCCGAGCAGCGTGGACAGGCGGATGAACTCGCGCCGGCCGATGCGGCCTTCGGCAAGCTGTCGACGCAGGAGGGCCTGGTTGCCCCCGTCGCGGGTGGTGCGCGGCATGGATCGCTTCCCTGTCAGGTTCGGCCCGTCTCGCGCACGCGTCGCAAGCGTGGTTTCAGGGCGCATCTCTTTGTTGCCATGCAACCGCTTCCGGTCCGCAGGCGCAACCCTTAACTGTCTTTCCCGATGTCGCCTTCAGGCCGCGCCGCCCGCCGCACGGCCGGATTGCGCCCGGCGGCCGCCCGGCCGATCAGGTGCGCCCCGATCGGCCCGGTGCCCAGCAGGAACAGGGCGCAGCCGATGGCCTTGCTGGCCACGCTGACGCTTTCGGTGGTCAGCGCCAGCGCGGCGACGATCAGGCCCACCCCGAGCGTCCCGGCCTTGGTCGAGGCGTGCATGCGCGTGAACACCTCCGGCAGGCGCACGAGCCCGATGCCCGCGGCCAGCGCGAAGGCCCCGCCGGCCAGCAGGCACAGCCCCGCGAGGATCTCGGCCGCCGCGCTCATGCGCGGGACCGCCCGCGCCGCGTTTCCGCGCGCGGCGCGGCTGCCGGCCCCGCGTCGGCTGTCGCGCCGCGCGCGCTGTGTCCGAGGTTCATCCGCCTGTCCTTTCCCGACCGTCCGACGCCGCCTTACCCGACCATTCCGGCGGTCTCCAGAACGGCATGCAGCAGCACGTCGGTCCCCGCGGCGGCCCAGGCGGGGGTGATCGCCTCGTCCTCGTTGTGGCTCAGCCCGTCGACGCAGGGGCACATGATCATCGCGGTGGGCGCGACGCGGTTGATCCAGCAGGCGTCGTGCCCCGCGCCGCTGACGATGTCGCGGTGGCTGTGGCCCAGCCGCCCGGCCGCCGCGCGCACCGCCTCAACGCAGGCGGGGTCGAAGGCGGGCGGGTCGAAGGACCCGACGATCCGGCTTTCGAAGCCGAGGCCCAGCGCCGCGCAGATCCGCGGGGCCTCGGCCGCGATCTCGGCCTCCATCGCGTGCAGCGCCTCGATCAGGTGCGAGCGGATGTCGATGGTGAACACCACCCGGCCGGGAATGATGTTGCGGCTGTTGGGGTGGACGTCGACATGGCCGATGGCGCCCACGGCGTTCGGCTGGCGCGCCATCGCGACGCGGTGGACCAGTTCCGTGATCTGCGCCAGCCCCCGCCCGGCGTCGCGGCGCATCGGCATCGGCGTCGATCCGGTGTGGCTTTCCTTGCCGGTCACGACGCACTCGATCCAGCGCAGGCCCTGGCCATGGGTCACGACGCCGATGGTCGCGCCCTCGGCCTCGAGGATCGGGCCCTGCTCGATGTGCAGTTCGAAGAACGCCTTCATCGGCCGGCCGCCCACCGGCTCGGGGCCGAGGAAGCCTATGCGCTCGAGCTCGTCGCCGAAGCGCAGCCCGGCCGCGTCGCGGCGGTCATGCGCCCAGGCGAGGTCGTGCACGCCGGCGAACACGCCCGAGGCCAGCATGGCCGGGGCGAAGCGCGTGCCTTCCTCGTTGGTCCAGTTGCTCAGCACGATCGGGTGGCGCGTGCGGATGCCCAGCGCATTCATGGTGCGGATCGCCTCGAGGCCCCCCAGCACGCCCAGCACGCCGTCGTATTTCCCGCCCGTGGGCTGGGTGTCGAGGTGGCTGCCCATGTAGACCGGCGGCAGCGACGGGTCCTCGCCCTCGCGCCGGGCGAACATCGTGCCCATGGCGTCGACCGTGACCGTCATCCCCTCGGCCTCGCACCAGCCTTGGAACAGGCGGCGGCCTTCGGCGTCGGCGTCGGTCAGGGTCTGGCGGTTGCAGCCGCCGCGAAGGCCCGGACCGATCCTCGCCATCTCGATGAGGCTGTCCCACAGGCGCTCGGGATCGACGCGCAGGTTGGCGGCGGGGGCGGCCATGGCGGTCCTCCTTGGTGTCAGTCTGCGGCGAGGGTGAAGCCCGGCGGAACCGCCGCGGGTCCGGGCCCGGCGGCCGTGTCGAGGTGCAGCGCCACGCGCCCGGGGGCGCCGCGGCAGGCGATGTCCCACAGCGCCACCATCGACCCGCGCACGCCGAGCCCGATGTTCGACACGAAGCGCGCCCGCGGCGCGCCCCCGTCGCCGCAGCGCAGGCGCGCCAGCAGCGCGCGCTGGCCGGCCGCGTCCGCGGCGCTGATCGGGTTGCGCGCCCCGCCCGGATCCAGCGGCGGAAGCTGGCGCGGCGCGCCCGTGTCGGACAGGGCCGCGAACGGCCCGCCGGGCGTGGCCGCCGCAGGACCGGTCGCCGCCAGCACCGCCGCCAGCGACGCCCCCAGCGCCAGCGCCCGCATCAGTGCAGCGACTTCAGGACGCCCGCGAGTGCCCCGAACAGTTCGTCGATGTGGGATTTCTCGATGATCAGCGGCGGCGACAGGGCGATGATGTCGCCGGTGGTGCGGATCAGATAGCCGCGCTCGTAGGCGCGCAGGAACGCCTCGAAGGCCCGCGCCGTCGGCCGGCCCGGGATGGGCTCCAGCTCGATGGCCCCGATCAGCCCGAGGTTGCGGATGTCGATGACATGCGGCAGCCCGCGCAGGGAATGGATCGCCTCGGCCCAGTAGGGTTCGAGCGCGAGCGCCCGCTCGAACAGCCCCTCCTCGCGGTAGGTCTCGAGCGTCGCCAGCGCCGCGGCGCAGGCCACGGGGTTCCCGCTGTAGGTGTAGCCGTGGAAGAACTCGATCAGGTGCTCCGGCCCCTGCATGAAGGCGTCGTGAATCTGCTCCTTCACCAGCACCGCGCCCATCGGGATGACGCCGTTGGTGATGCCCTTGGCGCAGACGATCATGTCGGGCGTCACGCCGAAGCGCTGGGCGCCGAAGGGCGCGCCGACGCGGCCGAAGCCGGTGATGACCTCGTCGAAGATCAGCAGGATGCCGTGCTTGTCGCAGATCTCGCGCAGCCGCTGGAGATAGCCGAGGGGCGGCAGCAGCACGCCGGTGCTGCCCGCCATCGGCTCGACGATCACGGCCGCGACGGTGGAGGGGTCGTGCAGCGTGGCGATGCGCTCGAGATCGTCTGCCAGCTCCGCGCCGTGCTCGGGCTGGCCCACGGTGAAGGCGTTGCGCGCGAGGTCGTGGGTGTGTCGCATGTGGTCCACGCCGGTCAGCAGCGTGCCGAACATCTTGCGGTTGTTGACAATGCCCCCGACCGAGATGCCGCCGAAATTCACGCCGTGATAGCCGCGCTCGCGCCCGATCAGGCGGAAGCGCCCGCCCTCGCCGCGGGCGCGGTGGTAGGCCAGCGCCACCTTCAGCGCCGTCTCGACCGCCTCTGACCCCGAGTTGGCGTAGAGCACATGGGTCAGGCCCTCGGGGGCGATGTCCACGAGGCGGTTGGCCAGCTCGAACGCGCCCGGATGGCCCATCTGGAAGGCGGGTGCATAGTCGAGTTCCTCGACCTGCTCCTGGATCGCCTTCACGATGCGCGGCCGCTTGTGGCCGGCGTTCACGCACCACAGCCCCGCCGTGCCGTCCAGCACGCTGCGGCCATCGGCGGACGTGTAGTGCATGCCCTCGGCCGCCACGAGCATGCGCGGCGCGGCCTTGAACTGACGGTTCGCCGTGAACGGCATCCAGAAGGCGCGCAGGTCGTTCGGGCTCGCGGCGGCGCGGCGGTCGGCCATTGGGGGCTCTCCCTCGGGGGCCGCCCAGGGCCGGGGCGGACCGTGCAACGCTAGCAGAGCGCGGGGGGCGGTCAAGCGGGGGGGATCCGGGCGCGCAGGCCTGCGCGGGGGAGGCGCCAGGATCGCGCGGCAGGCCCCGCGAACCCCCGGGCACGGTCGTCGGGTCGCCTCCGCGAAGATGGCTTTGTCCCCCATAGTCGTCGCCCGATCGTTAACGATTGCGGCTGTTGCGAGGCCCGATTCGTATTAGATTTTGGCAGCGGGATGGTCCGCGCTATGATTTTGGGCACAACCATGGGTGCCTACACCGGTACGTTCCTAAACGACACGATCATCCCCGGGACCGTGACGATCTTCGTCGGCACCGACCCGCTGTTCTCGACGCCGGGCGATGCCGCCGACCTGATCAACGGCAATGACGGCAACGACCTTCTCGACGGCGGCGGCGGCAACGACGCCATCAATGGCGGCAACGGCGACCATTCGATGCGCGGCGGGACCGGCAACGACACGCTGGATGGCGGCACGGGTGCAGACACCATGAACGGCGGCGACGGCAGCGACCTCTACTTCGTCGACAGCAACTTTGATGTGACGCTTGAGGGCTTCTCCGACGCGCTGGGCGGCGACGACACGGTGCGGGCCTCGGCCACGCACAGGCTGGGCTTCGGCATCGAGCGGCTGGTGCAGGCCGGCTCGGCCAACATCAGCGGCACCGGCAACGCCCAGAACAACACCATGACCGGCAACAGCGGCAACAACACGCTGTCGGGCCTCGACGGGAACGACACGCTGAACGGCGGCGCCGGCAACGACAGCCTGCTCGGAGGCGACGGCGACGACAGCCTGTCCGGCGGGGCCGGCAACGACACGCTGAACGGCGGCGCGGGCGCCGACGCCATGAACGGCGGCGACGGCAACGACCTCTACATCGTCGACAACGCCGGCGACGCGACGGTCGAGAGTTTCGCCGACGCGCCCGGCGGCGACGACACGGTGCAGGCCTCGGCCACCCACACGCTGGGCTTCGGCATCGAGCGGCTGGTGCAGACCGGCACCGCCAACATCAGCGGCACCGGCAACGCGCTGGCCAACACCATGACCGGCAACAGCGGCGACAACACGCTGTCGGGCCTCGACGGCGACGACACGCTGAACGGCGGCAGCGGCAACGACACGGCGACCTATGCCGGCACGGCCGGCGCGCTGTAGGTCAATCTGTCCGCCGCCGGCGCTCAGAACACCCTCGCGGCGGGCATCGACACGCTGATCTCGATCGAGAATGTGATCGGGGGCAACGGAAACGACACGCTGGCGGGCAATGGCGGCGCGAACCGGATCGACGGCTCGAACGGCAACGACGCGCTGCTCGGCGGTGGCGGCAACGACACGCTTCTCGGCGGCAACGGGTCGGATCTGCTGAATGGCGGCGCGGGCAACGACACGCTGAACGGCGGGGCGGGCAACGACACGCTGGCCGGGGGCCTCGGCAACGACACCGCGACCGGCGGGGTCGGGGCCGATACGTTCGTCTTCGAGGACGGGGCCGGAGGGACGAACAACCTGCTGATCGCCGACTTCAATGTCGGGCAGGGCGACCGGATCGGCTTCGACGCCATCAACTTCGGGGCGGGCGGCGCCGGCACCGTCACGGCGCTGAGCCAGCTCGACACCAACGGCGACGGCTTCGTCGCCGCCGCCGACAACCGATGGTCGGTCGTGGCGGGCGCTCTGGTGTTCGACGGAGCCCGGGGCGACCTGACCATCGAGGGCGTGACCTCGATCCCCATCAGCCAGTTCTTCATCGTCTGAAACGCGGCGGCGGGGCGGCTGTGCGCCGCCCCGATCCGGCATGGCCGTCTTGCGGTCGGCACGCGCAATAATGTTGTTTCGGGGCGGCTTCCCGGGTAGGACTTTCGTACAAGAGCCGCGGGGGGAAGTCATGCTGCATCGCCTGAGCTATGTGAGCCGTGCAGCCATCGACCGTTGCTCGGCCGACTTCATGGATATCGCCCGCGTTTCGCTGCAGCGCAACAAGGCCGAGGGCCTTACCGGCGCGCTCTACTATGACGACGAACAGTTCTTCCAGGTTCTCGAGGGCGACGCTGCCGCGGTGCGGGCGACCTTCGCGCGGATCCGCCGCGATCCGCGCCACCATTCCATCG
>DAIPIU010000022.1:0-26649 GCA_036770645.1 Rubrimonas sp. | reverse complement strand
ATGGCCTTTTCCGACGATGAGCTCGAACGCTACGCGCGCCACATCGTGCTGCGCGAGATCGGCGGGCAGGGGCAGAAGAGGCTGCGCGCCGCGCGGGTGCTGTCGGTGGGCGCGGGGGGGCTGGGCTCGCCCGCGCTGCTGTATCTCGCGGCCGCGGGGGTTGGCGTGCTGGGGATCGCGGACGACGATGCGGTGTCGCTGTCCAACCTCCAGCGGCAGGTCCTGCACGCGACCGACCGGGTGGGCGCGCCCAAGACGGACAGCGCCCGCGCGGCGCTGAACGCGCTGAACCCGCATGTCGAGGTCCGCGCCCATCCGGTGCGCCTCGGGCCCGGCAATGCCGAGGCGCTGATCGGCGGGTACGACATCGTGGTGGACGGGTCCGACAATTTCGACACGCGCCATCTGGTGAACGCGGTCTGCGCCCGGCTGGGCAGGCCGCTGGTCGCCGCGGCCATCGGGCAGTGGGAGGGGCAGCTGTCGGTGTGGAACGCGCCCGGCGGCCCCTGCTATGCCTGCGTGTTCCCCGAACGCCCGGCCGCGGGCCTTGCCCCCGCCTGCGCCGAAGCCGGGGTGATGGGGGCGCTGGCCGGCGTGATGGGCGCGCTGCAGGCGGCCGAGGTCATCAAGCTGATCGCGGGCGCGGGCGAGCCGCTGGTGGGGCGGCTGCTGCTATATGATGCGCTCTGGGCCGAGTTCCGCGTCATCGCCGCGGCGCGCCGCGAGGGCTGCGCCGTGTGCGGCGGCATGGCGCCTGCCGAACGAGCGCCCGCTTGTAATTGAACGACCGTTCGATTACGCTGTCCCTCAAAACAGGGGAGGCGCGCCATGTTCACGGCCGGGATGGGATTCGCCCTGGGCGAGGACATCGAGGCGCTGCGCGAGACCGTGCACCGCTTCGCGCAGGCCCGCATCGCGCCGCTGGCGGCGGAGATCGACCGCAGCAACGCATTCCCCGCCCATCTGTGGCGCGAGATGGGCGATCTCGGCCTGCTCGGCGTGACCGTGCCGGAGGAGCTGGGCGGGGCGGGCATGGGCTATCTGGCCCATTGCGTCGCGGTCGAGGAGATCAGCCGCGCCTCCGCCTCCGTGGGCCTCAGCTACGGGGCCCACTCCAACCTCTGCGTGAACCAGATCCGCCTGAACGGCACGCCCGAACAGCGCGCGCGATACCTGCCGAAGCTGCTGACCGGCGCGCATGTCGGCGCGCTCGCCATGTCCGAATCGGGCTCCGGCTCGGACGTGGTGTCGATGAAGCTGCGCGCCGAGAAGCGCAACGACCGCTATGTGCTGAACGGGGCCAAGTTCTGGATCACCAACGGCCCCGACGCCGACACGCTGGTTGTCTACGCCAAGACCGACCCGGAGGCTGGGCCGCGCGGCATCACCGCCTTCATCGTCGAGCGCGGCATGAAGGGCTTCTCGACCGCGCAGAAGCTCGACAAGCTGGGCATGCGCGGCTCCAACACCTGCGAACTGGTGTTCGAGGATTGCGAGGTCCCGTTCGAGAACGTGCTGGGCGAGGAGGGGCGCGGCGTGCGGGTGCTGATGTCCGGCCTCGACTACGAGCGCGTCGTGCTGGCGGCCGGCCCGGTGGGCATCATGGCGGCCTGCATGGACGTGGTCATGCCCTACGTCCACCAGCGCGAGCAGTTCGGCCGGCCCATCGGCGAGTTCCAGCTGATGCAGGGCAAGATCGCCGACATGTACACCGCGATGAACGCCGCCCGCGCCTATGTCTACGCGGTCGCGAGCGCCTGCGACCGCGGCCAGACCACGCGGCAGGACGCGGCCGGCTGCCTGCTGTTCGCCAGCGAACGCGCCACGCAGGTCGCGCTCGAGGCGATCCAGGCGCTGGGCGGCAACGGCTACACCCGCGACTACCCCGCCGAGCGCCTGCTGCGCGACGCCAAGCTCTACGAGATCGGCGCGGGCACGCAGGAGATCCGGCGCATGCTGATCGGGCGGGAGCTGTTCGGGGCGACGGGGTGATGCCTCCCCGCGGCTGCGTCCCGGCACCCCCGCGCGGCGCGAGCGGCCAACGGCGCCGACGGAGCCGACGGAGCCCGGCGTCGAGATCGAGGTGATGCACTGATGGCCGTCCTGCCCACTCTCGCCGCGCCCCGCTCGCCCGAGTTCCGCGAGAACCGCACAGCCCAGCTGGCCGCACTGGCCGAGATCGAGGCGGCCGCGGCCGTAGCGCTCGCGGGCGGGGGGGCGGAGGCGACCGCCCGCCACGCCGCGCGGGGCAAGCTGACGGCGCGCCAGCGGATCGACCGGCTGCTCGACCCGGGCGCGCCCTTCCTCGAGGTCGGGCTGCTTGCGGCCCATGGCATGTATGGCGGCGAGGCCCCGGCGGCGGGCGCGGTGGCCGGGGTGGGGCGCGTCGCGGGGCGGCCCGTGATGATCGTGGCCAACGACGCCACGGTGAAGGGCGGCGCCTACTACCCCCTGACCGTGAAGAAGCACCTGCGCGCGCAGGAGATCGCCGCGCAGAACCGCCTCCCCTGCGTCTATCTTGTCGACAGCGGCGGCGCCAATCTGCCCCATCAGGACGAGGTGTTCCCCGATCGCGACCATTTCGGCCGCATCTTCTTCAACCAGGCGCGGATGAGCGCCGCGGGGATCGGGCAGATCGCCGTCGTCATGGGCTCATGCACGGCTGGCGGCGCCTATGTGCCGGCCATGTCGGACGAGACCATCATCGTGCAGGGGCAGGGCACCATCTTCCTCGCCGGCCCGCCGCTGGTGCGCGCGGCGACGGGCGAGGTGGTCACGGCCGAGGATCTGGGCGGGGCGGACGTGCACACGCGCCTGTCCGGCGTCGCCGACCATCTGGCGCAGGATGACGCCCATGCGCTGGCGCTGGCGCGCCGCGCGGTGGCCAACCTCGGCGCGGCCGAGGGCGCGCGCGTGGACCGCCTGCCGCCCGAGCCGCCCGCCTGCGACCCGGAGGAGCTGCTGGGCGTGGTGCCCGCCGACCTGCGGCGGCCCTATGACGTGCGCGAGGTCCTCGCGCGGCTGGTGGACGGATCGCGCTTCGACGAGTTCAAGCGCCGCTACGGCGAGACGCTGGTGACCGGTTTCGCCCACATCGAGGGGCTGCCCGTCGGCATCCTCGCCAACAACGGCGTGCTCTATTCCGAATCGGCGCTGAAGGGCGCGCATTTCGTCCAGCTCTGCTGCCAGCGCGGCATCCCGCTGCTGTTCCTGCAGAACATCACCGGCTTCATGGTCGGCCGGCGCTACGAGGCCGGCGGCATCGCCAAGGACGGGGCGAAGCTGGTCGCCGCCGTCGCCTGCGCCGAGGTGCCGAAGGTCACGGTCCTGATCGGCGGCAGCTTCGGGGCCGGGAATTACGGCATGTGCGGCCGGGCCTATTCGCCCCGCTTCCTCTGGAGCTGGCCCGCCAGCCGCATCTCCGTCATGGGCGGCGCGCAGGCGGCGGGCGTGCTGGCCACCGTCCGGCGCGACGCCATCGAGCGCAAGGGCGGCAGCTGGTCGGCCGCGGACGAGGCCGCCTTCCGCGCGCCCGTGGCCGCGCAGTTCGAGGCGCAGGGCCATCCGCTCTACGCCTCGGCCCGGCTGTGGGACGACGGCGTGCTCGACCCGCGGGCCACGCGCCGGGCGCTGGCGCTGTCGCTCGCCGCCGCGCTCAACGCCCCCGTTCCCGCCACGCGCCGCGGCGTGTTCCGCATGTGAGGCGGGCACGGGGATGCTAGGCTGCCGCGCCGCCCCTCGACGGGCGCGCGGATCAACGAAGACACGGGAGAGACGACCATGACGCGCACCGCCCGCTTCGCCACGCTGCTCGCTCTCGCGCCACTCGCCGCGGGGGCGGAGGTGGTGACCTACAGCATCGAGGCCCCCTTCGACGAGGTGGCGTTCGACCTGCGCCTCGCCATCGAGGAGCGCGGCTTCGTCATCGACGCGATCAGCCATGTCGGCGAGATGCTGAACCGCACGGCGCAGGATGTGGGCGCGACCGGCCCCGACCTTTTCGTCGAGGCCGACGTCTACCAGTTCTGCTCTGCCATCGTCTCGCGCCGGGCGATGGAGGCCGACCTGCTGAACATCGCCCATTGCCCCTACGGCGTGTTCCTCTACGCCGCGCCCGACGCGCCCGGAACGGTGCATGTCGGCTACCGCACGCTGCCGGACGGCGCCATGCAGGAGGTGCAGTCGCTGCTCGACGCCATCGCGCGGCAGGCCGCGGCGGCGGACTGACGGGCGGGGGCCGGGCGATGTTCCGCAGGATCCTGATCGCCAACCGCGGCGAGATCGCGGTGCGCATCGCCCGCACCTGCCGGCGGCTGGGCGTCGCCACGGTCGCCGTGCATTCCGACGCCGACGCGGGGGCGCTGCATGTCGCCGCCTGCGACGAGGCGGTGCGCATCGGCCCCGCCCCTGCCGCCGACAGCTATCTGCGCGCCGAGGCCATCCTCGATGCGGCCAGGGCAACGGGGGCGGAGGCGGTGCATCCCGGCTACGGCTTCCTGTCCGAGAACGCCGAATTCGCCGAGGCGGTCGCGGCCGCCGGGCTGGTCTGGATCGGCCCGCCCCCCGCCGCCATCCGCGCCATGGGCCTCAAGGACGCCGCCAAGGCGCGGATGGAGGCCGCGGGCGTGCCCGTCGTGCCCGGCTGGCACGGGGCGGAGCAGGACCCCCGTTTCCTCGCCGGCGCGGCGGCCGAGATCGGCTTTCCGCTGCTGATCAAGGCGCGCGCGGGCGGAGGCGGCAAGGGCATGCGCCGCGTCGACCGCGCCGAGGATTTCGCGGAGGCGCTGGAGGGCGCGGCGCGGGAGGGCGCGTCCTCCTTCGGCGACGGGGCGGTGCTCCTGGAACGCTATGTCGCCTCGCCCCGGCACATCGAGGTGCAGGTGTTCGCCGACGCGCATGGCAACGCGGTGCACCTGCACGAGCGCGACTGCTCGCTGCAGCGCCGCCACCAGAAGGTGATCGAGGAGGCCCCGGCGCCCGGGATGACGGCCGAGATGCGCGAGGCCATGGGCGCGGCTGCGGTGCGGGCGGCGCAGGCCGTCGGCTATGTCGGCGCGGGCACGGTCGAGTTCATCGCCGACGCCTCGGACGGGCTGCGGGCCGACCGCTTCTTCTTCATGGAGATGAACACCCGGCTTCAGGTCGAGCATCCGGTGACCGAGGCCGTGACGGGCCTGGACCTTGTTGAATGGCAGCTGCGCGTCGCGGCCGGCGAGCCGCTGCCGCTGCGGCAGGCCGAACTGCGGCTCGACGGCTGGGCGGTCGAGGCGCGGCTCTACGCCGAGGACGCGGCCCACGATTTCCGCCCCGCAACCGGCCGCCTGACGCGCCTTTCCTTCCCCCCGGGCGTGCGCGTCGATGCCGGCGTGCGCGAGGGCGATGCGGTGACGCCCTTCTACGACCCGATGATCGCCAAGCTGATCGTCCATGCGCCGACGCGGGCGCAGGCGCTGGCGCGGCTGGCCGCGGCGCTCGACGCGACGGAAGTCGCCGGCTGCGTCACCAATGCGGGCTTCCTCGCCCGCCTGCTGCGCCACGCGGACGTGGCGGCCGGGCGGGTGGACACCGGCCTCATCGCGCGGGCCGGCGGCGCGCTGGCCGATGATCCCGCGCCCGAGCCGCTCGACCTTGCGCTTGCGGCGCTGGGCGTCGCGGGGCTCGCCGGGCCGGGGGATGGCTCCGATCCATGGGCGGCGCGCGACGGCTGGCGCGCCTGGGGCGCCGCGACGGCGACCGTCGCCTTCCCCGATGGGGCAGTGGCCCTGACCCGCGCGGGCGCGGGCTGGCAGGCCGCGACGCCCGCCGGGCCCGTCGCCTTCGCGGCCGAGCCGCGCGCGGATGGCGCGCTGTCCGTCGAGACCGGGGGTCGGTGCCTCTCCGCCCGTGTCGTGGTCGATGGCCGGACCGCCGTCGTGCTGCGTCCCGGCCGGACGGCGCGCTTCGAGGCCGTCGATCCGCTGGCGGCGGCGTCCGAGGCGGCGGCGACCGCCGACGAGACCCGCGCGCCCCTGCCCGGCCTGGTGAAGGCCGTGCATGTCGCGGCGGGCGACAGCGTGGCGGCGGGCGACCGTCTGGTGACGCTCGAGGCCATGAAGATGGAGCACGCCATGCGCGCGGGCCGCGCCGGCGCGGTGGCGGCCGTCGCGGTCGCCGAGGGCGATCAGGTCGCCGAAGGGGCGCTGCTCGTCGCGCTCGCGCCCGCATGAGCCCTGCCTCGCGCCGGGCGGAAGGGGGACGGCCATGACCGACCGCGTGACGCTGGTGGAGGTCGGCCCGCGCGACGGGCTGCAGAACGAGCCCCGCCCGATCCCGACCGCGCGCAAGATCGCCCTGATCGACGCCTTGTCGGGCTGCGGCTTCGCGCGCATCGAGGCGGCGTCCTTCGTGTCGCCGAAGGCTGTCCCGCAGATGGCGGACGGGGCGGCCGTGCTGGCGGGCATCCGTCGCGCGCCGGGGGTGCGCTATGCCGCGCTGACGCCGAACCTGCGCGGCTATGCGGCCGCGAAGGCGGCCGGGGCCGGCGAGGTCGCGGTGTTCCTCTCGGCTTCGGAAGGCTTCAGCCGCGCCAACATCGCCTGTTCGGTCGAGGAGAGCCTCGCGCGCGCGGCGCAGGTGGCCGACGCCGCGCTGGGCGATGGCCTGCCGCTGCGGGCCTACGTCTCCTGCGTGATCGCCTGTCCCTATGACGGGCCGACGCCGCCCGCCGCCGTCGCCCGGCTGGTCGCCGCGCTGCTGCGGCTCGGGGCCTTCGAGGTCTCGCTGGGCGACACCATCGGCGCGGGCACGCCGGCGACGGTGTCGGAGATGCTGTTCGGCGCGCTGTCGGCCGCGCCGCCCGAAAGGCTCGCGGGCCATTTCCACGACACGGGCGGGCGGGCGCTGGCCAACGTCGAGGCCGCGCTCGACCGCGGCCTGCGCGTGTTCGACACCGCCGTCGGCGGCCTCGGCGGCTGCCCCTTCGCCCCCGGCGCGCCCGGCAACGCGGATACTGGGGCCGTCGCCATGCGCATGGCGGGGCTGGGGCTCGACACCGGTCTCGACATGCCCGCGCTCGGCCGCGCCGCGGCGCTCGCCCTGTCCATGCGCGGCGGCGATCCCGCGGACGAGACCTAGCCATCGCGCGCATGGCGCGACCGGGCGAGGAACGGTCGTAGGGAATGCGCGGCCGCGCGGTGCGGTCCGGGGCGACGGCACAGTCGCCCGGAGCGGGCGATGGGTCCCCCGGGTGCCGCGCCGACTTCGGCCAGATCTGGAACATCCTCCCCGGCCATCGGCGGGCAATGCGCGCCTTCGCGATGGCGCCGCTTGCGGTCGCGACGTTCGCGACCGCCGGGCAGCGGGCACGCGCGCAACGCGGGGCTTGATCTCGGCCCGTTGCCGCCGAACAGTGGCATTTGGCCATGCAGGGCACGTCGGCCGGCACGACCGTCATTGCGGAGAGCCTCAGGTGCGAGACAGCGTGGGCGAACCGGCGGGCGTGCTGCTTTCGGAGCGCGGGACGCTGTTCGCGCGACAGCCCCGGCTCCTCGACCGGCTGTCTCCAGCCGCCGCCAGCCGGGTGCAGGCGGCGGGACAGTCCCGAAGCTGCGCGCGCGGCGAGATCCTGTTCAGGCAGGGCGACCCGCATGACGGCATCGCGCTTATCGAGACCGGCGTCATCCGCAGCTTCTATGCGGCCCCCAGCGGGCGCACCATGACGCTGGCCTACTGGATGCCCGGCAATTTCGTGGGCGGGCCCGACGTGTTCGGCGGCGGCGTGCACATGTGGTCGGCCGAGGCCGCGCAACGCAGCGATGTCACGCTGCTGCCCGGCGATGCCCTGCGGGCGCTGACGCGCGAGATGCCGGAACTGATGGCGGTGCTCCTCGACGCGGTGATCTTCAAGGCCCGCTGCTACGCCTCGCTGGCGCAGATGCTGGGCACGCGGTCGCTGACCCAGCGCCTGGCGCAGGTGCTGCTGCACATGATCGACGCCCATGGCGTGCCGCAGCGGCAGGGGGCGGCGGCCGTGCTGATCGCGGCGTCCTTCACCCATGCCGAGATCGCCGACCTGATCGGCGCGACCCGCCAGTGGGTGACGACGAGCCTCAGCCGCCTCGAGAAGACCGGGGTGCTGCGGCGGACGCGCGGCATGCTGATCGTCGAGCGGCCCGACCTGCTGCAGGTCGCCGCGCGCGAGGCCGACGCCGCCTGACAGCCCCGGCTCGCGGTCAGGCCTGTCCGCGTGCGGCCCGCCCCGCGCCCTGCGCAACGGCCCGGCGCCGCCGCCTCCGGGGCAATTTCCGGACAAACCGCAATCATCCGACGCCGTTCCCGATTGGCGGCCCTCGCCATCGCCTTGGGCGGTCGGTCCTGCGGCATGCTCAGCGATCGCGGTCGGTTGGCCCGTCCCTTGCAAAGACTGTGTCGCGACAGCCCGCACCGTCCATTCGGCGGCGCTGCCGAAGCGGAGGAAGCGATGCAGGCCGACGACACGCGAACCAGACCCGAGACCATGGCCGCCGCCGAGGCGCGCGTGCTGTCGCACATCACCGAGAAGGCCTGGGTCGACCTCGCCAGCGCGCTGATCCCGGCCGGCCAGCCGGAGGCGGAGAACCCCCTCGATCCCGACGAGCCGCCGGCGCGCGAGGAGGGGGCCGCGATGATGATCGCGAACTGGCTGGGCGCGCAGGGCTTCGCGGTCTCGACCCCCGCCCGGCGCGAGGGGCGCCCGAACGTCGTGGCGACGCTGGCCGGCGCCGAGCCCGGCGGGCCGAGCCTGATCCTGAACGACCACCTCGACACCTATCCGGCCGGCGACTGGAACGCCTGGACCATGACCGGGGGCCATCCCTTCCGCCCCACGCGCCACGGCGACCGGCTTTATGCCCGCGGCACCTCGGACACGCGCGGCAACCTCGCCTGCACCCTGCTGGCGGTCGCCGCGATCCGTCAGGCCGGCCTGCGGCTGAAGGGCGACCTGCATTGCGTCTACACCGCGGACGAGGAGCGCCACGGGCCGGACGGCGCCATCTACCTGCTGGACGAGCACGGCCTGAGCGCCGACTGGACCATCGTCTGCGAGCCCACGGGCTGGACCGGCGAGGACGGGCGCTGGGGCATGGATGTGGGCCTCGCCAATTGCGGGAACATGCTGGTCGAGGTCGAGACCCGGGGCCGCAAGACGCATCTGTGGCGGCCCGACACCGGCGTGAACGCCGTGTCCAAGATGTGCGGCGTGCTGGCCGCGATCGAGGCGACCCGCTTCCCCCACGCGCCCGCGGCCCATCCGGGCGGCACCCCGCCGATGGCGACCGTGCTGCGCGTGCGCGGCGGCGCGCCGCGCGAGCTCCAGTTCACGCCCGACATCTGCACGGCCGTCGTCGGCGTCGTGGGCCTGCTGCCCGGCATGACAGCCGAGGGCGTGCTGGCGGCGATCGAGTCGAGGCTCGCCGGCCTGCGGGCCGCCGACCCCGATCTCGAGGTCGCGGCGCGGCCCCTGCCGGGCAGCCTGTTCGTGGGCGCGACCGACCCGCAGGACCCGGCGGCGAACCCCGCCGCGGCCGTGGCGGCGGCCTATGCGCAGGTCCTCGGGGCCGAGCCGCGATTCTACCGCAAGAACGCCTACAACGACACGATCCGCTTCGCCGAGCGCGGCCAGGCGGCGATCACCTTCGGCCCCGGCGAGGACGGCTGGCCGCCGATCAACGAATACATCCACATCGACAAGGGCGTGGCGGCGACCCGCATCCTCGCCCTGACGGTGATGGCTCTGCTGGGCGTCGAGAACTGACGAAAATCAATCAACCGACCGGGAGACCCTGCATGAAGACCCTGCTCAGGACCGCCGCCGCCGCCGTGCTCGCCGCCGCCCCCGCGGCGTCCGCATGGGCGGCCGACCCGCTGCCCATCCGCATCGGCTATCAGACCGGCGAGATCAACGTGCTGCTGACCTATGCGCTGCAGACCGGCCTGTTCGAGGCCGAGGGGCTGTCGGTGACGTTGTCCGGTTTCCCGGCCGGGCCGGCGATGCTGCCCGCCCTTGCAGCGTCTGAGATCGACGTGGCGTGGATGGGCGAGGTGCCGGCGGTGACCGGCTACTCCAACGGCCTGCCCATCGAGGTGCTGTTCATGGAGCGGCTCGACTACACCAATGTCCGGCTGGTGGTGAACCCCGACAGCGGCGTGACCGACGTGGCCGGACTGCGCGGCAAGAGGATGGGCGTGGCGCTGGGCTCCACCAGTCACTATCACACGCTGCAGGCGCTGGACCAGGCCGGCGTGCCGGTCAACGAGGTGACGGTGGTCAACCTGTCGCCCGCCAACATGCCGCCCGCCTATGTCGCTGGCCAGATCGACGCCGCCTTCGTGTGGGAGCCCAATGTCGGCATCATGGAGCGCGAGGGCGCGGTGCCGATCGCCAACACCCGCAGCATCGGCCTGTTCACCGGCGGCATCTGGGTGACGCGCAAGGCGTTCAGCGGCGGCTCGCCCGAGACGCTGAACCGCTTCCTGACCGCATGGGACAAGGCGCAGGCGGCCTACGCCGCCGATCCGGCAGCGATACGCACCCATGAGGCCAAGCGGCTCGACATGACCACCGAGGCCTTCGACGCGCTGATCGCGGGCCAGTCGGTCGAGCACCCGTCCTTCGAGCGCAACCTGACGGCCGAGCTGATGGGCCCGCCCGGGTCCGAGTTCGACAGCGGCCTCATGGTCCACCTGCGCAACATCGGCGACTTCCTCGTGGCGCAGGAGCGCATCAGCGCCGTGCCGGCCGACTGGACGGGCCTGTTCAACACCGCCCCGATCCAGGCCGTGGTCGCGGCGAAGTGAGGGGGGCGGGACGCACGGCGCTGGCGGCAGGGCCGGCATCCGGCCCGATGGGCGCCGCAGGTCCCGCGGGAACGCGGCCGATCCTCTCGTTCGAGGGGGTCGGCTTCGGCTATGGCGACAAGACGGTGATGCGCGACCTCAGCTTCTCGATCCGGCCCGGCGAGCTGGTCGCGGTGCTGGGGGCGTCGGGCTGCGGCAAGACCACGATCCTGAACCTCGCGGCCGGGTTCCTGCGGCCGACCGAGGGCTTCGCGCTGATCGCCGGCCGCCAGATCACCGGCCCCGGGCCGGACCGGGGCGTGGTGTTCCAGTCGGCGGCCCTGTTCGACTGGATGACCGTGGCCGAGAACATCGCCTTCAGCCTGCGCTGCGCCGGCCGCCCCCGCGCGGAACGCGCCCGCGTCGCGCGCGAGATGGCGTCGCTGGTCGGCCTGTCGGGCGCCGAGGACCGCTATCCGTACGAGCTGTCCGGCGGCATGCGCCAGCGCGTGGGGCTGGCGCGGGTGCTGGCGGCCGGGCCGCGCATGATGCTGATGGACGAGCCGTTCTCGGCGCTCGACGTGCAGACGCGCGAGACGATGCAGGAGGAGGTGCTGCGCATCCGCGACCGCACCGGCTGCACGGTCCTGTTCATCACCCACAGCATCGACGAGGCTGTGTTCCTGGGTGACCGCATCCTGCTGCTCGAGGACATCCGCGAGGGCCGCTACGAGACCTATGCCGTCGACCTGCCCCAGCCGCGCGACAACCCCGAGAACCGGCTCGCGCCGGCCTTCCTGAAGCTGCGCGAGCGCATCTACCGGCGGATGCGCGGGCGCCCGGGCGGGGGCGGCTCCCATGCATGACGACGACCGCAGCGCCGCGCGGCGCTACTGGACCATCGCGGTGCTGTCGCCGCTGTCCATCCTGCTCGCCTGGCAGGCCGCGACGGCGCTGGGCATGGTCGCGCCCATCATCCTTCCGGCGCCGGGGGCGGTGGCGGCGACATTCCTCGACATGATCGACCGCGGCTATTCGGGCGTGCCGCTCTGGACGCATCTCTGGGCCAGCCTGCGGCGCGTGGGCGTGGCCTTCGCCGCGGGGGCGGTGCTGGGGGTGCTGGTCGGGCTGCTGCGCGCGCGCTCGCCCGCCGTGGACGCCGCGCTGCTGGCGCCGGCCGAGATCGTGCGGCCGATCCCGCCGCTCGGGCTGATCCCGCTGTTCATCCTGTGGTTCGGGATCGGCGAGCTGTCCAAGACGCTGCTGATCTTCGTGACCGTGTTCCTGATCATGATGGTGAACGCGCAGGCGGGCGCGCGCGGCTGCGCCGTCGACGCCCTGCGCGCGGCCCAGTCCATGGGCGCGAGCCGCTGGCAGGTGTTCCGCTTCGTGGTCTTCCCGTCGGCGCTGCCCCAGATCACCACCGGGCTGCGGGTCTCGATGGGCACCGGCCTGACGATCCTCGTCGCCTCGGAGCTGCTCGGCGGCGACCGGGGCCTCGGCTTCATCATCCTCGACGCCGCCAGCTTCTTCCGCACGACTCATGTCTTCGCGGGCGTCATCGTCATCGGCCTGATCGGGCTGATCAGCGACCGGCTGATCGCCTGGGCCGGGCGCAGGCTGGTGCACTGGGAGGGCAGGCGGTGACCGGCGACGCGGACGCGTGGCGCGCGCTGGACCGGGCCGCGCTCGACGCCGCCTACGACAATCTCGGCTCCGTGCCCGACAGCGCCGCGGTGATCGAGGGCTGGCGCGCGCGCAGCGCCGCGACCCGGGCCGCCCGCCCGACGGGCGCGGCGCTGCGCTACGGTCCCGGCCCGCGCGAGGAGATCGACCTGTTCCCCGGGGCGGGCGGCGGCGGCCGCGGCGTGTTCGCCTTCGTCCATGGCGGCTACTGGATCCGCAACGACCGCAGCATGTTCTCGTTCATCGCGGACGGGCTGAACGCGGCTGGGGTCGATGTGGCGGTGATCGGCTATCCGCTGGCCCCCGCGGCCCGGGTCGCCGCCATCGCGGCCTGCGTGCGGGCCGCGCTCGACCGCATCGCGGCCGAGGCGCCGGGCGCCCCGCTCGCGGTCGGCGGCTGGTCGGCGGGGGCGCATCTGGCGGCGATGGCGCTGGACCACCCCGCCGTGAGCGCGGGCGTGCTGGTCAGCGGGCTCTACGACCTCGCCCCCATCGCGGCCTGCGGCATCAACGCGACCATCGGCCTCGACGCGGCGGAGGCCGCGGCCATGAGCCCGATCCTGCTTCCCCCGCCCGCAAGGCCGGTCGCGGTCTGGGTCGGCGGGGCGGAGTTGCCCGAATTGCGCCGCCAGTCCCGCGCCTATGCGGCGCATGCGGGGCGGGGCGGGGCCGCGGTCGCCTTCGGCGCGCCGGAGGGGCGCAACCACTTCACCATCCTCGACGATCTCGCCAGCGCGGACGGGCCGATCTGCGCCTCGGTCCTCGCCGCGCCGGGCCTGTCCGCGCGCTGACGGACCGTCAGCCGAGGAAGGCGACGGCGAGGCGGCAGAGCCACGCCTCCGAACCCGCGGGCGCGAGGAAGGTCACGCCCCAGGGCGCGCCGTCGCGGTTCGCGCCGGCGGGGACCGCGACGGCGGCGAGGCCCAGCGGATTGGCGTAGTTGGTGTAGCGGCCGTTGCGGAAGCTGGGGCCGAAGGGGTCCGCCTCGGCCTCGGCCAGCGTCGTCGGGCGGCCCACGGTCGGCACCATCAGCGCGTCGTGCCGCTCCCAGAACGGACGCAGGGCTGCGCGGGCGTCCGCCACCGCATAGGCGGCCCGATAGGCGTCGGCGGCGGTGAAGCGCGCCGACCCGAGGATCAGGTCGCGCACCGCGGGGATGCAGGCGTCCGGGTTGGCCCGGACGAAATCGCCCACGGACACGTCGCGTTCAGCGAGGAACGGTCCGAAGAACATCAGGTCGTTCAGCGCGAGGAAGGGCGCGAAATCGACCTCCTCCACCCGCTCCGCGCAGGCGGCGGCCCGCGCGAGCGCCCTGTCGAACAGGCCGGGCGTGTCTGGGTCGCCGAAGAAGTCGCGCTGGTCGGCGCGGGGCACGGCGATCCGCGCCGTCGAAGGGTCGGCCTGCGCCTTGCGCCATGCGGGGCGCGCCGCGTCGGAATAGGGGTCCTCCGGATCGTGCGCGGCCAGCGCGTCGAAGGCGCGCAGCGCATCCGAAGGCCCCGCCGCGAACACGGTGGCGGTGTCGAAGCTGCGGCAGGCGTAGAGCATGCCGCGGCGGCTCAGCGCCCCGGGCGCGGGCTTCAGGCCGACGATGCCGGTGCAGCTCGCCGGCACGCGGCCCGAGCCGCCGGTGTCGCTGCCGATGGCGAAGCCGCACAGGCCGGTCGCGACGCTGACCGCCGCGCCCGAGCTCGAGCCCCCGGGGATGTAGGCCGGCGCGCGCGGGTTGCGGGCGACGCCGTAGGGGGTGCGCACGCCCACGAGGCCGGTCGCGAACTGGTCGAGGTTGGTCTTCCCGAGGTAAAGCGCCCCGGCCGCCAGCGCCCGCTCGACCACCGTGGCCGAGCGGTCGGGCGTGTAGGCGAAGGCGGGGCAGGCCGCGGTGGTGGGCACGCCCGCCGCGTCGATGTTGTCCTTGACCGAGAAGATCTGGCCGTAGAGCGGCAGCGCGTCGATGGCGTCGCGCCGCGCCTCCAGCGCGCGCGCGGCCTCCATGGCCCGGTCCGGATCGACGGTCGAGATCCACGCGCCGCTCTGGTCCGGGTCGCCCAGCCGGGTCAGCGCGGCTTCCATCACGGCGCTGGGGCTGGTCTCGCCGCGGCGATAGGCGCGGCGCAGGGCGGCCATCGGTTCCGCTGTCGGCGTCTCGGTCATCGGGGTCTCCGGGTGCACGCGGTCAGCCGTCGCCGGCCTGCCGCGCGAAGGCGCGCAGGCTCTCGGTGCGGACATGGACGAGGCATTCGCGCTTGAGTTCGAGGAAACGCGGGGCCAGCGACAGCGCGGGGTCGCGCGGGCGCGGCAGGTCGACCGCGATGTCGGCGATGATCCGCCCCGGCCCGGCGCTCATGACGAGGATCCGGTCGCCGAGGAACACGGCCTCGTCCACGTCATGGGTGACGAACAGGACGGTGCAGCGCGTCTCGGCCCAGATCTGGAGCAGGTTCTCCTGCATCATCGCGCGGGTCTGGGCGTCGAGCGCGCCGAAGGGTTCGTCCATCAGCAGCACCTTGGGCCGCGTCGCCAGCGCCCGGGCGATGCCGACGCGCTGCTGCATGCCGCCCGACAGGGTCTGGGGGCGCGCATCGGCGAAGCGGGTCAGGCCGACCATGGCGAGGAAGCGGTCGGCGATGCGGTTCGCCTCGGCCCGCCCGGCTCCGAGCATCCGCGGGCCATGGGCGACGTTGGCGCGCACCGATTTCCAGGGGAACAGCGTCGGGGCCTGGAAGACCATGCCGCGGTCCGGCCCCGGCGCCTCGACCGGCGCGCCGTCGAGCAGCACGCGGCCCTCGAACGGCGTCTCGAAGCCCGCCACTGCGTTCAGCAGGGTGGACTTGCCGCAGCCCGACGGGCCCAGCAGGCAGACGAAGGACCCGGCGGCGATCTCGGCCGACACGCGGTCCACGGCCCGCAGCGCGCGTGCCCCCTCGCCGAAGGCGATGGTCACGCGTTCGACCGCGATGCGGCCCAGCGCGGTGTCCGCGGTCCTCGCGGCGGTCGGACCCGGCCCGCCGTCCATTACGACCACCACACGAGACGGCGCGCGGCCATGCCGAACAGCCGGTCCGCCGTCGCCGAGATCGCGCCGAGCACCACGAGGCCCCCCATCATCTGCGTCATGCGCAGGTTGTGCTGCGCGATGTCGATCCGGTAGGCGAGCCCGGCGAAGGTGCCGGCGAGCTCGGCCGCGACCAGCGTGTAGAACGAGATCGACACCGCCGTGCGCAGGCCGACGAAGATGTAGGGCAGCGCGCCCGGCAGCAGCACCTCGGGCAGCATGCGGCGTTCCGGCGTGCCAAGCGAGCGGGCGGCGCGGACGAGGCGCTCGTCGACGCGCTGCACCCCGAGATGCGCCGCGATCCACACCGTGAAGAACACGCCCCAGAACACCAGGAAGTACTTCCCCAGCTCGCCCAGCCCGAACCACAGGATGACGATCGGCACGAAGGCGATGGGCGGGATCGGGCGCAGCAGCTGGAACAGCGGCGTCAGCAGCGCCGAGGCCATCGCGTAGCGCCCGGTCACGACGCCCACGGCCGCGCCGGCCAGC
The DNA here is from genome assembly GCA_036770645.1 of Rubrimonas sp. Classification (GTDB taxonomy): domain Bacteria; phylum Pseudomonadota; class Alphaproteobacteria; order Rhodobacterales; family Rhodobacteraceae; genus Rubrimonas. Next base: position 10,622 of record DAIPIU010000022.1, on the reverse strand, counting down.
GCCCCGGCCGAGAAGCCGACGACGACCCGCGAAAGGCTCATGAGGAAGTCGATCCACAACTGGCCGCTGCGCGCCCACGCTACCAGCGCCGATGCGACCGCGCTGGGTGGCGGGAACAGGATGGCGTTGACCGCGCCCGACCGCGACACCGTCTCCCACAGCCCCAGGAACAGCGGGATCGACAGCGTGGCCAGCGCCCGCCTCAGCCGCTCGCGCCGCCGGGCGGCCCGGGCGCGCGCCGCGCCCGCGAGGGCCGGGTCGGACGGTCGGGCCACGGTCAGAACGGGGCCCGCACGCGGTCCGGCGCGACGCGGCGCAGCGGTTCGGGGAAGATGACCGTGGTGAAGTCCGGCATCGTCGCGCCGTCGGGATGGTTGCCGCTGGACAGACGCCATGCGGCATGGGCGGTCAGCACGTCCATCTGCTTCTGGTCGAGGGTCAGCTCGAACACATAGTCGTCCCAGATGCCGGCAAGGTCCGCCGCGTCCATGCCGACGGCCGAGGCCACCAGCGCGATCGCGTCCTCGCGGTTGCCCTTCATCCACGCCTCGGCGTCCAGCAGCGCGGTCAGGAAGGCGTCGGCGGTGTCTGGGTTGGCCGCGAGCCAGCCCTGCATCGCCACGATGTTGAAGGTCTCGAAGTACGTGCCGGCGGTGTCGATCAGCACCGCCCCGTCGCCCAGCGCCTTGCGCCCGTTCGAGATGTGCGGCTCCCAGGTGTTGAAGGCGTCGATGTCGCCCGCGGCCATCGCCGGCAGCATGTCCTGCGGCCGCAGGTTCACCAGCGACACATCGGCGGGCGCGAGGCCCGCATTGGCCAGCAGCGCCATGGTGTAGACCTCGCCGCCCGTGCCGGCCGTGAAGGCGACGCGCTTGCCGCGCAGATCCGCCGGGGCCGCGATGGCGGCCCCGGCGCGGGTCAGCGTCTTGAGGTCGGAGTATTCCATGCGGGCAAGGAACGCGATGGGCTGCCCGGCCATCGTGGCGGCCGTCACCGGCGCTTCGGCTGTCGTTGCAAGATCGGCGGCGCCGCCCAGCACGCTGTTCAGCGCGTCCCGGCCCGAGGTGAAGTTGCTTATGGTCACGTCGAGGCCGCGGGCGTCGAAGAAGCCGCCCTCCTCGGCCACGATGGCCATGCCCGAGATCGGCGAGACGTTCACCGCCAGCCGCACCGGAACACCGGCGCCAAGCGCGGGGACCGCGCCGGCCCCGAACCAGAGCAGCGCGACGGCCGCCAGCCGCTTCGCGTGGGTGACGCGTCCGTGTCCCTGTCCGATCATCGTGTCGAGCCCTTTTCTGCGCCCGTCGCGGGGACGATGCGTCCCCGCTCGCGACGGCGTGTCGTCGATCCGTCCCTTGGGGCCAGGCGTGCAGCGCGCCGGGTCGCCGGAGGGCCGCCGATCCTTCAGGGTCATCTTTTCGCGTTGCACCCCGGGCCAGCCAGCAATTACTTGCCGGAAATCAGGCAGTGGCGGCGCGGCGCGCAGGTTTTGCGATGATGAATTGTGCATGCATGGCCATAATGCGCGCGCATTACGCAACTTGCGGGGCGATCGTCAGCCGAGCAACCCGAGCGCGGCGAATGTCGCGGCGCAGAGCAGAAGCGCGACCGTCTCGGCGACGACCAGCCAGAGATGGCCGCCCCCGACCAGCGCCAGCGCGCGCAGCGATGTCTTGATCCCCAGCGCGGCGATGGCGACGACCAGCAGCCCGCGCGAGGCCTCGCCGGCCGCGTCCGCCACGACCGCGGGCACCAGCCCGGCGGCGTTGGCGCCAGCGAGCGCGACGAATCCAACGAGGAACCACGGCGGGGCCAACGCCGCGCCGCCTCCCCGCCGCGCCGTCGCGGCGAGGATCAGCACGAGGACCGCGGGCAGCATCGCCACCCGCAGCAGTTTGACGACCGTCGCGATGTCCCCGGCGGGGTCGGACACCGAATACCCCGCGCCGACCACCTGCGCCACGTCGTGGACCGTGGCCCCGATCAGCACGCCGGTCGCGCGGTCGGAGAAACCCAGCGCCGCGAACAGCGGCGGATAGGCGATCATCGCCGCGGTCGACAGGGTCGTGACGGCGACCACGGTGAACAGCGTGTCCCGTTCCGCCCGCGCGTCGCGCGGCAGGACTGCGGCGATGGCGAGCGCCGCGGACGCCCCGCAGATCGCCACCGCGCCGCCGGTCAGCACCGCCAGCCGCCAGTCGCGCCCCAGCAGCGGCGCGACGGCAAGTCCCGCCGCCATGGTCGCGGCCACGAGCGCCCCGACCGCCAGCGCGGTCGATCCGCCCAGCGCCGCGATGTCGGCAGGCGCGATCCGCAGGCCCAGCAGCATGACGGCGATGCGCAGCAGGCTGCGCGCCGCCAGATCGACCCCCGCGGCGCAGCGCGGATCCGTGGCAAGGAAGTTGAACGGCATGCCCAGCAGCAGCGCGAACAGCATGGCCGGCCCGCCATGCCGTTCGGCCAGCGCCACGGCCGCCAGCGCCAGCACGCAGGCCAGAAGCAGCCCGGGCCCGCGATCCCAGACGGCGCCCCGCAGCGCGGCGAGCGACAGGCGCGGCGCGGGAGGGGTCGGCGTCAGCGCGACTGCTCCGCGAAGGCGCGCAGGCTTTCGGCGCGGATATGGTCGAGGCAGGCGCGCTTGGCGGCGATGAAGGCGGGCTCGGTGGCGACCTGCGGGCTGCGCGGCCGGGGCAGCGCGATGGGCAGGTCGGCGATGATGCGGCCCGGCCCCGCGCTCATGATCACCACCCGGTCGGCCAGGAAGATCGCCTCGTCCACATCATGGGTCACGAACAGCACGGTGATGTTGAACTCGGCCCAGAGCGACAGCAGGCTCTCCTGCATCATCAGCCGGGTCTGCGCGTCCAGCGCCCCGAAGGGCTCGTCCATCAGCAGCACGCGCGGATAGTTCGCCAGCGCCCGCGCGATGCCGACGCGCTGCTGCATGCCGCCCGACAGCTCGCCAGGATAGCGGTCGCCGAAGCGGGACAGGCCGACGAGGTTGAGGAAGGTGTTGGCGATCGAGGTCGACTCGGCGCGGCCCTTGCCGGCCAGCCGCGGCCCGAAGGCCACGTTCTGGCGGATCGTCTTCCATGGCATCAGGGAATATTGCTGGAACACCATGCCCCGGTCGGGGCCAGGCTGGCGCACCTCCGCCCCGTCGACGCGCACGGCCCCGGTCGTCGGGCGGACATAGCCCGCCACGGCGTTCAGCAGCGTGGACTTGCCGCAGCCCGAGGGGCCGAGCAGGCAGACGAACTGGCCCGGCTCCATGGTCAGCGAGGTGGTCTCGACCGCTTTCGCCGCGGTCGCGCCGCTGCCGAAGCTGACCGAGACGCCGTCGATCTCGATGCGCCCGTCGCCGCGCGCCGCTGTGGCGGGGCGGCGGCCGAAGGGCATGACGCGGTCCAGCATGGGGGCCTCCGGGTCGGCGGGTTCAGCGCTGCTTGTCGCGCCAGCGCAGGAAGGGGCGGGTGGCCGCGCGCACCGCCCAGGTCGAGGCGGTGCCGAGGAAACCGATCATCAGCATGCCCACCACGATGTCGGGCGTGCGCACCATGGAATAGGCGTCCCAGGTGAAATAGCCGATCCCGAACTGGCCGGAGATGATCTCGCCCGCCAGCAGCGAGAACCACGCCACGCCCATGCCGATGGCGAGGCCCGCGGTGATCGAGGGCAGCGCGGCGGGGATGACGACATGCCAGAAGATCGCGAGCGGCGAGGCGCCGAGCGACCGCGCGGCGCGCACCAGCACCTCCGGCGTCTGCTCGACCCCGTGCACGGTGTTGAGCACGATGGGGAAGAACGCGCCGAGGAAGGTGATGTAGATGATCGAGGCCTCCTCGGTCGGCCACATGAGGATCGCGAGCGGGATCCAGGCGACGGCGGGGATCGGGCGCACGATCTCGATGTAGGGCATCGCCATGGCGCGGATCGCCCGGATGCGGCCCATCAGCAGCCCCAGCGCGACCCCCAGCGCAACGGCGATGGCATAGCTGATCGCGACACGCTCGATGCTGACGAGGATGTGGCGATGGAACCTCGGCTGTCCGACGTGCCCGAGGAAGGCGTCGAGCACAGCCAGCGGGCCGGGGACATTGGCGAAGTTGACGATGAACTGCAGCCGCGTCTCGCTCGCCCAGTGCCACAGGGTCACGCCGATGGCCAGCGACAGCAGCGCCAGCCCCGCATCGCGCAGCAGACCCGGCGGCAGGCGCAGCCGGGGCGCGGGGACGGACGGCGCGGATGGCGTGGCGCCGCCCGCCGGAGGGGCGGCCGGCTCGTGGGCGGCCGGGTCACGGCGCAGCGGCGACAGGGCGGCGAGGGTCACGGGCGCGTCTCCTGCTGGGGTCCGGGCCGGCGGCGCGCGCCGGCCCGGTCTGGCCGGTCAGCTTGCGATGGTGTCGAGGATGGACTGGTAGTCCATGACCGTCCCGCCGGTCTCGGCCGCCCGCGCCTCGGCGTCGGCACGGCGCAGGAACGCCGCGTAGCCGTCGCCCGTCTTCACGTAGAAGGCGGTCTTGCCGAACATCTTGAGGCCAGTGATGTCGTCGTGCACATAGCTCGCGGCGATCTGGAAGCCGGTGTCGCGGATCTCGGCCGCCGCCTTGAAGAAGGCGGCGAGGTCGGCGTGGCTGGAGATGCCGTCGCGCGGATGCCAGATCTCGGCGGGCAGGCCGACATTGGCCACGGCCGTGTCGACGACGCTGGCCTGCAGGTCCTCGTAGGACAGGCCGCGCGCCTCGTAGGCGGCGCGCACGAAGCTGTGGTCGACCCAGCGGTCGAAGCTCAGCGGCGGCACGTCGCGCTCGGCCGCCAGAAGGGCGTGGCTGGCCTTCAGGCTCTCGACCCATTGCGGCTTGATCGACGCCTCGAAGGTCGAGATGCCGCCGGCGCTGAAGTAGAGATACAGCACCTCGCGCTCGATGCCGGTCCATTCGCTGACCCGCATGGCGGCGGTCAGGGGGTCCGCGGCGATCCAGTCCTGCGCCTCGAGCGTGGCGTTGACATAGGCCTGGACGATTTCGGGATGCTCCTCCGCGAAGGACTTCAGAACGACGGTGCCGTGGAAGGTCGGGATCTCGGCCTCGCTGCCGTCGAAGATCTTCCGGCCCGTGCCGCGGAACTCCATCACCTCGGACCAGGGCGTGAAGTTGGCGTGGGCGTCGATGCGGCCGGTGGCGATGTTGTTGACGCCGACGGGCGGCGACTGGTTCGCCATCTCGACCTTGTCGAGCAGGTCGCGCTCGGCCAGCACCCGCAGCAGCATGCCCCAGGCGGCGCTGCCGAAGGGCGTCGAGACCGAGCGGCCCGGCAGATCCTCGAGCGCGTAGATGTCCGAGCCGACCGGCACGACGATGCCGTTGCCGGTGCCGCGCAGGTTGTAGCCGGTGATCTGGATGAAGCGCGTCTCCTCCTGTCCCGCCTGCTCGAAGGTCGCGCCGTTCACGATCAGCGGAAAATCGCCCATCACGCCGAACTGCAGGCGGCCGGCGACCATCTGGTTGGTGATCGGCGGCCCGGAGGTGTAGTCGCGGTATTCCAGTTCGAAGGTCACGCCTTCGTAGCGGCCGGTCGTGGGCAGGTGCTTCTCCAGCAGCCCCAGCCGCTCGAGGATGACGCCGCCGGGGACGGTGTTGGTCACCGTGCTCTGGTGGCCGATGCCGATGGTGATGGTCTCCGCCAGCGCCCCGCCGGCCGCGAGGGCCGACAGCGCGACGCCGAGAGCGAGCTTACGCAGGGTCATGGGGTGAGCCTCGCTTTTATTTCGAATACTTCGAGGCTGACCGAATCCGCGCGGATGTCCAGCATCCGCCGCCGCAAGGGCGGCCAAAAAATATGCGACGGCCGCATTATGGCGAATTATTAAGCGCAAATGCGCGGAATATGTGCGCAACGTGTGTGCTTACGGTGGGCGTCCCGGCGCTTGCCGGGTCCGGCGATCCAGTATGGATTCAAAAAATGCGAATCAATATTTTTGACACGAAACAAAAAAACCGTATGGACGCCGAAATTGGCGTTCATACGGCAATCGATACTTTTTCGTCTTGGCCTTCAGGCGGCCGCCCGCAGGATGCCGATGGCCCAGCGGACGTTCTTGCGCACGTCGGGATCCGGATCTTCCTCCTGCGCCGTCAGGAACGGCAGCGCGGCGGGATCGGCGATCTCGCCCAGCGCGGCGGCGCATTCCTTGCGCAGGTTGCTGACCGCGTGGCTCGCGAGCGCGCCGATCTCGGGCACGGCCTCGACGGCCTTCAGGCGGCCGAGGCTGCGCACCGCCATCAGGCGGACCTGCCAGAACTCGTCGGCCAGCAGCCCGCGCAGCCCGGCCGAGGCCTCGGGCGCGCCGATGCGGCCCAGCGTGTCGGCCGCGCTTTCGCGCACCCGCCAGGACGGGTCGCCCAGCGCGGCGCCCAGCGCGGCGACCGCCCGCGTGGCGCGGGAGAAGCCCAGCGCGCCCACGGCGACGCGCCGCACCTCGTCGTCGGCATCCTGCGCGGCGGCGATCAGGGCGGGAAGCGCACCTTCGTCCTTCAGCCAGCCGATCACGGCCACGGCCTCGGCCCGCACGGCGGGTTCGGGCGCGTCGAGCGCCGCGACCGCCGGGCCCAGCGCCTCCGGGCGGCGCAGTTCGCGCAGGCCGCGGAAGATCGCCGCGCGCACGAAGGGGCTCGGGTGCGCGACATGGGGCAGCAGCGCGTCGGCTGCCTCCGGATCCTTCAGCTCGGTCAGGCTCTGCGCCGCGGCGTCGGCAACGCCGGGCGCGGGGTCCGCGACCGCGCCGGCCAGCGCCGCGGCGGTGTCGGGGCCGTCGAATTCCGACAGCGCGATGGCGGCCTGCCTGCGCACCTCCGGGTCGGGGTCGGTGACGGCGCGCGCCAGATGCGGGATGGCGGCGGGCTCCGCGCTGTCGGCCAGCGCCATGACCGCCACCCGGCGGGCGCCGGGATCGGGGTCGTCGAGGCCGAGCGCGAGATCCGCGACCTCGGCGAAATCCTCGAACAGATCGCCGTTCATCGCGTCCTCATTTCAGCAGATAGGGAAGGTTGACGGTCACCGCCCCGGTCGGGCAGTCGGCCTCGCACGGCATGCAATACCAGCACTCGTCGTATTTCATGTAGGCGGTCGAGCGGTCGTCGGCGATGCGCAGCACGTCGAGCGGGCAGACGTCGACGCAGACGGTGCAGCCCTTGTCGGCGATGCATTTCGACTGGTCGACGACGACCGGAACGATGGTCGGGGTCTGGGCGAGCGGCATGGGATCACTCCGCGGCGACGGTGATGCGCTGGCGGTCGTAGGCCCCGCGCTCGTGGTCCTCGATCGCGACGACGTAGGGCGCGATCGGGCGCTTGGTCAGGCTGGGCCGGCCGTCGGCGCCCTTGGTCAGGATGCTGTGGCACAGCCAGTCGTCGTCGTTGCGGCCGGCGTACTCCACGCGGTTGTGATAGAGGCCCCAGCGGCTTTCGGTGCGGAACAGCGACGCCGCGGCTGCCATGTCGGCGCAGTCGAGGATCGAGGCGGCCTCCAGCGCGCGCATCAGCTCGTGCGCGTCGCGCACGGCCATGCCCTGCTCCAGATCCTCGCGCACCTCGGCGAAGCGCTCCTGCGCGATCTCCATCTTGCGCGTCACCTTCGGCGGCTGGAGATAGTCGTTCACCAGACGGCGGGTCTTGTACTCGATCTGGTTGGGTGGGATGCCGTCCTCGCGCCGGGTCGGGGCCAGCACGCGCGCCCGCTCGGCCTCCACCGCGCCCATGTCAAAGGCGGCGAGACCGACGTCCTTCGCGTAGCCCCCGGCGTGGCGGCCGGCGATGGCCCCGTTGGTGAAGGCCCCAAGCATGTAGTTGTGCGGCACGTTCGCCATGTCGCCGGCGGCGTAGAGCCCCTCGATGGTGGTGCGCGCATCGCGGTCCACGAACACGCCCGACGCGGAATGGCCCGAGCAGAAGCCGATCTCTGAGATGTGCATCTCGATCATCGTGCGGCGGTAGTCGCCGCCGCGCCCCTCCTGGAAGCGCCCGCGGGTCGGCCGCTCGACGGTGTGCAGGATGGTCTCGATCTCCGAGATGGTCTCGGGCGCGAGGTGGTTGAGCTTGAGGAACACCGGCCCCTTGCCCGACATCAGCTCCTTGTGGAACTCGGCCATCATCTGGCCGGACCAGTAGTCGCACTCGATGAAGCGCTGGCCCTCGTTGTTGGCGGTGTAGCCGCCGAAGGGACCGGCGACATAGGCGCAGGCGGGCCCGTTGTAGTCCTTGATCAGCGGGTTGATCTGGTAGCATTCGAGGTTCGCGAGGCCCGCGCCGGCGTGATAGGCCATGGCGTAGCCGTCGCCGGAATTGGCCGCGTTCTCGTAGGTGCCCCACAGGTAGCCCGAGGTCGGCAGCCCCAGCCGCCCGGCCGCGCCCGCGCAAAGGATCACCGCCTTGGCGCGGATCACCAGGAACTCGGCGGTGCGGGTGTTCACGCAGATCGCGCCCGCGATGCGCCCCTCGCCGGTCAGAAGCCGGGTCGCCATGTAGCGGTTCGAGATCAGGATCCGCGCCTTGCGCAGCTGGCGGTACAGCGCCTTCTTGACCGTGTCGCCGTTCGGCATCGGCAGGACGTAGGTGCCGATGTGGTGCACCTTCTTCACGGCGTAGTCGCCGTTCTCGTTCTTGAGGAAGCGGATCCCGAAGCGGTCGAGCTCCTCGATGATCCCGTAGCATTCCTCGGCATAGCGCAGCACCGGGGCCTGATCGACCACGCCGTCATTGGCGATGGTGATCTCCTTCACGTACTGCTCGGGCGTGGCGTAGCCGGGGATGACGGCGTTGTTCAGGCCGTCCATGCCCATCGAGATCGCGCCGGAGCGCTTGACGTTGGCCTTTTCCAGCAGGACGACCCGCGCGCCGGGATTGGCGGCCTGCGCCTTCAGCGCCGCCATCGGGCCGGCCGTGCCGCCGCCGATCACGAGGATGTCGCATTCGGTCTCGGCCAGTCCGTCGCGGATCTCGTCCATGCGGTCTCTCCATTGTGCAGTTGCAGCGTGGCGCGCGCGGCGCGGCGGGTCGCGCCATTAATTGCCGGCGCTGCCGGGCCCGGCGGCGGCCGCGAGGTCGCGCAGCATCGGCCAGGGAAAGATCCCGCGGTCGTGGCCGTCGTCGAAATGCAGGTTCACCGCATAGCTGCCCACCGGCGCCCGCCCGACGAGGCGGACGCCCGGGGGAACCCGCACCGCGCCGTGCTCGATGCGCTCGCGCACCGAGCGCGCGTCCCGCGCCGCGCCGCGCAGGGTCGCGGCGGGGATGCGCGACCGCGTGCCGTCGGGCCAGTCCACCGCGAGGTGGCTGCCATCCTCGGAAATCGTCACCGTGTCGGGGTTCATCCCGCCTCCCCATCCGCCTGCGGGACCCAGGGTCGGGCCGCGAGGCGGTGGCGGACAGCAATTAATTGACGCCGAACGGCGGATCGCCGCGTCAGAGCTGGGCGATGGCCCGCAGCGCGCGCGGATCGAGCACCACGAGCCGCCCGCCTTCGCCGGTCGCGATCACGCCGCCGCGGCGGAAGCGGTCGAGCGCGCTCGACACCCATTGCCGGGTCGAGCCGACGATGGTGGCGATCTCGGCATGGCTGAGGCGGCGTTCGAGCGCGTGGCCGCCCGGCGCCGGCCCCTTCGCCTCCTCCGCCCCCGCCATGATCAGCAGCAGATGCGCCAGCCGCTCGATCACGGACCGAGTGCCGAGCATCTGCAGCACCATCGAATAGCAGCGCCCCTTGTCCACCAGCCCGTCCAGCAGGTTCAGCGCGAGGCGCGGGATGGTCTCGACCAGCCGCCGCAGCTGCGCGCCGTCGAGCAGCAGGGCGGCGGTGGGCTCGGTCGCCAGCCCGGACCACAGGTGCTCGCCGCCGCCGAACAGCTCGGGCCCGCCGACGAAGGCGCCGCGCGTCCAGTGCGCGAGGGTGATCTCGCGGCCGTTCGGCGCGACGTAGTAGGTGCGCACGCAGCCGCTTTCGATCAGGTAGACGCCCTCATGCGGCGCGCCCTGGCGGAAAAGCTGCTCGCCCGCCCGGAACGCGGCGGGGCGGCCGCTGGCCGACACGGCGGCGCGCTCCCTCTCGGTCAGCCCGGCGACGAAGCCGTGGACCGCGCCCGTGAAGTTCGCCTGTTCCGCCAGCAGAAGCGGCGTGTCCGTCGTCGTGCGAGATCGATCCGCGCCCATGGCGTGATGCTGCGGCGCCGAAGCCGGCCGCGCAAGCGCCGAGGTGCGCAACGTCAGCCCGCAGCGCCACGGACCGGCCCCGCAGCGCACGCCCCGAGGCCTGGCCGCCGCAGCCCGGCCGCCGCAGCCCGGCCGGCGGCGCGCCCGGCGATCCGCGCGGGTCCTCGGGGCGGGCGCTTCGCCGTGGGATGGATGAAGCGCAAGGCCGCCGCGGTGCGCCATGGGGCGGGCCGTCCCGCATTCGCCCGGGGCGCCGTCGCGGACCCGCTTTCCGACGAACCGATCTTGGCCGCGTGGCGACTTGTCCGCTGATCGGCGCGCGACGGGGCCCCCGTATCGGGACGCGCCCTCGGTTCGACCGCCGCCGTCCGCTCGGGCCGAACGGCGGCATCCCGCCTGCCGAGGACGTTGAAGGCGAC
>DAIPIU010000021.1:33295-44061 GCA_036770645.1 Rubrimonas sp. | reverse complement strand
CGGGACCGGCGGGCGGGTGATCGGCGTTCCGCGCCCCCCCGCTCATCGGGCGGGCAGCCGCAGCGGCGGGCCGGGCAGGACGGGCAGCCCGTCCGGGTCCAGCATCAGGGGGATCAGGCGGGCGCGCTTGATCACGAAGGGCTCGGGCGCGTCGAAATCCCAGCCATGGGCGCGGGCGAGGATCACGCGCATCAGCCCGCGATGGCAGACCAGCACGGTCGGCCGCCCCGCGGCCGCGATCTCGGCCAGCAGGGGCGCGACGCGGGTCCAGGCGTCGGCGGGGCTTTCGCCGCCGGGCGGGCGGCGGGTCCAGCCCCAGCGCTCCATCGGCACGAAGCCCGAGGCGGGGTCGGCAAGCAGCGCGGCCGGGCGAAGCCCCTCCCAGCCGCCCCAGTCGATCTCGGTCAGCCGCGGGTCGGTCTCGACCGCCGGCCACAGGGCCCGCGCCGTGTCGGCCGCCCGGCGCAGGGGGCTTGCGACGACGCGCGCGCCGTCCCAGGGCGGCGGGACCGACAGGGCGGCCAGCGCCGGCAGCGCGCCCGCGTCGAGAGGCCGGTCCATGCGGCCCTGCAGCCGCCCCTCGCGGTTCCAGTCGGTGGGGAAATGGCGCAGCAGCGCGAGCGGCGTCACGGGACGGCCCCGCGCCTGCGGCCCGGGCGCGGCGCGACGCGGCGGAGCGACGCGACGGGGGGAGGCGCGGGGCCGAGAGGCGCGCGGGGGCCCGTCGCGCCTCTCGCGCCTCGGCCCGGCGCGCCTTGGGCCGTCGCGGCGTTGCCCGTCGCGCCCTGGACCGCGGCGCCGGACAGCGCCGCACAGGGGACTGGCGCGGCAGGAAGGACGCGCGAACGGGGCACGGGCGCGCGGGGATGCGCCGCATGACGGGGAACGGCCGCAAGTCGGGCGGGCGCACCGAGGACCGGTGAAGGAAGGCCGGTCGCGCGGGGGCCGGTTGCACTGGGGCCGGTTGCACTGGGGCCGGGCGCGCTGGGTCCGGGCGGATTGGGGCCGGGCGCACTCGGGCCGGTCGCAATCGGGCCGGGCGCGCGGGGGCCGGCGAGGACCCGGACCGGCGCGGCATGGACCATCGCGCGGTCGGGCGCCGCGGCGCGCGCCGGCCTTCCCCGTCCCGCCGCCGCGCCCCTCATGGCGCAAGGCCCGGAACGACGGGCGCGAGCCCCGCGCGGATGCGGCGGGCGGCGGCCTCGATGCCGTGGCGGGCGACCATGTGCGCCCGCGACGCCAGCCCCGCCGCCGCGAGCCCCGGCCGGTCGGCGGCGAAGCCGCGCAGCGCCGCCGCGAAGGCCGCCGCGTCGCCCGGCGGCACGAGCCGGCCCGCGGGGGCCACCACGTCGCGCACGCCGGGGCGATCCTCGGCCACCACGGCGCGCCCCATCGCCTGCGCCTCGAGATAGACCATGCCGAAGGCTTCGTTGACGCCCGGCCAGGCGAGCAGGTCGGCCTGCGCATAGAGCGCGTGCAGGTCGGCGCGCGCATCGAGCCGTCCCGCGAGGGCCACCCGCGCCCCGAACGGGGCCAGCAGCGCCCGCACCGCGTCCGCCGCCGCGCCGTCGCCGCCCACCGTCAGCCGCCAGTCCACATCGTCGAGCAGCGCCAGCGCGGCGGCCAGCGCGGCGTAGGAGGCGGTCTTGTCCGGCGGGCGCATCATCGCGACCGTGGTCAGCCGCAGCGGCCCCTCCATGGCGATCGGCCGTTCGGCGGGCAGCCCCAGCGCCGTGAAGGGCGGCAGATGCGCGAGGCGCTGGCCCGGCGGCCGCGCGGCCTCGAGCGCCGGCAGGTCGCGCCCGGTCAGCCAGAACACCACCGACGCCGCATCCAGCGCCGCCTCGGCCGCCGCCGCGAAGCCCGCCCAGGGACCGCGCAGCCGGCGCGGCGACCGGGTGCCCTCGGCCACGACATAGGGGATGCCCAGCGCGGCGGCGACCCGCGGCCCGATCAGGTCGGGGGCCTTCCAGTAGCAGTGATAGGTGAACCAAAGGTCGGGCGGATCGGCGCGCAGGCCCTCGATCAGGCGGTCGGATTCGGCCTCGGCCTCGGCGAACAGGCGCGCCTGCGCGGCCTCGTCGCCCTGCCCGTCGCGCGTGCGCAGGCGCGAGGCGAGGAAATTCGCGATCCCCGCCCGGTCGAGCGCGCGCTGCATCAGGCGGGCGATGCGCCGGTCGCCGGAGGGGTTGGGATGGTCGGGCGCCTTCATCGGCGCGTAGAAGGCCGCGCGCGTCACGCCGGGTCCGGCGAGGGCGCCGCGGGGGCCGCCGGGGCGGCGGTCAGGGCCTTCTGGAGCCGCCGCGCGATCTCGGCCGCGCCGGCCTCGCAGTCGAAACCCATCTCGAGCCGCGCCCGCGCCGACTCGCCCATGCGCAGCCGCTCGATGGGGTCCTTCGCGAGATGGTCGATCGCCTCGGTCAGCCGTCCGATGCGGCCGGGGCGCACAAGCAGGCCGGTCTCGCCGTGGATGACGAACTCGCTCACGCCCCCGGCCCGCGTCGCCACCACCGCGAGCTTCTGCGAGGCGGCCTCGAGCAGCACGTTGGGCAGCCCGTCGCGGTCGCCGTCGGCGGCGATGCGGGGCGCCAGCGCGAAAAGGTCGGCATCGCGCAGCGCCTCGAGCACCTCGGTCTGGTCGGCCTTGCCGCGCCACTCGATCAGCTCGGCCACGCCCAGCTTGCGCGCGAGCGCCTGCATCTCCGGCCCGAGAGGCCCGCCGCCGATGTGGATGAGCCGCCAGTGCGTCGACCGCGGCAGGTCCGACAGCGCGGCCAGCAGGTCGCGATAGCCCTTCTTCTCGACCAGCCTGCCCACGGACACGATGCGCAGCGGATCCGCGGGGTCGGAACCCGTGCGCGGCGGGCGCGGCGCCGGCGGCGGCGGGAAGCGGTGCAGGTCCAGACCGTGATAGACCAGCGCGACCTTGCCGCCCACCGGGTCGTGCGCCTTCAGGTGCGCGGCCCCCGTGGCCGTGCAGGTGACGCCGAAGCGGGCCGAGGCGATCTTCTCGGTCAGCTCCCACGGCGGCGTGGTCCAGATGTCGCGCGCATGGGCGGAGAAACCCCATTCGATCCCGCGCATCATCGCGGCATAGCGGGCGACCGACCCCGGCGTGTGCAGGAAATGGGCGTAGACGAAGCGCGCGCCCGGGTCGGCCTCGGTCGCCAGCACGCAGGCCTGCCCGAAGCGGCGCACCCGGTTCGCGGTGCCGTCGCGCGCCAGATCGCGCAGCCAGGCCGAGAGCGCGGCGAAGAAGCCCCGCTTGCCCAGCGCCGCGAACAGCGCCCGGACCACCCGCAGCGGTTCCTCGCGCAGGTATTCCGGCAGGTAGAACACCCGCGCCCCGATCTCGGCATGGATCGGGTGCGTCTTGGCGTCGTAGGGGCGGCGCAGCGACCAGATGTCGAAGCGCAGGCCGCGATCCTCGAGGGCCTTGAGTTCCTGCGCGACGAAGGTCTCGGACAGGCGGGGATAGCCCTTCACCACCACCAGCAGGCGGGGCGACGCGACGGCGTCAACCGGCATGGGCGTGGCGCTCGTGCTGCCGGCCGGGGCCCAGCGCCAGGGCGACGATGGCGTCGAGCCCGCCGAGCAGGCCCGGCCAGCCCGCCGCGGAGGGCGGCGGCTGCGTGGCCAGCCCGCGGATCGCCGCGGCCATGACGTCCGGGTCGCCCCCGTCGCGGGGATTGTGCAGCATGCGCAGCAGCCCCAGCCGCTCCGCGGCCTCGGCGCGGATCAGCTGCTCGAGGCGCGGCGAGACGCGCGGCGCGATCACGGCCGGCTTGTCGAGCGAGAGGATCTCGCAGAACGTGTTGTAGCCCCCCATGGCGACGACGCCGCGCGCGTCCTGCAGCAGGCGCTCCATGCGGCTGTCGAAGGCGAGCGTGACGATGCGCCCGCCGAGACGGTCCGCGCGCCGGTCGAAGTCGCTGCGCAGTTCGGCGGACATGAACGGGCCGTAGACGATCACCGCGCCGAGCGGAATGCCGGGATCGGATTCGTAGGCGCCCAGCACCCAGTCGACGAGTTCCGCCCCGTCGCCGCCGCCGCCGGTGGTGACGAGGGCGAAATCGCCCTCGAGCGCCGGCCGGTCGTCGGCGCCGGGCGGCGGCGCCTCGCGGCGCAGATAGCCGACATAATGCGCGCGCGCGCGCGCCGCCGCGGACAGGGGCAGGCCGTCGAGCGGCCGGCAGATGTCGGGCAGCCCGTAGATCCAGATCTCGTCGTAATGCGCCTCGATCGCCGCCACGGCGTTCTTGCGCGCCCATTCCTCCGCCAGGGCGACGGGCTCGTCGAGAACGTCGCGCACGCCCAGCACCAGCCGCGCGCCGCGCGCGCTGGCGGGGCCGAGCACGCCCTCCAGTTCGCCGCGGAACCCCCAGGGCTCCTTGTCGACCACGATGAGATCGGGCTCGAACGCCTCGGCGGCGGCCGACAGCAGCGCGGCGCGCAGGCGCGTCGTCTCGTCGATGTCGACGGCCAGGTTGTGCGGGCGGTAGGAGCCGTCCGGAAGCTTGACGACGCCGGGAAGGCGGATGAAATCCACCCGGTCCGGGAAGTCGAAGCGGCCCGCCACCGGCGAGCCCGTCACGATGAGGGCCGACAGGTTCGGGTCGGCCGCGGCAAGCGCCTGGGCGATGGTCCGGCTGCGCCGCAGGTGCCCGAGACCGAAGGTGTCGTGGCTGTAGAGCAGCACGCGTCGACCGCTGTGCCGGCCGCGCCGCCCGACGGATTTGGGACTCATGACCGGGCCTGTCGCTCTCTGCCGCATCGCGCAACCCGTCTTGGTTAGTCGACGCGAGGCCGGAACGCCAGCGCCGCCGATCCGTCCCGCCGCGCCGACGCCGCCGCGGGCGGAACCCCGGCCGGCGCAAGCCCGTCGCAATCGGTGCGGACGCACCTTATTGTCATCGCCACGACAGACGATACACGAAGGGTTCCATGGACGCGCGGGCGATGACGGCACTGCGGGGCGTTGCGCTGGCTGTGGCCGTGCTGTGCTGCGCTTGGGCATCGCTCGCGGGGGCGCAGCAGGCCCCGTTCATGGATTTCGGCCGCGGCGTCGAGGACGCGCAGGGTCAGGACCGCGCGCCCGACCTGCAGGCCTACGGGGAGATCGCCGAGACTTACCGAACGATGTCGACGCTGGACGCGACGCAGCAGCGCGTGGCGCGGCTGCGCGACGGGGTCCGGCGCATCGCGGCGGCCATACCCGACATCGGGCCCGCGAGCCTGAGCGCGCTCGCCTCCAACAGCCCCGGGGGCGAAGCCCGCTGGTATCTGGGGCTCGGCGCGTTCCTCGTGCTGCTGCTCGCCATCGGCCGCGGCGTCGCCAGCATTTTCGCCGTCTATGCCGCGCGGCCGCTGTTCATGGCGCTGCAGCGCCCGGACCCGCAAGGCTATGCCGACAAGCTGCCCGTGCTCGCGGCCCGCGTCGCGCTGGTGGCCGCGAATCTCGCCGTCACGCTGGCGGTCGCGGCCCTGATTGGGTCCAGCTTCTATCCGGACGAGGACGAGACCGCGGTGCGCTTCGCGATCCTCGTGTTCGCCGGCTATGCGGCGATCCGGATCATCGACACGCTGTGGCGGATGATCCTCGCGCCCTACCTGCCGGAATACCGGATCCCCTGTCTAGGGGACCACGAGGCGGCGCGGCTCTACGCGTGGCTCTCGCTGCTGACCGTCGTCGGCGTCGCGAGCCTCGCGACGATCTACTGGCTGGAGAAGAGCGGCATGCAGCCCGACGCGCTTGGCGCGCTGCGGATCGCGGTGCTCGCGGTCCACGCGGCCCTCGCGCTCGCCTGCGGCCGGGCCAACCGCGCGGCGCTCGGCGCGGCGATCCTCGGGGGCCGGCCGGCGACGGCGGCCACCTGGCCGGCCGCCGCGTCTGCGGCCCTGTGGGGCCCGGCGCTGACAGCCTATTTCCTGCTGGCGACCGGCGCCACGGCCTACCGCATCCTCCTCGGCGTCGATCACGGTCCCGCCCCGCTGGGGGTCGCCTTCATGGTCGTCACGGCCGCGCTGACGGTCTATGCGACGACCATCTTCGCCGTCGAGCGCATCGGGCGGCGCTGGCGCCGCAGGCGAATGGCGCCCGAGGACGCGGGCCCGGCCGACGCGCCGATCCTAGCGCCGGCCGATCAGGACATGATCCTCCTGCGCGACCCGCGCGCCGATGGCGGGCTCATGGGCTCGGACGACGACGAGGGCGGCGGCGTCGTGACCTCGGCGCAGGCGCGCCCGGCGACAGGCGCGACGCCGGCCAAGGGCATGCGCAGCTACGAGGACCTCGCGCGGCGCGTCGCGAGCCTGTTCGCGCTGGGCTCGGCGGTCTGGGCGCTGGCCTGGGTCTGGGGCGGGCCCGGGATCTTCGACGAAGGGGCGCCGCTCAACCGCGCGCAGAACGTCATCGACATCCTGCTGATCGGCTATGTCCTCTATCACGCCGCACGGATCTGGATCGACCAGCGCATCGCCGAGGAAGGCGGCGAGGACATCATGGCCGAGCCCGGCGACGAGGGCGGCGCGGGATCGGCGGCGTCGCGGCTCGCGACCCTGCTGCCGCTGGTGCGCAACTTCGTGCTGCTGCTTATTGCCATCTCCTGCGCGATCTTCACGGCCATGGAACTCGGGGTGAACGTCGCGCCGCTGGTGGGCGGCGCCGGGATCATCGGCATCGCCATCGGCTTCGGCAGCCAGACGCTGATACGCGACATCCTGTCGGGCGCGTTCTTCCTGGCCGACGACGCCTTCCGCAAGGGCGAATACATCAACATCGGCGACGTGAAGGGCACGGTTGAGAAGATCTCGCTGCGCAGCTTCCAGTTGCGCCATCATCTCGGGGCTCTGAACACCGTGCCTTTCGGCGAGGTGAAGTTCCTGACCAACTACTCGCGCGACTGGGTTATGATGAAGCTGCCGCTGCGTCTGACCTATGACACCGATCCGGAGAAGGTGCGCAAACTGATCAAGAAGCTGGGCGAACGCCTGCTCGAACACCCCGAGGAAGGGCGAAAGTTCCTGATGCCGCTGAAAAGCCAGGGCGTCTACATGATGGAAGACAGCGCCATGATCATCCGCGTCAAGTACATGACCCGCCCGGGTGACCAATGGACCACGCGCAAGCTGGTCTATCAGGAAATCCGCCAGCTGTTCGAGCGCGAGGGGATCCATTTCGCCCACAAGGAGGTCACCGTGCGCATCCCGGGCCGCGACGGCGCGGAACGCCTGACCGACGAGGAGGCGCAGGCGGTGGGGGCGGCGGCGCGGCGCGCCGTCGACGATGCGGATGCCGCGGCGGCGCTGCGTCCGCGCGCCGTGGGCGACGACCGCTGAGCGGTCAGTAGCCCGCGTAGCGCCCCCAGCGCCGCTGCGCATCCCAGTAGAAGTAGTAGGGCGAGCGCCACCACCACCAGCCCGTGCGCTCGAGCGCGAAGGGATTGGCATAGCGCTCGGCCTCGAGCGGCAGGGATTCGGCCTGCTTCAGCAATGCGGCGGCCTCGCGGTCGCCCCGGCCGGCGGCCATTGCCAGCCAGGTCCGCGCCTCGCGCACGTCGGGGCCCATCTCCTCGAGGCCGGTCAGGTAGACGCGCCCCAGCGCGGTGGCGGCGCGCATGTCTCCGCCCTCGGCCGCGCGGCGCATCCAGGTGATCGCGCCGTAGGGGTCGCGGGCGAAACCGTCCCCGCGGAACAGGCGCATCCCGAGGTCGTAGGCCGCGGCGGGGTCCGCCTCTGCAAGGGCCGCGAGCGCCGCGAGACGCCCGTCGGGGTCCGCGTCGGGAACCGCCGCCGCCGGATCGAAAGTCGCGGTGTCGGCAGGAGCCTCGCCGCAGACCCCGTCGACGCACAGCGCGACAGTTCTGTCCTGCGGTGCCGTTTCGCAACCTGCGAACATCAGGCAAGGCAATGCTGCAACCAAGGGACGAAGCATTTGGTCTTTCCTCCGGATCCGTCCTACATATCGATACGGATCGCTTTGCGATGCGATTCGACAAGCGTCGTGTTGCGAGGCAGGCGCGATTTCTTGAAGGGGGATCTCGAGATGCTGGGGAAGTGGAGGCGCGCAGGGGCGGTCGGGGCGATCACGGGCCTGCTCGCGGGCTGCATGGGCGGTTCGGTCAGCACGGGCACGCCCGGCACGGCGGTGTCGGGCGCCGCGGCGGGATCCTCGACGGTGAACGCCAACAGCAAGCTGGAGCGCTGCACGGAGCCTTTCGGGACGCTGGCGGTCGACGACGGTCGGCAGCAGGCGTGGTGGGGCGATTTCTACGCCAACACCAAGGTCACCACCATCGAGCCGCTGATCCGCACCATGGTGCAGCAGTCCAACTGCTTCGTGATCACCTCGATGGGCAACCAGCGCCTCGAAGGCCGCATGTCCCAGATCACCGACCGGCAGCGCAACTCGGGCGAGTTCCGGGCCGGATCGCGGCAGCAGGCGGGCCAGCGGGTCGCGGCCGACTACTTCATGGAACCGTCGATCATCATCAACAACGCCTCGGTCGGCGGGGTCGGCGCGGCGCTGGGTTCGGCGCTGTTCGGCTCGGCGGTCGGCGCGATCGCGGGCGGGCTGCAGACCAAATCCTCGGTCGTGACGCTGTCGCTGTTCGACATCCGCAGCCAGGTCCAGATCGCCGCGGCCGAGGGCAGTTCCACCGCGACCAATTTCGGCGCGGCGCTGGCGGCCTTCGGCGGCGGCGTGGGCGGCGGCCTCGGCGGGCTCTCGACCACGCCCGAGGGCAAGGCGACCGTGGCGGCCTTCATGGATGCGCACAACCAGATGGTGATCGCCCTGCGCAACTATCGCGCGCAGGACGTGCGCGGGGGTCTGGGACGCGGCGGCACGCTCAGGGTCAACTGAACCTGTCCGGCGGGGCGGGGGGCAGGCGCAGGTCGAGCGTCCATCGCTCGGGTCGCCAGGGCGGCATGGGCGGGCCGGGCGCAACCCGCGTCAGGACCGGCAGGACCCCGGCTTCGGCCGCCGGGGCGAGGATCGCGGCGAGGATCGGCGCGCCGCCCTCGGCCGGCGCGACGACGAAATCGATCCGGCCCGCGGTCTCGACCGCGGCGGCGGGGCCATGCGGGTCGGGTTCGGCCTGCCACGCCACGCGCGCCGCGAGCCGGCCCGTGCCGGAACAGCGCAGCAACTGCGCCGGCCTTCCCTGAACCCAGAGGCCGCAGGCGGGTGCGCCCGCACCCTCGATCGCCGCCTCCACGGCGCGGGCCCCCTGGGCGGCTTCGGACGCCACGCGCAGCGTGAGGCGCAGATCCGCCGCCTCGACGACGCCCAGACCCGGGAACCGCGCCGCGAAGCCCCTGCTCAGGTCGTCGGCGACGCCCGGCGCATCGAGTTCGGCCACCGCGTCGAGCAGGCCCGGCCAGGCGAGCCCGGGCGTGAGCGGGCCCCGCCCCGCCGGCGCCGCGGGCGCCCCGGCGACCCCGGACCGCAGCGCCGCGCCGACCAGCAGGGCGACCGCGAGCGCCTCGACGGCCGCCGCCTCCCGCGGGTCCTGCGGGGCGGCCAGCGCCGTCCAGCGCAGATAGGCGGCGCCGCGGCGCATGCCGTAGCGCAGCGGCGCCCCGTCGAGCGCCGCGGCCAGGCCCCGCCCGCGCGCGGCCGCGGACGCCCCCCCGAGGCTTGCGGCCCGCAGGGCGAGGTCCAGCGCGGCCGCGCGGTCGCCGGCCGCGGCGGGACCCGGTCCCCGGCGCGGACCCAGCGCCGTCGCGAGGCCCGGACGGCCGAGCCAGTCGGCCACGGCCCGCGCCGCGATCTCCGGCCGCGCCGCGAGCGCGCCGCCGGGCGCGGCCCCATCGGCGTCGCCGATGGCGAGGCTCGCCGCGCGCGGCGGTCCGGCCAGCGACGCCGCCCGCCACAGCGCGGTTTCGACCGCGCCCGATGCCCGAGGCCACGGGCCCGCCGACAGCGCAAGGCCAAGCCCTCCGGACCGCGGGGCCGCCGAGGCGCGCCGCAGCCGCGGCTCGGGCGGCGGCGGCGGCCCGTCGAGCATCACCGGGGGACCGGCCGCCGCCGCCGCGTCGTCGAGCGCGAAGAGCAGTTCCAGGTGATCGTCGAAGCGCTCGAGCGGCGGCAGCGCGGCCACGAGGCGCGCCCCCTCCAGCGCGGCGACGAGGGCCGGCCGCGCCGCGGCCGCCGCAGCCGCGGCCCGCCGCGCCGCGGCGCCCGGCAGCGCCGCGCCGCCGGCCGGCGGAACGGGCGGCGGCGGCGCATCCGCCGTCCAGACGCCGCCGCGTCGCTGCAGCGGCAGCAGCGCGAGCGGCGGCTCGATGCGCACGACGCCCCGGCCGAGCCCCAGCCGCATGGCGACGCCGTCGCACAGGCGCGCCGCCTCGGCCAGCGTCTCCTCGCGCGCGGGCACGGCCGGGCGGCCGTCCGCGGCGGGACGGCCCAGCGCGCGCGCCAGCGGCGCGCCGTCCGACAGCCACAGGAGCACCGGCCGCGCCGCGCCTTCGCCGTCCCGCTCGAGACGCAGCAGCGCCCCAGGCGCCGCGTCCAGCCCGGCCGCGAGGACGCGCCAGGCGTCAGCCCAGGCTTCAGTGCCCGGCGCGGCCTCGGACAGCGCGCCGGCCGTCGCCGCTTCCGGACCGGCGGGCGGAGGCGGCGGCGCGGCCGCCGGCGGACGGCCTTGCGCCGCCGCGATCGCGACGTCCCAGGCATCGGCCGGCACCCCGCCGAAACGCCATTGCCAGGCGACGGCGAGGTCGAGCCCGGCCGCGGCCGCGCGCGCGGCAAGCTGCGCGGCAAG
>DAIPIU010000021.1:0-33195 GCA_036770645.1 Rubrimonas sp. | reverse complement strand
CGACGGCGAGGTCGAGCCCGGCCGCGGCCGCGCGCGCGGCAAGCTGCGCGGCAAGACGCGCGGCAAGACGCCCGCCCGCGGCCGCGGGCTGCGCGCCGGGCGGCGCGGGGACGGACGGCGGCGATGTCGCCGCCATCGGCGCCGCCGCATCGGATCGCGCGGCCCCGGCCCGGGCGGGACGCGGCCCGCCGGGGCCGCCGGCATCCGCCGCCGTCGCCGACGGCGCGGCGCCGGGCGCATCGCGGCCCGGGTCGGCGGACGGTTCGGCGCGGCGCGGCCGCCTGCGGGCGGAGGATGGCGGCGCGGGCTGCGGCGACCGGACGCTGCCGGCGGGACGGGCCGGGCCGCCGGCGCCGCGTCCGGCGGCCCGGCCCGGGGCGGGACCGCCCGGCCCCGACGACGGCGCGTCGCCGCCCGAAAGACCGGCCGTCTCCGGCGGGCGAAGCGGGATGGATGGGGGCTCCGGATCGGACACGGCGCTTGTTCTTTGCCTCGACGATGCCGACAGCCCGCGACGGGCCCATCCCGGTCGCATCCGCCGCAACGCGCGTCCGCTTCCGAGGCGCTAGGGTCGCGTTTCCCGCCCTGCGGTCAAGATCGAGATGTCCCGCGACGCGCCTCCCCTCGCCAGCCATGCGCCGCTTTCCGGCGCCGCCTTCGTCGCGCTGATGGCGCTGATGATGGGCCTGAACGCCGTGGCGACCGACGCCATGCTGCCGGCCCTGCCCGAGATCGCCGCGGCACTCGGGGCCGAGGCCGGCAACGACCGGCAGGCGCCGGTCACGGCCTATCTCGCGGGGTTCGGCCTCGGGCAATTCGCCATGGGGCCGCTCGCGGATCGCTACGGGCGAAGGCCGGTGCTGCTGTGGGGGCTGGCCGCCTATGTGCTGGCGGGGGCGGCCTGCGCGCTGGCCCCGGATTTCGGGGCCCTGCTGGCGGCGCGGGCGGCGCAGGGGGCGGGGGCCGCGGCGCCGCGGGTGGTGGTCACGGCCGTGGTGCGCGACTGCTACACCGGCCGGGCGATGGCGCGGGTCGTGTCGCTGACCATGATGGTGTTCATGGCGGCCCCGGTGATCGCGCCGGCGCTGGGCCAGGCGGTGCTGCTGGTGGCGGACTGGCGGACGATCTTCGCCTTCCTGACGGTCTACGGGATCGCGGTCGCCGCCAGCGTGGCGCTGTGGCTGCCCGAGACGCTGGCGCCGGACCGCCGCCGCCCGCTCGACCCCGCGGGGCTGGCGGCCAGCCTGCGGCTGGTGCTCGGCTCGCGCCAGACCGTGGGCTATGCGCTGGCGTCGGGTGTGTTCTTCGGCGCGCTGTTCGGCTTCATCAACACCGCGCAGCAGCTGCTGGGCGAGGCCTACGCGCTGGGGCCGTGGTTTCCGGCCGCCTTCGCGGCGATCGCCGTGTCGATCGCGCTGGCCTCGGCTGTCAACGCCGCGCTGGTGGCGCGGTTCGGGATGCGGGCGCTGTCGCATGGCGCGGTGGCGGGCTTCACGGCGGTCAGCCTGGGCCTCGCGGCGCTGTCGGCGGGCGGCGCCCCGCCGCTCTGGGCCTTCCTCGGGCTGCTGGGCGGGGCGATGATGCTGGTGGGCATGGTGTTCGCGAACTTCAACGCGCTGGCGATGGAGCCGCAGGCCCGCGCGGCGGGCGTGGCATCCTCGGTGATCGGGGGGGCGACGACGCTGATCGGCGCCGCCGTGGGCTTCGGCATCGGGCGGGCCTATGACGGCACGCCGCTGCCGCTGGCGCTGGGCTACGCCGCCTGCGGGGCCGCCACGCTGGGGCTGCTGCTGCTGACCGAGCGCGGCCGGCTGTTCGGCAGCGGGACGGGGCGCTGAGCGCGACGCGGCGGGGCGACGCGGCGGGGCGACGGCCGCCCCGGCTTCGCTTTGCCGGTCCCGCGCCGTAGGCTGGGGCGCCCAACCGAACAGGAGCGCGCCATGACACCCGCCCCCGTCCGCCGCCGCACGGCGCCCGTCCGGCGCGCCCTCGCCGTCGCGCTGATCCTCGTCGCCCCCGCCGCCGCGGCCGACGAGGTGACCGATGCCCTGCGCGCGGCCATCGCGGCCTGGGAGGCCGGCGAGGCCGGGCGCGCGAAGGAGGAGCTCGACTATGCCGCCGCGCTGATCGGCGAGCGCAAGGCCGCGGGCCTGGCGGCTTTCCTGCCCGCCGCCCTGGCCGGCTGGACGCGCGAGGACGGTCAGGCGGCGATGGCGGCGGCCTCGGCCATGTTCGGCGGCGGCACCGGGGCGGCGGCGACCTATGCGCGCGCAGGCGCGACGGTCGAGATCGAGCTGATGGCCGACAGCCCGATGGCCGCGGCGCTGGGGGCGCTGCTGGCCAACCCCGCGCTCGCGGCCATGCAGGGCGCGCTGCGGCGCAAGGGTCGGCAGAGCTATCTCGTCGATCCCGCGGGCGACATCTCGGCGCTGGTGGCGAACCGGGTGCTGGTGCGGGTGACGGGCGCGGCCCCGGCCGAGGACCGGCTGGCCTATTTCGAGGCGATCGACCTCGAGGCGCTCGGCCGGTTCTGACGGCGCGCAGGGCGGCTCAGCGCGCCATGGCGGCGGAAAGTTCGCGCGCCAGCGCCCGCGCCGCGTCGCCCTCGTCGCGGACCGGGGCGCGGTCGGCGATGCCGGCGGTCCAATCGCCCCAGAACGGCGTCCAGCGCGCCTCGGCCAGGATCGCGCCGTCGGGCACGCGGCGCAGCGTGGCCGCCGCCCGGCGGGGCACGCCGCCCGGCTCGGCCGCCGCCGTGACGACCAGCAGCGCGTCGGGCCCCCGGCCATCGAGGAAGCCCAGACCGTTCAGCCGCGCGACGGAGGCGGGACCGACCCCCGCCGCGGCCATCGCCGCGCGCACCTCGTCGGCCGGAACCACCGCCACGCCGCGGGCGGCCAGCGCCTGCGCCACGGCGTCGCCGAACGGCCCGCCCGCGGGATCGGCGGCGACGATGCGGACCGGGGCGAGCGTCGCGGCGACATAGGGGCTGCGCTCGACCTCGCGCACGCCGCAGCCGGCGAGGACAAGCGCCGCGAGCGCGGCGCGCAGCGGCGGGGACGGGCGCATCCGGGATTCTCCCTGTCACGACGCGCGACCCTGCGACGCCCGGCATCAACGGCGGGTGAACGGGCCGACGCGCTGCCGGGGCGGGTCCGCCCGGGCCGGCCGCGGCCCCCGGGGCCGCGTTCCCGGGGCCGCGCCCCCTGCGCGCCGGGTCCGCGGGGGCGGCGGGCTTGCGCGGGGGGCCGCCCGCCCGCAGGCTCCGCCCCGCAGGACAGTCCGGACCCACGCCATGCCCGCCCCCGTCTCCGCCACGCTCGCCGCCGCCTTCGCCTCGCCGGTCATGGAGGCGCGGCGCTGGATCGCGGACCGGCTCTTCGCGCCGGAGATGCCCCTGATCAACCTCAGCCAGGCCGCGCCGGTCGACCCGCCGCCCGCGGCGCTGCGCGCCGCCATCGCCGCGGCGGCGCTGGAGGACCCCGCGGCCCATGCCTACGGCCCGGTGCTGGGCGACCCGGCGCTGCGGGCCGAGATCGCCGCGCGCTGGTCGGCGGACTATGGCGGCGCGATCCCGGAGAGCGCGGTGGCGGTGACCGCAGGCTGCAACCAGGCCTTCTGCGCCGCCGTCGCCACGCTCTGCGCCCCCGGCGACGCGGTGATCCTGCCGACGCCGTGGTATTTCAACCACCGCATGTGGCTGGAGATGGCCGGCCTGCGCTGCGTGCCCCTGCCCTGCGGGCCCGACGGGCTGCCCGACGCCGGCCGCGCCGCGGCGCTGATCGACCCGGGGGTGCGCGCCATCGCGCTGGTGACGCCGAACAACCCGACGGGCGCGGAATACCCGCCCGACCTGATCGCCGCCTTCGCCGCGCTGGCGCGGGCGCGGGGCCTCGGGCTGATCCTCGACGAGACCTACCGCGACTTCCGCGCCGCGGGGGGGCCGCCGCACGGCCTGTTCGCCGACCCCGGCTGGGGCGACGTGCTGCTGCACCTCTACAGCTTCTCGAAGGCCTACCGCCTGACCGGCCACCGCATCGGCGCGCTGATCGCCGCGCCCGACCGCATCGCGCAGGCCGAGAAGTTCCTCGACACCGTCGCCATCTGCCCGCCGCGGCTGGGACAGGCCGCAGCGCTGTGCGGACTGCGCGGCTGCGGCGATTTCGTGGCGTCCGAGCGCGCGGAAGTGCTGGCGCGCGGCGCGATGTTGCGCGCGGCCTTCGCGGCGGGCGTGGGCGACTGGCGGCTGCTGTCCTGCGGGGCGTATTTCGCCTTCCTCGCGCATCCCTTCGCCGCGGATTCGGACGACGTGGCGCGGGCGCTGGTCGAACGCGCGGCGCTGCTGGCGCTGCCGGGGACGATGTTCGGGCCGCGCCGGGCCGAGGGCGGCGACGGTGCCGCCGAGCGCACGCTGCGCCTCGCTTTCGCCAACGCCGACCGGGCGGGGATCGCCGAGACCCTGCGCCGGCTTTCGGCCTTCGCGATGCCGGTCGACGGGCGGGAATGGTCGGAGTGAGAGGATTCGAACCTCCGGCCCCTAGCTCCCGAAGCTAGTGCTCTACCAGGCTGAGCTACACTCCGATGCGCGGGGCTTCTAGCCGAGGCCCGGCGGGGGCGCAAGCGCGCCCGCGCGCCTCACACCATGGCGGGGGCGCAAACGCGCCCGCGTTCCTCCGTGCGGCGGCGGGGGAGCGGGCGCGCCCGCGCTCTGGACGCGCGCGGCGCGGCATGGTCAGGCTCGGGCCATGGACGACGCCTTCGACGCCCCCTTCCGCGCCGACCCCGACGCGGCGCTTCGCGAGATCTGGCGCAGGCTGGCGCGGGGGGCCGCCGACCGGCGGTCGGGCCTGCATGTCGTGCAGCTTGCCACCGTCGGGGCCGATGGCGGCCCGCGGGTGCGCAGCGTGGTGCTGCGCGGCGTCGAGCCCTCGGCCGCCCGGCTGCGCGTGCACACCGACCGGCGGTCCGGCAAATGGGCAGAAATCGCCGCCGACCCGCGCGCCGAGCTCCACGCCTACGACGCGCGCGCGAAGCTTCAGGTCCGGCTGCGCGGCGCGCTGCGGGCGCTGGCGGCGGGACCGGAGGCCGACGCAGCCTGGGCCGCGACCGGGCCGGGCTCGCGCACGGCCTATCGCGCCGCCATCGCGCCGGGTGCGCCGCTGGACGACCCCGCGGCGGCCGACCCCGACCCGGGGACGCGCGCGCCCGCCGACCCCGAGGCCGGCCGCGACCGCTTCGCCGTGCTGCTGCTAGAGGCGACTCGGATCGAGTGGCTGTGGCTCGCGCATGGGGGGCACCGCCGCGCGCTGCACGAGCGCGGGCCGCAGGGCTGGACCGGCGGCTGGATCGCGCCCTGAGAGGGCCGTCCCCGCCGCCGCCCCGCACTGCGCCGCAGCCCTTCACGGGACCGGCCGCGGACCTTCGCGCCCCGCCATCCGCGGTCGGGCGGGCGCCAGCATGGCGGGCATCTCCCCGGTCGGATGCAATCGGGGCATGCAGCGCGCGCCGATGCGTCCCGGCGCATCCCGCGCCGGGCCCCTCGCCTTGCCGCGGGGCCGGATCGTGGCTAAAGGCGTCGCGCCGCACCACGCCGCCAAGGAGGCGCGCCCATGTCCCTCCCCGTCCCGTCCGCACCCGCGCAGGCGCGCAAGCCGCGCCTCGTGATGAAGTTCGGCGGCACCTCGGTGCGCGATCTCGACCGCATCCGCAACGCCGCGCGCAAGGTGGTCCGCGAGATCGAGCGCGGCTTCGACGTGGCCGTGGTCGTGTCGGCGATGGCGGGCGAGACCAACAAGCTGGTGGACTGGGTGCGCCAAGCCGCGGCCGAGCCCGGAGAGCGCACGCCCTTCTACGACGCGCGCGAATACGACGCCGTGGTGGCCTCGGGCGAGCAGGTCACGGCGGGGCTGATGGCGCTGACGCTGCAGCAGATGGGCGCACCGGCGCGGTCCTGGGCCGGCTGGCAGATCCCCTTCCGCACCACGGCGGCCCATGGCGCGGCGCGGATCGTCGAGATCGACACCGCGGCCCTCGACCGCAAGTTCGCCGAGGGGCTGCACGCGGTGATCGCGGGCTTCCAGGGCCTCAGCGACGAGGGGCGCATCACGACGCTGGGCCGCGGCGGCTCGGACACCTCGGCGGTGGCGATGGCCGCGGCGCTGGGGGCCGAGCGCTGCGACATCTACACCGACGTGGACGGGGTCTACACCACCGACCCGCGGCTGGAGCCGCGCGCGCGCAAGCTGGACCGCATCTCCTACGAGGAGATGCTCGAGCTCGCCTCGCTGGGGGCCAAGGTGCTGCAGACCCGTTCGGTCGAGCTCGCGATGCGCTACAAGGTGAGGCTGCAGGTGCTGTCGTCCTTCGAGGACGCGCCCGGCACGCTGGTCTGCGACGAGGGGGAGATCATGGAATCCAAGGTCGTGAGCGGCGTCGCCTTCCAGCGCGACGAGGCCAAGGTGACCCTTCTGGGGGTGGCCGACCGTCCCGGCGTGGCCGCGGCGATCTTCGGCCCCCTTGCGGCGGCGGGCATCAACGTCGACATGATCGTCCAGAACATTTCTGAGGACGGCCTCACCGACATGACCTTCTCGACCGCCGCCGACGAGGTGGACCGCGCGCTGGCCGCGCTGGCGCCGGTGCGCGAGTCGCTGGCGGTGCGCGACCTCCTCGCGGACCGCGACGTGGCGAAGGTGTCGATCGTCGGCATCGGCATGCGCAGCCATGCCGGCACGGCGCAGAAGATGTTCTCGGCGCTGGCGGCTGAGGGCGTGAACATCAAGGTCATCACCACGTCGGA
Source organism: Rubrimonas sp. (assembly GCA_036770645.1). GTDB lineage: Bacteria > Pseudomonadota > Alphaproteobacteria > Rhodobacterales > Rhodobacteraceae > Rubrimonas. The sequence continues at coordinate 26,396 of DAIPIU010000021.1, read as the reverse complement.
GATCAAGGTCAGCGTGCTGGTGGACCGCAAGTACCTCGAGCTTGCGGTGCGCGCCCTGCACGACGCCTTCGATCTGCACGAAGCCTGATGCCGGGATCGGCCCCGGCAGAAGTCGGCGGCGGGGGAGCGCGGCGCCCATGACCCCGTCCTCGGCCGTGGGGTCGCGCGCCATGCTGCGCCGGCTGCGCCAGGTGCTGGCGGAGCCGGGCGGCGGCCAGCAGCGGCTGGACCGCATCACGGCGGTGATCGCGACCAACATGGTCGCCGAAGTGTGCTCGATCTACCTGAAGCGCGACGCCCAGACCCTCGAGCTGTGCGCGACCGAGGGGCTGCGCAAGAGCGCGGTCCACACCGCGCGCCTTCGCGTGGGCGAGGGCCTGGTGGGGCAGATCGCCCGGCGCGCCGAGCCGCTGTCGACCGACGACGCGCCCAACGCGCCGGGGTTCCAGTATCTGCCCGAGACCGGGGAGGAGGTGTTCCGGTCCTTCTGCGGCGTGCCGATCCAGAGGCTCGGCCGCATCCTCGGCGTGCTGGTGGTGCAGAACACCGCCCGGCGCATCTATGCCGAGGACGAGATCGACGCGCTGGAAGTCGTGGCCATGGTCATCGCCGAGATGGCCGAATCGGGTGCGCTGCAGGCCGGGCGCGACATCGAGGCGGCGCGCCGCGGCCCGCTGACGCTGCGCGCCGCCTGCGCCGCCGAGGGCTCGGCCATCGGCACGGCGCATCTGCACGAGCCCAAGGTCGCCATCGAGAACCCCATCGTCGACGATGTCGAGGCCGAGCGCCGCCGCCTGGCGGAGGCCATGGAGGGCCTGCGCGAGGAGGTCGACCGGCTGCTCGAGACCGACCTGCTGAAGGCCGGGGGCGAGCACCGCGACGTGCTCGAGACCTACCGCATGTTCGCCCACGACAAGGGCTGGTTCCGCCGCCTCGACGAGGCCGTGGGATCGGGCGTGGTGGCCGAGGTCGCGGTCGAGCGGGTGCAGTCGGCGGCGCGGGCGCGGATGGAGCGCGTGGCCGATCCCTACCTGCGCGAGCGGCTGCACGACCTCGACGACCTCGCCAACCGGCTGCTGCGCCGGCTGACTGGCGTCTGCGCCGCCCCCCCGCCGCCCGGCGCCGTGCTGGTCGCCCGCTCGATCGGGCCGGGCGAGCTGCTCGAGATGGGCGGGCGTCTGGCCGGCGTGATCCTCGAGGAGGGGTCGGAGGGCGGCCACGCCGCCATCGTGGCCCGCGCGCTGGCGATCCCGCTGCTGGTCCAGGCCCATGGCGCCGTGGCCGAGGCGGAGAACGGCGACACCATCATCGTCGACGGCGACGGGGGCGTGGCGCATCTGCGCCCCGAGCCCTCGGTGCGCGACGCCTTCGAGGAGAAGCGCGCGCTCGCGGCGCAGGCGCAGAAATTCTACGCCTCGCTGCGCGACCTGCCGGCGGTGACGGCGGACGGCGCGCGCGTGGCGCTGCACATGAACGCGGGGCTGCCCGGGGACGTGCCGCATCTGGCCGAATGCGGCGCGGACGGCATCGGCCTCTACCGCACCGAACTGATGTTCATGATCCGCTCGACCATGCCCGGCCGCGACGCGCAGGCCGAGACCTACCGGCGCATCCTCGACGAGGCCGCCGGGCGGCGGGTTGTGTTCCGCACGCTGGACATCGGGTCGGACAAGATCCTTCCCTACATGCGCCGCACCTCCGAGGAGAACCCGGCGCTGGGCTGGCGCGCCGTGCGCCTGGGCCTCGACCGGCCGCGGCTGATGGCGATGCAGCTTCAGGCGCTGCTGCGCGGGGCCGGGGCGCGTCCGCTGAGCGTGATGTTCCCCTTCGTCACCGAGGCCGCCGAGTTCTTCGCCTGCCGCGAGATGCTGTGGCGCGAGCGCGACCGGCTGGCCGCCCGCGGCCGGCCCGTGCCCGAGCGGCTCGAGGTGGGCGCGATGCTCGAGACGCCGTCGCTGGCCTATGCGCCCGACGCCTTCTTCCGCGCGGTCGACTTCCTCAGCGTGGGCGGCAACGACCTGCAGCAGTTCTTCTTCGCCGCCGACCGCGACAACGAACGGGTGCGCCGGCGCTACGACCCGCTGTCGCCGGCCTATCTGGCGTTCCTCGGCGACGTGGCGGGGCGCTGCGCGGCGAACGGGACGCCGCTCGGCTTCTGCGGCGAGATGGCGGGCAAGCCGCTCGAGGCCCTGGCGCTGGCGGCGATCGGCATCCGCGCGCTGTCGATGCGGCCCGCGGCCATCGGCCCCGTCAAGCGGCTGCTGCGTTCGGCCGACCTCGGCGCCGCGGCGGCCGTGCTGGCGCGCGCGGCGGAGGCGGGCGCGCCGAGCGCCCGGCCGGCCCTCGCCGCCTGGGCCGCGGAGGCCGGCCTGCCGGTCTGACCTTCGCGCGGTCCGCGCGCCCCGGTCCGTCCCCCGATGCGGGACACCGCGGCGCAACGCGTTCATGGTAAACCTGCCCGCCGGATCCGGTGTCGGGGGGGGGGACGACCATGACAGCGCAGGGCGACACGACCGGGCCGGAGGGGATGGCGGACGGACCGCCGGTCTTCGTCCTCGGGCTCACGATGGCGGGCGCCGTGTCGGCCGGCGCCTACACGGCGGGGGTGCTGGACCAGCTGTTCCGCACCCTGCGCCAGCACGCGCGGGCGGTCGCCGCCGGCGCGCCCGGGCCGCGGGTGGTGCTGAAGGTCATGAGCGGGGCCTCGGCGGGCTCGGTCTCGGCGGCGCTGGCGCTGACGGCGCTGGTGCGCGACGGCTCGGGCCGCGACGCGACCGAGAGCTACGCCGACATCGTCTACGGGCCGCCCGATGCCGAGGGGCGGGGCGAGGGCCGCGAGCCGAACCGGCAGGATTATCGCGTCGGCCTGCGCGACCTGCACGACATCTGGGTGCGCGGCGTGCGGATGTACGGGGCGGACGGGTCGGGCGGGCTGCTCGGGGCGTCGGACATCGCCGGTGGCGGCCCCCTGCCCTCGCTGCTCGACAGCGCGGCGATCGAGGATGCGGCCGACGCCACGCTGGGCGATCTGGGCTGGGACGGGCTGACGCATGACTGGATCGCCGCCGATCTCGACCTGTTCCTGACCACCACGAACCTCAACGGCGTCGGCTACGAGGTTCCGTTCGGCGGCGGGTCCGGGCACGGCATGGCCAGCCACGCCGCGGTGCGGCACTTCCGGGTGTCCGGCCTGGGCGCCTGCCCGGTGACGTCCCACTGGCTGGAGGCGTGGAAGGACGCGGGGATCGCGCTGCCGCTGCCTGCCGGGGGCGCGACCGTCGATCTGCGGCAGCGCGGCAAGGCCGTCGGGGCCACGTCCTGGACCGATTTCCGGGAGACCGCCATCGCCTCCGGCGCCTTTCCGGTGGGCCTCGCCCCGATGGTGCTGCGCACCGACCCCGCCGAATGGCTGGCGGACGGCACGGCGCGGTCGCAGGGCGGGGCCTGGCCGCTCGATGTCGATCCCGCGCTCGGGCCGAAGGCGAGGCTGCCGCGCGATGCCGACACGTCGTTCGCCTATGTCGCCGTGGACGGAGGCGTGTGCAACAACGAGCCCTTCGAATACGCCCGCTTCACCATCCGCCCGCGCAAGCCCGGCGGTTCCGGATGGGAACTGGCCCCGAACCCCCGCGAACCCGAGCGCGCGGACCGCGCGGTGATCATGATCGACCCGTTCCCCGAGGGGCCGACGCTCGCCGCCGCGGATCCGACCGACCCCGGGGAGCGCGCGATCGAGACCGTGCTGGGGGGCCTGATCGGCGCCTTGAAGGGCCAGGCGCGCCTGAAGCCGGCCGAGCTGGTGGATGCCGCCGCGCCCGACGTGCGCTCGCGTTTCCTGATCTCGCCGTCGCGCGATCCGGAGGACGGGGCCACGGAGGGCGCCGAGGGCGCCGACGCCATCGCCAGCGGCGCGCTGGGTGGCTTCGGCGGCTTCCTCGACGAGGCCTTTCGCCGCCACGATTTCCTTCTTGGCCAGCACAATTGCCAGCGCTTCCTGCAAAACTGGTTCACCCTGTCGAAGGACAACCCCATGGTGGCGGGGGTCGCCCCGCTGGAGGGGGCCGGCGGGGCGCCGATGGCCCCGGCGGGCGAGGTGCAGATCCTCGCCGCCGGCCTGCGCGGCCAGACCCCGGTCCCCGAACCCAGCCGGCCGCTGATGCCGGCGCGCCGCCTCGCCTGGCTGCGCGGCCCGGTCGGGCGGCGGCTGGAGGCGGTCGCGCTGCGCGCGGCCAGCGCCGTCGCGCCGGGCTTCGCGGCGCGCGTCGGCTGGTGGTGGCTGGGCGAGCGCAAGGCCGTCGCGCCGCTGATGCGCACGATCGCGCGCGAACTGCTGCTGCGCGGACAGGTGCAGGTGCGCCTGGCGGGCGGGGGGCCGTTGCCGGTCGCCGCGGAAGGCTCGCCCGTCACGGCGCAGGCCGTGCTGGCCGAACTCGCCGGACCCGGCCCCGACCTGCGCACGGCATGGGGCATCGCGCTGGCGCTCGAGCGCCGCGCGGCGCGGCGGGCCGGCGCGCCGCGCCCCGCCGCGCCGACCCCCGCGCGCGTGCGGGAGGCCGCGACGATGCTTGAGACGCTGGCCCGCGACATCGAGCCGCGGTTCCGCCCCGTGAAGATCCCCGGCCTGCGACGCATGGGCGACAGCGCGCCCCATGACGGCTACTGCATGCCCGACCGCCGCCCACCCGCCCTGTCGCTGCGCCCGACGGCCTGGTTCGCCCAGTCGCCGAGCGACCTCGACGACGGCTGACCCGCGCTTCAGTCGTCGCAGATGGCGCGCCGCGATTCCGACAGGAACTCGCGGCGCAGCAGGATCCACGCGGTCAGAAGCGTCGCGGCGATCAGCGCCTCGGCGCCGACCATCCAGACCAGCGCGGTCAGCGCGAAATAGGCCGACCGCAACCCGCGGTTGAAGTGCCGCGAGCCCAGCACGTTCAGCCGCGCCCCCTTCTCGGCGATGCGCTGCGCCTCGGCCGAGGTGCCGTCGACCGGGATCGCGCCCAGCAGCACCACGCAATAGCCGAACACCCGGTGCGACCACAGGAACTGCAGCAGCGCCACGACCAGCGCCGCTGTCACAAGCATGATCTTGACGATCCAGACCACGCGCGGGCGCGACAGGTCGCCGCCGAGGTCCGAGGCGACCGAAAGCACCTCGTCGGCCTGCCCGATCAGCGCCACCGCGCCGCCGATGGCGATGAGTACGGCGGAGACGTAGAAGGCGACGGCCCCGCGCAGACCGGTCAGCAGCGTGGCGTCGACGATGCGGTTCTCGCGCAGCGCCGCCTCGCGGAACCAGATCGCCCGGTAGCGCCCCATCAGCTCGCCCGTCGAGCGCGCGCCCCAGCCATGGGGCCGCAGCAGGATCTCGATGCCCGCCCAGGCGGCGGCGAACAGCCCGACCGCCGCGAGGTCGAGCGGACCGAAGGCCGCGGCCAGCTTGTCGAACGGATGCATCGGCGTCGGCTCCCCCGGGGCTGTTCCGTCGCCATGGCCCGAAAGCGCGGCGGCCGCGACGCGCCGACGCGCGCCCTGCTGGGTAGCCTCAAGGGGTCGCATTGGCAAAGGCCATGGTCGCGACCTACAACCTTGCAGGCAAAGCGTGGCGTAGCCGCGCGGCCAGGGGAGCGAGACGCCATGCAGATGCCGACGCCCGATCCGCGCGTGCTGTCGAAGCGCGCCCATGTCGTCGCCCGCCTGCGCAAGGTGCTGCCCGCCGATGCCGTGATCGATGCCCCCGAGGAGACCCGGGCCTACGAATGCGACGGGCTGACCGCCTATCGCTGCCCGCCGATGGCGGTGATCCTGCCGCGCTCGACGCAGGAGGTCGCTGCCGCCCTGCGCGTTCTGCACGAGGAGGGCGTGCCGGTCACGCCCCGCGGCTCGGGCACCTCGCTGACCGGCGGCGCGATGCCCACCGCCGACGGGGTGATCCTGGGCGTGGCGCGCCTGAACCGGGTGCTGGACATCGACCTCGAGAACCGCACGGTGCGGGTGCAGTCTGGCGTGACCAACATCGCCGTGACGCAGGCCGTGGCGCATGAGGGGTTCTTCTACGCCCCCGACCCGTCGAGCCAGCTCGCCTGCGCCATCGCCGGCAACGTGGCGATGAATTCGGGCGGGGCGCATTGCCTGAAGTACGGCGTCACCACCAACAACCTGCTGGGCGTGACGATGGTGACCATGGCCGGCGAGGTGATCGAGCTCGGCGGCCCGGCGCTGGACGCCGCCGGCTACGACCTGCTGGGCGTGCTCTGCGGCTCCGAGGGCATGCTCGGGGTGGTCACCGAGGCGACGCTGAAGGTGCTGCCCAGCCCGGAGGGCGCGCGGCCCATCATGTTCGGCTTCGAGACCAGCGAGGTCGCGGGGGCCTGCGTCGCCGACATCATCCGCGAGGGCGTGATCCCGGTGGCGCTCGAGTTCATGGACGGCCCGGCGATCCGCGCCTGCGAGAACTTCGCCAAGGCCGGCTACCCGCTGAACGCGGGCGCGCTGCTGATCGTCGAGGTCGAGGGCAGCCCGGCCGAGATCGACGAGCAGCTGGGCCGCATCAAGACCGTGGCGATGCGGCACAACCCGATCAGCGTGCGCGAAAGCGCGTCGGAGGCCGAAAGCAAGGCCATCTGGCTGGGCCGCAAGTCGGCCTTCGGGGCCATGGGCCAGATCGCCGACTACATCTGCCTGGACGGCACCATCCCGATCGGCGAACTGCCCCGGGTGCTGAAGCGCACCGCGGAACTCGCGGAAGGCTACGGCCTCGAAGTCGCCAACATCTTCCACGCGGGCGACGGCAACATGCACCCGCTGATCCTGTTCGACGCCAATGCCGAAGGCGCGCTGGAGAAGGTCGAGGCGCTGGGGGCCGACATCCTGCGGCTGTGCGTCGAGGTCGGCGGCTGCCTGACCGGCGAGCACGGCGTGGGCATCGAGAAGCGAGACCTGATGCCGGCGCAGTTCACCGAGGCCGACATGGTGGCGCAGATGCGCCTGAAGGACGTGTTCGATCCCGGCTGGCTGCTGAACCCCGGCAAGGTGTTCCCGCTCTCCACCGTCGACGCCCACCGCGCCGCGACGACGCCCCGGGCGGCGGCGTGACCGGGCGCCCACTCGCCCCGGCCCGCTCGCCCGAGGGGAGGGGGGGCGCGGGCGCGGCGGTGCTGGAGCGCGGCGCGGCCGGGCCGGCGCCGCTCGAACCCGCGGACGAGGCGGAACTGGCCGAGGCGGTCGCGCAGGCCCATGCCGCGCGCCGGCCGCTCGAGATCGCGGGCGGCGGCACGCGGCTGGCGCTGGGCCGCCCCGTGGCGGCCGAGGCCCGGCTGTCGGTCGCGCGGCTCGACGGCGTGCCGCTCTACGAACCTGCGGCGCTGACGCTGGTGGTCGGCGCCGGCGCGCGGCTTTCGACGGTCGCGGCGATGCTGGCCGCCGAGGGCCAGCGCCTGCCCTTCGAGCCGATGGACCACCGCGCGCTGCTGGGCTCCGACGGCGAGCCGACCATCGGCAGCGTGGTCGCGGGCAACCATTCCGGCCCGCGCAGGGTGCAGGCCGGGGCCTGCCGCGACAGCCTGATCGGCGTGCGCTTCGTCGACGGGCGCGGCGCCGTCGTCAAGAACGGCGGCCGGGTGATGAAGAACGTCACCGGATACGACCTCGTGAAACTGCTCTGCGGATCATGGGGCACGCTCGGCGTGCTGACCGAGGTCGCGTTCAAGGTGCTGCCCGTGACCGAGGCCGCGGCGACGGTGATCCTCGATGGGCTCGACGACGAAGCGGCGCTCGCGGCCCTGCGCGCCGCGCTGCGGTCGCCCTACGACGTGAGCGGGGCCGCGCATCTGCCGGGCGAACCGGCGCGCACGCTGGTCCGGGTGGAGGGCTTCGCGGCCTCGGTCGCCTATCGCGCGTCGGAACTGGCGCGCCTGCTTGCGCCGCACGGCGCGGCGCATGTGGACAGCGACCCCGGGACGGTCGCGGCGGCCTGGGCTGCGGTGCGCGATGCGGTCGGCATCGCGGAAGCGCCCGGGGCGGTCTGGCGCCTGTCGGTCAGGCCGACGGAGGCCGCCGGCCTCGTCGCCCGCCTGCGCGCCGAGGGCGCGGTCGAGGCCGCTTCCTATGACTGGGGCGGCGGGCTGGTCTGGCTGCGCGCCCCCGAGGCCGGCGATTGCGGCGCGGCCGCCATCCGGCGCGAGGCCCGCGCGGCCGGCGGGCACGCCACGCTCGTGCGCGCGACGGCCGCGACTCGGGCTCAGGTGCCCCCCTTCCATCCGGAGGCGCCGGCCGTGGCGGCGCTGTCCGAAGCCGTCCGCGCGCAGTTCGATCCCGCGCGGATCCTGAATCCCGGCCGCATGCGCGCCTGACGCGCCCCCGCGAGAGTACCCATGCAGACCAGCTTCACGGCCGAGCAGCTGCGCGACCCCCAGACGGCGCGCTCGAACGAGGTGCTGCGCACCTGCGTCCATTGCGGGTTCTGCACCGCCACCTGCCCGACCTATCAGGTGCTGGGCGACGAGCTCGACAGCCCGCGCGGGCGCATCTACCTGATCAAGGAGATGCTCGAGAACGACAGGCCCGCCGACGAGAAGACCGTCAAGCACATCGACCGCTGCCTGTCCTGCCTCGCCTGCATGACCACCTGCCCCTCGGGCGTGCATTACATGCACCTCGTCGACCACGCGCGCGAGCACATCGAGCGGACCTACAGGCGGCCCTGGGACGACCGCGCGCTGCGCTGGCTGCTGGCGCTGATCCTGCCCTACCCCACCCGCTTCCGGCTCTCGATCCTCGGCGCCTGGCTGGCGAAGCCCTTCGCGCCCATCCTGCCGCGCAAGCTGCGGGCGATGGTCGCCTTCGCGCCGGCCTCGCTGCCCCCGGTCTCGCGCTGGGACGACCCGCAGGTGTTTCCGGCCGAGGGGCCGCGGCGGATGCGCGTGGCGCTGATGACCGGCTGCGCCCAGCGCGCGCTGAACACCGACATCAACGAGGCGACGATCCGCCTGCTGACCCGGCACGGCGTCGAGGTTGTGGTGGCCGAGGGCGCGGGCTGCTGCGGCGCGCTGACCCATCACATGGGAAAGACCGCGCAATCCCATGACAGCGCGGCGAAGAACATCCGCGCCTGGACGCGCGAGATGGACGGCGCGGGGCTGGACGCCATCGTGATCAACACCTCCGGCTGCGGCACCACGGTCAAGGATTACGGCCACATGTTCCGCAGCGACGCGCTGGCGGCGGATGCCGCGCGCGTCGCGTCCATCGCCCGCGACGTGTCGGAGGTGATGGCGCAGCTCGGCCTGACCGGCGCGACCCATGCGCCGGGGTTGCGGGTGGCCTACCACGCCGCCTGCTCGCTGCAGCACGGCCAGAAGATCACCACCCATCCCAAGGCGCTGCTGAAGGGCGCGGGCTTCACGGTGCTGGAGCCGGCGGAAGGGCACCTTTGCTGCGGCTCGGCCGGAACCTACAACCTGATGCAGCCCGAGATCTCCGCGCAGCTGAAGGCGCGCAAGGCCGCCAACATCGCCGCGACGCGGCCGCAGGTGGTGGCGGCGGGCAACATCGGCTGCATGATGCAGATCGGCTCGGCCATCGAGGTCCCGGTGGTGCACACGGTCGAGCTGCTGGACTGGGCGACCGGCGGGCCGAAGCCCGCCAGGCTGGCGGCCGCGGGCCTGTGAGGCTGGCGCTCGCCGCCGCGCTGCTGTGCGCGGCGGCTGCGGCGCACGCCGAGCCGCGCCGGTTCATGGACGATGCGGAGGCCGCGGCGTGGCGGGCGGTCGGCCGCCTGAACGCCGCCGGCATGCAGTTCTGCACCGCCGTGCTGATCGCGCCGACCCTGGTGCTGACGGCCGACCATTGCCTGGCCAACGGCCGCACCGGCGCCGCCTTCCGCATTCAGGCGCTGAAATTCGTCGCGGGTTACCGCAAGGGCGGCTTCGCGGCGCTGCGCGGCGTGCGGCGGGCGGCGCGGCTGGGCTTCGGGGAAGGCTCCGACCTCGCGCTGCTCGAGCTTGCCGAGCCCATCGACCCCGGCGACATCGCCCCCATCCCCGTCGCCCCGCCGCAGCGGGCCGCGGCGGTGATCGTGTCCTACGGCTGGGACCGCGCGCACGCCCCGTCGATCGAGAGGGACTGCCCCGCGACGCCCGCGGGGCCGGCGCTGCTGGCGCTCGGCTGCCCGGCGGTGAAGGGCATGTCCGGCGCGCCGGTGATGGTCGAGACGGCCGACGGCCCCGCCGTGATGGGCCTCGTCAGCCATGCGGACGACGCGGGCCGATCCTACGCCGTCGCCGCCGACCCCGCGCTGGCGCTGCTGATGGGCAGGCTGGCCGAGACCCCTTGAAACCGCCGCCCCGGGGTTCCTACCTCCCCCGTGCGGCGGAGCGGGCGACGGTTCCGGCCGCCGTCGGCGGCCCGTCCATCGCGGAGGGCCGCGCCGTGGTATCGCTCAACGGAGGATATGCACCCATGCGAAGCCTTGACCTCACCCCCCTCTACCGCTCGACCATCGGCATCGACCGGCTGGCCGGCCTGATCGACGCGGCGATGAGCCATGACGTCAGCGCACCCGCCTACCCGCCCTACAACATCGAGAAGACCGGCGAGGACGCCTACCGCATCACGCTGGCCGTGGCCGGGTTCGCCGAGGGCGACCTGAACATCGAGAGCCGCGACGGGCAGCTCGTCGTGACCGGCCGCAAGCAGAACGGGGCCGAGGATGGCCGCACCTACCTGCATCGCGGCATCGCCGAGCGCGCCTTCGAGCGGCGCTTCCAGCTCGCCGACCATGTGCGCCCCGTCTCGGCCGCGGTCGAGAACGGCTTGCTGCATGTGGACCTGGTGCGCGAGATCCCCGAGGCGCTGAAGCCGCGGCGCATCGAGATCGCCGCCACCCGGCCCGAAGCCATCGAGGCGTCCGCCGCCTGACGCCCGGCCGCCGGCCCGCGGCGGCCGTCGCGGACCGGCCCATGCGCGCAAGGTCGCCTTGCGCGCATGCCCGCCCCCCGCCATGGTCCACCCGGCGGGGACGGCGGAGGCGGAACTTCATGGCGCAACGGGTCATCCGCGCGGCGGTGGTGGGCGCGGGCAATTTCGGTGCGCGGCACGCCGAGAAATACGCGGCCCTTCCTCAGGCCGAGCTTGTCGCCGTCGTCGACCGCGACGCCGACCGCGCCGCCGAGGTTGCCGCGAAATACGGCGCGCTGGCGCTGACGGACCCGGCCGACCTGCCGGCGGATGTCGAGGCGGTCAGCGTCGCGACCTCGACGGTCGCCCATCACCCCGTGGGCATGGCCCTGCTGGCCCGCGGCATGCACATCCTGATCGAGAAGCCCATCGCCGAGGCCATCGCGCTGGGGCAGGCGCTGGCCGACGCGGCCGAGGCGCGGGGCCTCGTCCTCCAGGTCGGCCACATCGAGCGCCATTCCCCGGTCTTCGAGGCGCTCGAGGCCGCCGTCACCCTGCCGCTGTTCATCGAGAGCAACCGCATCGCCCCCTTCACCGGACGCAGCACCGATGTCGATGTCGTGCTGGACCTGATGATCCACGACATCGACCTGATCGCCGCGCTGGTCGGCCGGCGCATCGAGGGCATCGAGGCGGTGGGGGCGCCGGTCCTGACCGAGCAGGAGGACATCGCCAACGCCCGCCTGCGCTTCGAGGGCGGCTGCGTGGCCAACATCACCGCCAGCCGCATCAGCATGAAGACCGAGCGCAAGATGCGGGTGTTCCAGCCCGAGGGCTATCTCGCCGCCGATCTGGTCGGGCGCAAGCTGACGCGCATCGGCAGGGCGGGCGCCGCCTTCTCGGCCACCGAGGACGAGTTTCCAGCGGGCGACAACCTGCGCGCCGAGATCGCGTCCTTCCTCGCCGCCGTGGCCACGGGCGGCGCGCCGAAGGTGACGGGGCGCGACGGCGTCGAGGCCCTGCGCACCGCGCTCGCCATCGCCGACAGCCTGCGCGCCCACCGCGCGCGGGTCGAGGCGATGATCGCCGCCCGCGCCTGACGGAGACCGCGCATGATCCCCCTGTTCGGCGTCGACCGCCAGACCGCCCGCCTGCGCCCCGCGCTCGACGCCGCCTTCGCGGCGGTGCTCGACCACGGCCGGTTCATCCTGGGACTGGAGGTCGAGGCCTTCGAGGCGGCGCTCGCCGCCCATGCCGGGGCGCTGCACGCGGTCGGCGTGTCCTCGGGCTGGGACGCGCTCTACGTCGCGCTGGCGGGCGAGGGGATCGGCCCGGGCGACGCGGTGTTCGTGCCGGCCTTCACCTTCACCGCGACCGCCGACGCGGTGATCGTCTGCGGCGCGACGCCGGTGTTCGTCGACGTGGACCCGAGGACCTTCGACATGGACCCGCAGGCCCTGCGCGACGCCATCGCCCGCGTCTGGGCGGAGGGCCTGCTCACCCCGCGCGCGGTGATGCCGGTCGACCTGTTCGGCCTGCCCGCCGACTATCCCGCCATCGCCGCCGTGGCCGCCGACCAGCCCGAGTCGCTGACCGTGATCGCGGACAGCGCGCAGAGCTTCGGCGGCGGGGCGGACGGGCGGCGGGTGGGCGCGCTCGCCCCGATCACCTGCCTGAGCTTCTACCCGACCAAGCCGCTGGGCGGCGTGGGCGATGGCGGGGCCATCCTGACCGACGATGCGGACCACGCGGCGCGCTGGCGCTCGATCCGCAACTGCGGCCGCGGCCCGGACGGGCTGCAGCACGCCCATGTCGGCCCGACCGCGCGGCTCGACACGCTGCAGGCCGCGGCCCTGTCGGTGAAGCTCGCCGGTTTCGAGGCCGAACTGGCGCGCAAGCGCGCCATCGCCGCGGCCTATGACGCCGCGCTCGCGGGGCTTGTCGACACGCCGCTGATCCCCGAGGGGCGCAGCAGCGCCTGGGCGCTCTACACCGTGCTGTCGGACCGCCGAGACGCCCTGCGGGCGGCGCTGTCGGCGGCGGGCGTCGGCTGCGCGGTCTATTACGCCAAGCCGCTGCACCTGCACCCGGCCTTCGCGGGCCTCGCGCCCGAGGGATCGCTGCCGGTGGCCGAGTCGCTGGCAAGCCGCGTGCTGAGCCTGCCGATGCATGCCGAACTGACGGATGCGGAGGTCGAGAGCGTCTGCGCGGCCGTCGCCGCCGGCCTGGGCGCCTGACACGGGTCGCGCCCGGCGGGCATGACCCCGGGCGCGACCTGCGGCTTGCAAATTAAACGAACGTTTGTTTAAATCTTCCCGAGCTTGACCGGGCGCGCCGTTGCGCGACATTGGTCGGGACGAAACGCCGCGGCAGACGGCGCGCAGGGGAGGATCGGACGTGACGCCACCAGCGGGCGCCGCCCATGACACGTTTCCGAAGCTGCTCGACCACAACGCCGCCGCGCGCGGCGCGCGGCCCGCAATGCGCGAAAAGCGCTACGGCATCTGGCGCGCCTGGACCTGGGCGCAGGCGCGCGACGAGGTGCGCGCCATCGCCATGGGCCTGCGCGATCTCGGCGCGCGGCCCGGCGACCGGGTGGCGGTGATCGGGTCGAACCGCCCGCACCTCTACTGGTCGATGGTGGCGGCGCAATGCGCCGGCTGCGTGCCCGCGCCGCTCTACCATGACGGGGTGGCGGAGGAACTGGCCTATGTGCTGGACCACGCCGAGGCGCGCTTCGCCGTGGTCGAGGACCAGGAGCAGGTGGACAAGCTGCTGGCGATCCGCGACCGGCTGCCCGGGCTTGCGCATGTGATCTACGCCGACAAGCGCGGCCTGCGGAACTACGACCATTCCAGCCTGCACTTCATCGAGGATGTGCAGAAGCGCGGCCGGGACGCCGCGGCCCTCCACGGCCCGGCGATCGACGGCATCGTGGCGGGGCAGACGGGCGCGGATGTCTGCGTGATGCTCTACACCTCCGGCACCACCGGCCGACCGAAGGGCGTGGTGCTGTCCAACGACAACATCCTCGCGACCTCCCGCGCCTCGGCCGGCTTCGACGGGCTGCGGGCGGAGGAGGAGATCCTCGCCTATCTGCCCATGGCCTGGGTCGGCGACTTCATCTTCTCGATGGGGCAGGCCCATGTCGCGGGCTTCTGCGTCAACTGCCCCGAAAGCGCCGAGACCATGATGGCCGACCTGCGCGAGATCGGCCCGACCTACTATTTCGCCCCGCCGCGCATCTTCGAGACCATGCTGACCACCGTGATGATCCGCATGGAGGATGCGGGGCGCGCCAAGCGCTGGCTGTTCGACCGCTTCATCGCGCTCGCCCGCCGCGTCGGCCCCGACCTGCTCGACGGGCGCAAGGTCGCGCTGTCGGACCGGCTGCTCTACGGGCTGGGCGAGCTGCTGGTCTACGGGCCGCTGAAGAACACGCTGGGCCTCAGCCGCGTGCGCGTCGGCTACACCGCCGGAGAGGCGATCGGGCCCGAGATCTTCCAGTTCTACCGCGCGCTGGGCATCAACCTCAAGCAGCTCTACGGCCAGACCGAGGCCAGCGTCTTCATCACCCAGCAGCCCGACGGCGAGGTGCGCGCCGACACGGTGGGCGTGCCGTCGCCCGGCGTCGAGGTGCGGATCGGGCCGAACGGCGAGGTCTACTACCGCTCACCCGGCGTGTTCGTCGAATACTACAAGAACGCCGAGGCCACGGCCGAGACCAAGGACGCGCAGGGCTGGGTCGCCACCGGCGATGCCGGCTTCTTCGAGGAGGGCTCGGGGCATCTGCGCATCATCGACCGGGCCAAGGATGTCGGCAGGCTGAACGGCGGCGGGCTGTTCGCGCCGAAATACGTCGAGAACAAGCTGAAGTTCTATCCCGCGATCCTCGAGGCCGTGGCCTTCGGGCATGGCCGCGACCATTGCGCCGCCTTCCTCAACATCGACCTGACCGCGGTCGGCAACTGGGCGGAGCGCAACGGCATCGCCTATGCCAGCTACCAGGAACTGGCGGCGCACCCGAAGGTCTACGACATGGTGCAGGGCCATGTGGAGGAGGTGAACCGCAGCCTCGCGCTGGACCCGATGCTGGCCGGCTGCCAGGTGCGCCGCTTCCTCATCCTGCACAAGGAGCTCGACGCCGACGACGGCGAGCTGACCCGCACCCGCAAGGTGCGCCGCCGCATCATCGCGGACCGCTACGCGCCGCTGATCGAGGCGCTGTACGACGGCAGCCCCCGGGTGCTGGCGCGCACCGAAGTGACCTACGAGGACGGCCGCACCGGGATCGTGACCGGCGACCTGCAGATCCGCGACGCGGCCGTGACCGCCCCGCCCGCCCCCATCCGGGAGAAGGCCGCATGAACCGCCCCCTCGCCGCGGTGGCCGAGGCCGCCCCCGACGACCGCGCCTACGCCCATGCCGAGGTCGAGCACGGCCTCAAGCCCCGCGCCATCGGCCCGGCGGTGCTGGAGCTGCGCAACATCACCCTGCGCTTCGGCGGCGTGACGGCGCTGAAGGACATCAGCTTCGACATCCGCGAGGGCGAGATCCGCGCCATCATCGGCCCGAACGGGGCCGGCAAATCGTCGATGCTGAACGTCATCAACGGCTTCTACCACCCGCAGGAGGGCGAGGTCTGGTTCCGCGGCAAGCGCCGCCCCCGCATGCGCCCGCACGAGATCGCGCGGCAGGGCCTCGCGCGGACCTTCCAGAATATCGCGCTGTTCAAGGGCATGAGCACACTCGACAACATCATGACCGGGCGGCTGACAATGATGCGCGCCCATATGGGCTGGCAGGCGATCTGGAAGGGCCCCGCCGAGCGCGAGGAAATCCATCACCGCGAGCAGGTCGAGAAGATCATCGACTTCCTCGAGATCCAGCACATCCGCAAGAAGCCGGTGGGCTCCCTGCCCTACGGCCTGCAGAAGCGCGTCGAGCTTGGCCGGGCGCTGGCGGCGGAGCCGAAGCTCTTGCTGCTCGACGAGCCGATGGCGGGCATGAACGTCGAGGAGAAGGAGGACATGTGCCGCTTCATCCTCGACGTGAACGAGGAGTTCGGCACCACCATCGCCCTGATCGAGCACGACATGGGCGTGGTCATGGACATCTCGGACCGCGTGGTGGTGCTGGATTACGGCCGCAAGATCGGCGACGGCGCGCCCGCCGAGGTGCGCCGCGACCCGGCGGTGATCGACGCCTATCTGGGGGTCGCCCATGGCTGACGTCGCGCGCGCCCCCCTCGCCCCGGCCCTCTCCCGCAACGCGAGAGGGGGAGCGAACGGCTGGGGCGGCGCGACGGCCTCGGTCCGGGCGCAGGCGGAGACGGCTGCGCCTCCTCTCCCCTCGGGGGGAGAGGGTCGGGGTGAGGGGGCAGCGCGCCCATGGACGGGGGAACGCAGATGATCGCGACGCTGAACCGCCTGCCGCGCCCAGAGAAGATCGGGCTGGGCATCTTCGCCGCCTACGCGCTTTACGGGCTGTGGTGGCTGTCCGCCA
Organism: Rubrimonas sp.; assembly: GCA_036770645.1. Taxonomy (GTDB): domain Bacteria; phylum Pseudomonadota; class Alphaproteobacteria; order Rhodobacterales; family Rhodobacteraceae; genus Rubrimonas. Next base: position 9,998 of record DAIPIU010000021.1, on the reverse strand, counting down.
TCGACGCCCGCGACCGGCTGTTCTTCCTCGAGGTCACGGTGTCGGGCCTGCTGGCCGGCGTGATGTACGCGCTCGTGGCGCTGGGCTTCGTGCTGATCTTCAAGTCCTCGGGCATCTTCAACTTCGCGCAAGGCGTGATGGCCCTGTTCGCCGGGCTGTTCCTGACCGGCTTCATGGGCCGCTTCGGCATCCCCGTCTGGCTGGCCATCCCGATGACCATGGGGGTCATGGTGCTGACGGCGCTGGCCATCGAGCGCCTCGTGCTGCGCCATCTGGTCAATCAGGAGCCGATCATCCTGTTCATGGCCACGATCGGGCTGGCCTATGTGCTCGAGGGCGCGGGCGAACTGGTCTGGGGCGCGGACGTCAAGCGGCTCGACATCGGCCTGCCCTCGGGGGCCTCAGATTTCTTCCTCGACGGCTTCGACCTCTACGTCGACAAGCTGGAGATCGCGGCCGCCGTGGTGGCCGGGGTGCTGGTGCTGGCGCTCATGGCCTTCTCGCAGTTCACCCGCATCGGGCGGGCCCTGCGGGCGGTGGCCGACGACCATCAGGCGGCGCTGTCGGTAGGCATCTCGCTGCGCATGATCTGGGTGATCGTCTGGTCCATCGCCGGCTTCGTGGCGCTGGTGGCGGGCATCATGTGGGGGGCCAAGTCCGGCGTGCAGTTCTCGCTGTCGCTGATCGCGCTGAAGGCGCTGCCGGTGCTGATCCTCGGCGGCTTCACCTCGATCCCCGGGGCGATCATCGGCGGGCTGATCATCGGCGTCGGCGAGAAATGGGCCGAGATCTACCTCGGCGCGGTGATGCAGACGCTGTTCGGCGCGAACCCGAACTGGTTCACCGCCATCGAGAACTGGTTCGCCTATGTGCTGGCGCTGGCCTTCCTGCTGATCCGTCCGCAGGGGCTGTTCGGCGAGAAGATCATCGAGAGGGTGTGAGATGATCTACCGCGAGACCGGCGACTTCAAGACCAGCTACGCCGCCGACCAGCAGATCTTCCCCATCGCGCAGGACCGCCACGCCTTCTGGGCGCTGATGGCGGTCGCCTTCCTGGTCGTGCCGTTCTGGATCGACAGCTACTGGGAGAAGGCGATCCTTCTGCCCTTCCTCGTCTATGCGCTGGCGGCGATGGGGCTGAACATCCTCACCGGCTATTGCGGGCAGCTCAGCCTCGGGACCGGGGGCTTCATGGCGGTCGGGGCCTATGCGGCCTTCAAGCTGATGACCTCCTTCCCCGGCCTGGACATGTTCGTGGTGGTGCTGCTGTCGGGGGCGATCACGGCCGCCGTGGGCATGCTGTTCGGCCTGCCGTCGCTGCGCATCAAGGGCTTCTACCTCGCGGTGGCGACGCTCGCGGCGCAGTTCTTCCTTGTCTGGCTGTTCAACAAGGTGCCGTGGTTCTACAACAACTCCGCCACGGGCCAGATCACGGCCCCCACGCGCACCGCGCTCGGCATCCCGGTCTCGGGGCCCGACACGGCCGCCTGGGCGACCTGGCTTTTCACCCTGACCATCGTCGCGGTGCTGGGCTTCGCGGCCAAGAACCTGATCCGCGGCCGCATCGGGCGCAGCTGGATGGCGATCCGCGACATGGACATCGCCGCCGAGATCATCGGCGTCGACCCGCTGCGCACCAAGCTGTCGGCCTTCGCGGTGTCGTCCTTCTATGTCGGCGTCGCGGGCGCGCTGTATTTCGCCATCCTGTTCGGCGCGGTCGAGCCGGGCGAGGCGTTCGGGATCGCCACCTCCTTCGACGTGCTGTTCATGATCATCATCGGCGGGCTCGGCTCGATGCTCGGCAGCTTCCTCGGGGCCGGGTTCATCGTGCTGCTGCCGATCTTCCTCAAGACGGTGATGGTCGACAGCCTCGGCTTCGACACCGCCACCTCGGCGCACCTGGAACTCGTGGTGCTGGGCGGCCTGATCATCGCCTTCCTGATCGCCGAGCCCCATGGCCTCGCGCGGCTGTGGGCCGTGACGAAGGAGCGGCTGCGCATCTGGCCGTTCCCCCATTGAACCAAGAAACAGACCCCAAAGAAACCACCCCACGGGAGAGACGCATGAGAAAGACCCTGATGGCGACGGCGCTCGCGGCGCTGCTGGCCGCCCCGGCCTCGGCCGAGCTGGTGTTCGTCGGGCTCGACTACCGCACCGGGCCCTTCGCGGCCGGCGGCATCCCCTTCGCCGACGGCTATGCCGACTACTTCGCACTGCTGAACGAACGCGACGGCGGCATCGAGGGCGAGCGGATCAACTTCGTCGCCTGCGAGACCGCCTACAACACCGAGAAGGGCGTCGAGTGCTACGAGAACACCAAGGGCCTGAACCCGCTGGTGTATCAGCCGCTCTCGACCGGCATCACCTACCAGCTGATCCCCAAGGCCACCGCCGACGACATCCCGCTGCACACCATGGGCTACGGCCGCACATCGGCCCAGAACGGCCGGGTGTTCAGCCATGTGTTCAACTTTCCCGGCAGCTACTGGGACGCCGCCTCGATCATGGTGAACTACGCCGGTTCGGTCGAGGGCGGCATGGAAAGCCTCGCGGGCAAGAAGATCGCGCTGGTCTACCACAACTCGGCCTACGGGAAGGAGCCGATCCGCACTCTCGAGGCGCTGGCGGCCAAGCACGGCTTCGAGCTGATGCTGCTGCCCGTCGACAGCCCCGGGCAGGAGCAGAAGGCCACCTGGCTGCAGGTCCGCCGCGACCGCCCGGACTGGGTGTTCATGTGGGGCTGGGGCGTCATGAACCAGGTCGCGCTGTCCGAGGCCGCCTCGATCCGCTTCCCCATGGACCGCTTCGTGGGCGTGTGGTGGTCGGCCTCGGAGCAGGACACCCGCCCGGTGGGCGAGGCCGCCAAGGGCTACAAGGCCATCACCTTCCACGGCGTCGGCGACGGCTTCCCGATCTACGATGACATCCGCAAGCATGTGCTGGACGCGGGCAAGGCGGCGGGCGACGGCAGCCACCTCGGCACCGTCCTCTACAACCGCGGCATGGTGGCGGCGATGTGGGCGGCCGAGGCCGCGCGCACCGCGATGAGGATCCACGGCACGACCGACATCACGCCGGGGATGATGCGCGACGGCTACGAGGCGCTTGTGGTCGACGAGGCCCGTCTGGCCGAGCTGGGCCTGCCGAACTTCACTGTGCCGGTCGCGGTGAGCTGCGAGAACCACGGCGGCCCCGGCATGGGCATGATCCAGCAGTGGGACGGCCAGAAGTGGACGATCATCACCGACCTGATCGCCTCGGACCGCTCGGTGATCGACCCGCTGATCGAGGAGGACTCGATCGCCTTCGCCAATGAGGCCGGGCTGTCGCTGCGCTGCGACTGACGCCCCCTGCCCCGGCGCGCCGCGCGCCGGGGCATCACGACGGAGACGCCGCCATGGCCCATGCCGCAGCCCCCGAGACGAAGCCCGACGCGGCCGCGCCGCTGCTGTCGGTCTCGAACATCGAGGTGATCTACAACCACGTCATCCTGGTGCTGAAGGGCGTGTCGCTGGCCGTGCCGAGGGGCGGCATCACCGCCATCCTCGGCGGCAACGGCGCGGGCAAGTCCACCACGCTCAAGGCGATCTCGAACCTGCTGCACTCCGAACGGGGCGCGGTGACCAAGGGCGCGATCGCCTACAAGGGCGAGAGCATCGTCGGCCTGTCGCCGTCGGAACTGGTGCGCCGCGGCGTCATCCAGGTGATGGAGGGCCGGCACTGCTTCGGCCACCTGACCATCGAGGAGAACCTGCTTACCGGCGCCTTCACGCGGGCCGACGGCAAGGCGGCGGTGCGGCGCGACCTCGAGATGGTCTATGACTACTTCCCCCGGCTGCGCGAGCGGCGGACCAGCCAGGCGGGCTACACCTCCGGCGGCGAGCAGCAGATGTGCGCCATCGGCCGCGCATTGATGAGCCGCCCCGAGACCATCCTTCTGGACGAGCCGTCCATGGGCCTCGCGCCCCAGATCGTCGAGCAGATCTTCGGCATCGTGCAGCGGCTGAACGCGGAGCAGGGCGTGTCCTTCCTGCTGGCCGAGCAGAACACCAACATCGCGCTGCGCTTCGCCCATTACGGCTACATCCTGGAATCGGGACGCATCGTCATGGACGGCCCGGCGGCGCAGCTGCGCGAGAACCCCGACGTCAAGGAATTCTACCTCGGCATGTCGGAGCAGGGCCGCAAGAGCTTCCGCGACGTGCGCAGCTATCGCCGCCGCAAGCGCTGGCTCAGCTGAGGCGGGACAAGCCGCGGCGGGCGCGTTACCTGTGACCCGATGCGCCGCGCGGCGCCCCACGGCGGAGACCTTCGATGTCGAACAATTTCGACGCGCTCGAGACGCGCGACCCCGAGGACCGCGAGAAGGCGCTGGCGCAGGAACTGCGCGCCGCGGTCGCCAACGCCAAGGCCAACGCGCCGGGCATGGCGTGGCAGCTGGCGGGCGTGAACCCCTACGAGGTGACCTCGCGCGCCGCGCTCGCGCGCATCCCGGTGCTGCGCAAGGGGCGGCTGGCGGAACTCCAGGCCTCGCAGCCGCCGCTCGGGCGGCTGGCCACCCACACGCCCGGGGGCTTCCGCCATTTGTTCATGTCGCCCGGTCCGATCTTCGAGCCCGGCGGCGGCGGCCATGACTGGTGGCGCTTCGGCCGCGCGCTACATGCGGCCGGCGTGCGGCGCGGCGACATCGTGCACAACTGCTTCGCCTATCACCTGACGCCCGCCGGCATGATGTTCGAAAGCGGCGCGGCCGCCGTGGGGGCCTGCGTGTTTCCCGGCGGCACCGGCAACACCGAGGCGCAGGCCCGCGCCGCGGCGCATCTGAAGCCCGGCGTCTGGACCGGCACGCCGGACTTCCTGAAGCTGATCCTCGACAAGGCCGCCGAACTCGACCTGTCGCTGGGCTCGATCACCCGGGCGCTGGTGTCGGGCGGTGCCTTGTTCCCGTCCTTGCGCGCCGAATACCGCGAGCGCGGCATCGCCACCCACCAGTGCTACGCCACCGCCGATCTGGGCCTTATCGCCTATGAGAGCCCCGCGCTGGAGGGCATGATCGTGGACGAGGGCGTGATCGTCGAGATCGTGCGCCCCGGCACCGGAGAGCCCGTGCCCGAGGGCGAGGTGGGCGAGGTGGTGGTCACCACGCTGAACCCCGACTATCCGCTGATCCGCTTCGCCACGGGCGACCTGTCGGCGGTGCTGCCCGGCGCCTCGCCCTGCGGGCGCACCAACATGCGCATCCGCGGCTGGATGGGCCGGGCCGACCAGACCACCAAGATCAAGGGCATGTTCGTGCGCCCCGAGCAGGTGGCCGAGATCGTCACCCGCCACCTGATGGTGATGAAGGCGCGACTGACGGTGACGCGCGAGAACGAACAGGACGCCTTCGAGATCGCGGTCGAGGCCCCGGAGGTCGAGGGGCTGGTCCCAGAGATCGCCGAGACCGTGAAGGGCGTGCTGAAGCTGACGGGCGCGGTGCGCATCGTGCCCATCGGCAGCCTGCCCAACGACGGCAAGGTGATCGACGACCTGCGCAGCTACGACTGACGCCGGCCGGACCATGGGTTGCCGGGCCCCGGCGATCGGCGCTCAGCGCACGAGGATCGCCTGCGCCACCAGCGTGTAGACCAGGATCGCGACCAGCAGGAACGCGACCTGGCTCGTGCTGCCCGAGAAAAGCGCGCGGGTGTTGGTCGCCGCGCGCTGCATCAGTTCCGGCCAGGTGTAGGCGACGAAATCGCCCTGGCTGACCATGCCCTGCAGCGCGCCGGCCTCGTCGACCAGCGGCAGGTGGCGGAAGCGGCCGTTCGACATCTGGCGCAGGCAGTCGAGCACCTCGTCGTCGGCGCGCGCGGTCTTGACGTCTCGGGTCATCGCCTCGGCCAGCCGCGTCGTCTCCGGATCGGCCTTCCGCGCCACGATGCGGCGCAGCACGTCGCGCTCGGTGAAGATGCCTTCCAGCTTGCCGTCGTCGTCCACCACGACGACCGCCCCGTAATTCTTCTCAGCCATGGCGCGGGCGGCATCGAGCACGGTGGTCTCGGCCGTCATGGTCAGCAGCTTGGCGCGGTTGCGGAATTCCGGCAGTTCCGAAATCTTCACGGCGTCCTCTCCCCTGTCGTTCTTTTTCGGGAACGGTAGCGGAAAAGGACGCCGCAGTCGACCGTCGCGCGGCTCAGGGGCGCAGGTAGGCCCAGCCCTCGTATTGCAGCTCCATCAGCCGCACCGCGCCCGAGGGCACCACCTCGGCCTCGTCGACCAGCACGATCTCGCGGTCCTCGCGCTGCTTCATCGACTCGACAGTGTTGAGGCAGGCCGAGAAGGCGAGGTTATCGTGGGTCAGCGACATCAGCGCGATGCGGTCCTTCACGGGCGAGCTGTCGGCGCGCAGCATGTGCAGGCCGGGGCCGTAGGTGACGATCTCGATCTCCACCTCCTGCCCGAGATCCTCGTAATGCTTGAAGATGTTCTCGGCGTTGTTCAGCGCCATGTTGATGGTGCGGATGTCGTCCTCGTCGACATGGATGGCGACGCGGCGCGGCTCGGCGGCCTGGGCCGTGAGGGCGGCGAGCGCGAGCGCGCCTGCGGCGGCGATGCGGAACATGGGCTTCCTCCGTGGTTTCTCGTTGTCGGCGAAGCGACCGCCCGCCGCTCGGGCCTGTCAACGCGGATCGGCGCCCGGCCGCCGGCCGGCCCAACGCGGCCCGCAGGCGATCCGCCTTCGGCCGGACCGCCCGGGGGGGGACCCGGGGCCGCGGGTCCGCAGCCCGGGCCCGCGGGGCGCGCATGCGACGCGGGCGCGCGCCGTTGCGGCGGGCGGCGGTCGCCCCTAGGTTTCGCCGCGGCATCGATGGGAGACGGCGATGGGCTTCTGGATCGCGGCGCTGGCCGCATCGGCGCTGACGGCGCTGTGGGTGGTCCGCCCGCTGGCGCTGGGCCGGCGCGAGGCGGCGCAGCGGGCGGTGCACGACGCGCAGGTGTTCCGCGACCAACTCTCCGAGGTCGACCGCGACATCGAGCGCGGCGTGCTGTCGGCCGAGGAGGGGCGTTCGGCCCGCATCGAGATTTCGCGCCGCCTTCTGGGCGCGGCGGCCGAGGCCGAGCGCACCAGCGCGCACCGCCCGGCCCCGCGGCTGGCGTCCTTCGCGCTGGCCGCCGCCATCCTGATCGGCGCGCCCATGTCGGGGCTGTGGCTGCACGACCGCATCGGCGCGGCCGACCTGCCCGACCAGCCGGCCTCGGCCCGCGCGGCGGGCTTCCGCCCCGGCCAGACGGTGGCCGAGGGGCGGCTGGGCGAGGCCCCGCCCCCGCCGCCGGCCGAGGCCGCCGAGGCGCTGGCGCTGCTCGAGGAGCTCGAGCGCCGCACGGCCGGCCCCGAGGCCGACCGGCAGGGCCTGTTCCTGCTGGCCCGCACCCAGTCGCAGTTCGGGCGCTACGCCGATGCCTGGCGCAGCTGGAGCCGCCTCGTCGAGATGTCGGGGGGCGACGCGCCGGCCAGCGTCTGGATCGCCATGGCCGAGTCGATGGTGCTGGCGGCCGGCGGCTATGTCTCGCCCGAGGCCGAGGCGGCGCTGACCGAAGGCCTGCGGCGCGAGCCGTCCAACCCCGTTGCCCGCTATTACATGGGCGCGGCCTTCTCCCAGACCGGCCGGCCCCAATCGGCCATGGAGGTCTGGCTGGGCCTGCTGCGCGAAAGCCCGGCCGGCGCGCCGTGGCGCGAGGCGACCATCGCCCAGATCGACGACCTGGCGATGCGCGCGGGCCTGCCGCGACCCGAGATCCCGCCCCCGCTGGCCCTGTCGCCCGAGGAGGAGCGCGCGCAGATGCTGGCCGCCGTGCGGGGGCTGGACCAGCGGCTGGCGGAGGGCGGCGGCGGGCCGATGGAATGGGCGCAGCTCGTGCGCAGCTACGAGGCGATGGGCATGGCGGACGAGGCCGCGGCCGCCGCGGCGCGGGCGCGCGCGGCGCTCGCGCCCGCGCCCGAGGCCCTGTCGGCCTTCGACGCCGCGGTGGCCGCCGCAGCCGAGGCGCAGGCGGCCGCGCCCGGCCCCGATGCGGCGGCCATGGAGGCCGCGGCGGCCCTGTCGCCGGCCGAGCGCACGGCGATGATCGAGGGCATGGTCGCGGGCCTGCGCGAGCGGCTGTTCGCGGATGGCGGAGAGCCCGCGGAATGGGCGCGGCTGATCCGGGCGCTGGCGGTGCTGGGCGACGGGGAGGGGGCCGCGGACGCGCTGGCGCGGGCCAGCGCGGCGCATGGGGCCGACCCGGCGGCCTTCGCCATCATCGACCGCACCGCCCGCGAGGCGGGCGTGGCCGCGCCGTGACCGCCCAGCCGGCAGGCGCGCCCGCCGGCGCCGTGCTCGAAAGCCCCGCCGACCTCGCCGCGCTGATCGGCCCCGCCGCGGCGCTGATCGGGCTCGACCTCGGCACCCGCACCATCGGCGTCGCGGTGTCGGACCCGCGGCGCACGCTCGCCAGCCCGCTCGAGACCCTGCCACGCGGCAAGTTCATGGCCGACGCCGAGCGCCTGCGCGCCATCGCCGCCCATCGCGGGGCGGCCGGCTTCGTGATGGGGCTGCCGCGCAACATGGACGGCTCGGAGGGGCCGCGCGCCCAGGCCTCGCGGGCTTTCGCCCGCAACCTCGCGCGCGCGCTGGGCCTGCCGGTGGCGCTGTGGGACGAGCGGCTGTCGACGGCGGCGGTCGAGCGGGCGCTGATCGCCGCCGACGCCAGCCGGCGCAGGCGGGCCGAGGTAGTCGACCGCATGGCCGCGGCCTTCATCCTGCAGGGCGCGCTCGACCGCATGGCCCATGCCGCGGCCGCGCCATGACCGACGCGCCGCTCTGGACCCGGGCCGAGATCGAAAGCCCCTGCGTGCGCGTCTGCATGATCCACCCCGGATCGGGGCTCTGCGTCGGCTGCCTGCGCACCGGCGCCGAGATCGCGGGCTGGTCGGCCATGACCCCCGCGGCCCGGCGGGCGATCATGGACGCCCTGCCCGCCCGCGCGCCCCTGCTGACCGCGGAGGGCGCGCGCCCCTCGCGCCGGCGCGGGCGCGAGGGGGCGTGACCCCGCCCCGAAGACGGGGCGCGACGCGAGGCCTGCCGGCGCGCGGGCCGCATCTCGCGGCCCGCGCGCGGCAAACCTTCAGTCCTTGCCCTTGTAGATCTCGACCAGCTTGCCGAGCATCGCCAGCGCGTCCTCGCGCGAGCGCTGGAAGGTGTTGCGCCCGATGATCGAGCCGTTGCCGCCGCCGTCGCGGATGGCGCGCGCGTCGTCGTAGACCGCGTTCTCGCCCTTGGCCGCGCCGCCCGAGAACACGACCAGGCGCCGCCCGGCGAAGCAGGCATCCACCACATGCCGCACCCGCGCCGGCAGGGTGGAGATGTCGATGCCCTTCTCCTCGTAGACCTTCCTCGCCTCGGGCTGCATCAGGTGGTCGCTGGTCAGCTTCACCTTGATGATGTGCGCGCCCAGAAGCGCGGCGATGTGCGCGGCGTAGGCGCCGACGTCGATGGCGAGCTCGCCCTCCTTCGTGATGCCCTCGCCGCGGGGATAGGACCAGATCACGGTGGCGATGCCGACCGAGGCCGCCTCGCGGCGCAGTTCGACGATCTCCTCGAACATGTCGAGCGAGCAGTCCGAGCCCGGATAGATCGTGAAGCCGATGGCCGCGCAGCCCAGCCGCAGCGCGTCGTCGACCGAGGCCGTGATCGCCTGGTCCTTGCCGGCGGTGCCCGACAGCAGCGAATTCGACGAGTTCATCTTGAGGATGGTCGGGATCTGCCCGGCGAAGCTGTCGGCCCCGGCCTCGAGCGGCCCCAGCGGCGCGGCATAGGCGTTCAGCCCGGCGTCGATGGCCATCTGGTAGTGGTAATGCGGGTCGTAGCCGGCCGGATTCGGCGCGAAGCTGCGCGCGGGGCCGTGCTCGAAGCCCTGGTCCACGGGCAGGATGATCATCTTGCCGGTGCCGCCGAGCTTGCCGGCCATCAGCATCT
>DAIPIU010000081.1:5551-10799 GCA_036770645.1 Rubrimonas sp. | reverse complement strand
CGCGGTGTTCGGCGGGGCCGCGGCGACCGACGCGATCAAGCCCAACCAGCCGATGGTGTTGCGCAGTCCGGAATGGGTGCTGTGCGGGATCGACGCGGGCCTTCGCGCGCACGCTCCTTCGCTGCCCAAGACTGCGACAGGCCGGCGCGCGCCGGGGCAGTCGCAGCTCGCCTGCTGGCGGGAAGCGCCGGAGGCGGCGCAGTATCCGCGCTTCGATGCGCTGGTCTATTCGGCCGATGCGCTGCTGCCGGTGGTGTCGCTGGAGATGCAGGGGTTCTGGCTGCCCGACGAGAGCGCGGGGCCGGTCGGGGCCTTTGCCCGGGTGTGGCTGTGGGTGCATATCGGGGCGGGATGGGCGCTGACGCTTCTGGCCGTCGCGGGGTTTTCGGGGATCGTGAAGAGTGACTGACGCCGCCGCCCCCTCCGCCCCCGACGCCGCGCGCATCGCGGCGCTGTTCACGCGCTCGGACGGACAGTTCCGCTTCGCGCGCTGGGGGCGGCCGCTCGCGCCGGTGACCTTCGGCACCGACGAGGCCGGCGAGCGGGTGGTGGCCGAGGCGCTGGCGGCGGTGGCGGGGCTGGGCGGCCTGCCGGTGGCCGGGTCGGACCCGGAGCTGGGCGCGAACTACCTGACCTTCTTCTGCACCGACTGGGCGGAACTGGCGGGGATGCCGGGGCTGGACCGGCTGATCCCCGATCTTGCGAAGCTGATTTCGGTGCTGAAGGGGGCGGGGGCGAACCAGTACCGCATCTTCGGCTTCGACGAGGGCGGCGCGATCCGCCTGTGCCTGGTGCTGCTGCGCTATGACGACGACCTGCGGCGGGTCTCGGCGCAGACGCTGGCCACGACGCAGGCCTTCCAGTCGCTGCTGCTGTGGTCCGACCATGCCTTCACGGACGAAAGCCCCATCGCCCGCATCGTGGAGACGGGGCGCGCGGTGGTGAAGCCCTGGCTGGCGGATCTGGCCCGCGCCGCCTACGATCCCGCCCTGCCGGCGCAGGCGCGCGACCCGGCGCTGGCGCTGCGGCTGGCGGCCCGCATGACCCTGATCGCGGAGGCGCGGGGATGACCGAGGCGGCGCGGCCCGACCCGTTCGCCGGTTTCGCCCCGCTGGGGCCGGCCGAGCGGCGCGTGGTCGAGGATGCCCGCGCCGGACGGGAGACGCGCCTCGGCGACGGGGCGCGGCCCGAGGCGCCGTCGCCCGAGCGCGTCGTGCGCGCCGGGCTTCTGCGCCGCCTCGCCACGGGAGGCGAGGGCATCGTGGTGCACCAGCGCGGCCTGCATGTGGTCGGGGCCTGGATCGCCGGCGACGGCCCGGAGGGGGCCGAGACGCGCGGCATCGACCTGTGCGGCTGCAAGGTCGGCTGTTTCCTGCAGATCGAGGCGTCGACGCTGCCGGATCGCGTGCTGATGCGCGGCGCGACGCTGCCGGGCCTGTCGCTGAAGGCGAGCGCGCTGCCCGCCGGATTCGAGGGCGACGTCATGGAGGTCGCGGGCTTCGCGACCTTCCGCGACGCGGAGGTCGCGGGCGGCCTGAACCTGATCGGCGGGCGGTTCCGCTCGATCCTGGATCTCGTCGGGCTTTCGGCGCGGCAGGGGCGGGAAGCGGGGCCGCCGCCCGCCGCGGCGGAGGGCGGCGCGGATCCGGCCTTCGAATTCCCCGCCCTCGACCTGTCGCACACCACCGTGGAGGCCGATCTCTGGGCCTGGGAGATGCGACTCGACGGCCCGCTGGACCTGACGCGGGCCGACCTGAAGGGCAACGCGCAACTCGCGAAGCTGACGGTCCGTGCCGCCGGCGGCGCGGCCCTGAACGCATCGGTCCTGCGGGCGGGGCTGCTGTCGCTGGACGGGGCGCAGGTCTCCGGCGGGGCCGTCTTCAGGGCCGCGCATGTCGCCGGGGATTTCGACGCCGTTGGGGCGAGCTTCGCCAATCCCGGCGGCGTCGCGCTCGACCTCGACCGCATCCGCATCGATGGCGCGCTGTTCCTGCGCAACGGCACGGCGGTGGACGGCATGCTGGACCTGACCGCGGCGAGCATCGGCGTCCTGTGCGACGAGCGCGCCTGCTGGCCCGCGAAGGGCAGGCTGCGGCTCGACCGCTGCACCTATCGCGCCTTCGTCGGCGGCGCGCCCACATCCGCCGCGGATCGCATCGCGTGGCTCGGCCTGCTGGACGGGGGCGACTTCCGCCCGCAGCCCTACGAGCAATGCGCGCGGGTCCTGCGCGAGACCGGCCACGAGACGGATGCCACGGCCATCCTGATCGCCAAGGAACGCGCCTTGCGACGGGCCGGCCTTCGCGCGCGCGCGACGCTTCCGGGCAAGGCCGCCCACTGGGCCTGGACGCGCATGCTTGAGATGACCGCCTACGGTCACGAGCCCCGGCGCGCGCTGATCAACGTGGTCGTGCTGGTGGCCGCGGGCACCGCGCTGCTCTGGAGCAACGCCGACGTGATGCTGCTGGCGAAGCGGCCGGACCCGCCGGCCGCCGGCGTCTCCGCGCCGCCGCCGTTCCTGCCGGTCGTCTATGCCGTCGAGACCTTCATCCCTCTGGTGAAGTTCGGTCAGGCGGACGCCTTCCGCCCCGACATGACGACGGACCGCGGCACCCTGGTCCAGTACGGGCTCTGGCTGTACGGCCTGATCGGATGGATCGTCGGGGGCGCCGCGGCGGCGGGCGTCGGCCGGCTGTTCCGCAGGAGCTGATCCCATGACCCCCCATCTGCACCCCGTCCGCGTCTATTACGAGGACACCGACCTCGCGGGGATCGTCTATTACGCCAACTACCTGAAGTTCATCGAGCGCGGGCGCACCGAGGCGCTGCGGGACGCGGGCGTGGACCAGGGGGCGCTGAAGGCGGGCGCGGGCCTGGTGTTCGCCGTGGTGCGCGTGTCGGCCGAGTGGCTGTCGCCTGCGCGGTTCGACGACCTGCTGGCGGTGGAGACGCGGCTGGAGCGGCTGGGCGGGGCGAGCGTCGACATGGAGCAGCGGGTGCTGCGCGAGGGCCGGCCGCTGTTCCGCGCCGCGGTGCGGCTGGCCTGCATGGGGGCGGACGGGCGCGCCGCGCGTCTGCCCGACGCTGTGCGCGCGGCGCTGGGCGGCTGACGGCGGCGGCGGGGGACTTCGCGGGGCCGGCGCCCGAGGTCCGCGCGTGCGGCGCAGCAACGCGCCGCGACGGTCCGCGCGCGGCAGCCGCGGCGCGATTGACGCGCGGCGCGCGGTGATCGATTCTCGGCCATAGAACCGGCGCAAAGCAGGCGCAACGGGAGCGACGGCGGGTCGCGTTCCGGCGCGGCGCCACCGGGGCGGCAAGACCCCGAACACGAGGCGAGCGGCATGGAGACGGAAGCGCTGGCGGCCGGTCAGGCGATCGACTTTTCGTTGGTCGCGATGTTCTGGCGCTCGGGCCCGATGGTCAAGGCGGTGATGATACTGCTGATCGTCGCCTCGTTCTGGTCATGGGCGATCATCATCGGCAAGGCGCTGGAATACCGGCGCATCCGGCGCGACGCGGCGATGTTCGAGGACGCGTTCTGGTCGGGCCAGCCGCTCGACGCGCTGTTCGACCGGGTCGGCGCCAAGCCGCGCTCGGCCATCGAGCGGGTGTTCTCGGCCGGCATGGCCGAGTGGCGGCGCAGCTTCGACAAGGGCGGGCGGCTGCTGCCGGGGGCGGCAGACCGCATCGACCGCAGCCTCGACGTGGCGCTGGCGCGCGAGAGCGAGGGCATCGCGGAGCGGCTGGGGTGGCTGGCGAGCGTGGGCTCGGTCGCGCCCTATGTCGGGCTGTTCGGCACGGTCTGGGGGATCATGACGTCCTTCGAGCAGATCTCGATGCAGCAGAACACCAACCTCGCCACCGTGGCGCCGGGCCTGGCCGAGGCGCTGGTGACAACGGCCATCGGTCTGCTGGCCGCGATCCCGGCGGTGATCTTCTTCAACAAGCTGACCGCCGACGCGCAGGCGCTGGCCGGGCGGCTGGAGGCCTTCGCCGACGAGTTCTCGGTGATCCTGTCGCGCCAGATGCTGCGGGGCGAGCCGTGAGCGCCGCCGCGACCCGCCGCGCCCTGCGCCGGATGCGCCGGCGCTCGGGGCCGATGAACGAGATGAACGTCACGCCCTTCGTGGACGTGATGATGGTGCTGCTGGTGATCTTCATGGTCGCGGCGCCGCTGATGACCGTGGGCGTGCCGCTGCAGCTGCCGCGCACCGCCGCCCAGCCCCTGCCGGTCGAGCCGGAGGAGCCGCTGACGGTGAACCTCGACGCCGAGGGCCGCGTGTTCGTGCAGCGATCCGAGGTGGCGTTCGAGGAGCTCGCGCCGCGGCTGCAGGCGATAATGGCCGAGCGCGCCTCGGACCGCGTGTTCCTGCGCGCCGACGCCGCGCTGGACTACGGCCGCGTGGCGCAGGTCATGGGCGTGCTGAACGCGGGCGGCGTGCGCAACATCGGGCTGGTGACCGACCCCGCGGGCCGCGGTCCCGCGGCCGCCCGGCCCTGAGCCGAAGGGGGATGGCGTGGCGGGGCCCGGGACAGCGTCGAAGCGGTCGGCCGCCTCGCAGGCCCGCGCGGGGCGCCCGGACATGACCGGCGCTGCGGTCTCCGCCGCGCTGCATGGCGGAGCGATCCTGCTGGCGCTGTTCGGCGGCGTTCTGTTCCGGACCGCCCCGCCCCCGATGGCGGAGACGACGCAGGTCGAGCTGATCTCGGGCGCGGCCTTCGACGCCGCGATGTCGCAGGCCCCGCAGATGCCGGCCCCGGCGCCGAGCGCCCCTGTCGCCGCCCCCGTGCCCGCCGCGCCGCCGCCGCCGCCCGCGGACCAGGAGCCGCCGCCCGCCGAGGCCGCGGCGCCGCCGGTCCCCGCGGCGCCCGCGCCCGACCGCCCGGCCGATGCCGACAGCGCGCCCGACGCGCCGGCCGCGGTCGCGGCCCTGTCCCCCCGGCCGCCGACCGCGGCGCAGCCGGCGCCGCCGGCCCCCGCGGCCGCGCGCGAGCCGCCCCCGTCACCGCCGCCGCCCCCGGCCCCGCCGCAGCCGGCCGAGACGCCCCTTGCGCCCGCGCCCGTCGTCCCCGACGACACGGCCGAGGCGCCGCCGCCCGAGCGCGCGCCAGAGCCGCCGCCGCAGCCCGCGGCCGTCGCCGGGCCGCCTGCCGAGCCGCCGCGCGCCGCCGAGCCCGAGGAGCCGGAGGCGCCGCCCGTCGCCGAGGCGATCCCGCCCCCGCCAGCCCCGCGGCCGCCGCGGCCGGC
>DAIPIU010000081.1:0-5451 GCA_036770645.1 Rubrimonas sp. | reverse complement strand
CGCCCGTCGCCGAGGCGATCCCGCCCCCGCCAGCCCCGCGGCCGCCGCGGCCGGCGGAGCGCCCTCGCGAGCCGCAGCCGACGCCCCCCGCCGCACAGCAGGCCGAGGCGCGGCTCCCCGCGCCGACGCCGCAGCAGTCGCGCGCGCCCGCGCAGCCCGACCGTTCGGCGCTCGACGCCGCCATCGCGGCGGCTGCGGCGGCCGCTCCGGCCGCTGGGCCGACCGCCCGTCTCGACCGACCGCTGTCGGGGACGGCGCGTGGCGCGCTGATGGCCGGCATCCGACGGCATTTCAAGCCCGTGCAGGGCACGCTGAACGCCGCCGCGACGCGCGTGCAGTTCGAGGTCCAGCTCACCAGCGACGGCGTCCTTGCCCCGTCGCCGCGGGTCGTCGCGCCGGCAGGCGCGCTCGACCAGCAGCACGCCGCCCTGAGCCGCTTCGGCCTTGCGGCGCTGAAGCGCGCCGAACAGGACGGCGTGTTCGCCCGCCTGCCGCGCGAGAGCTACGATGTCTGGCGCACCATGCTCGTGACCTTCACGCCCGAGGAGATCACCTTCCAATGACGACGCTCACCCGCCGCGCCGCGCTCGCGGGCCTCGCCGCCGGCACCGCCTTCGCGCCCCGTCAAGGCCGCGCCCAAGGCGGACCGCTGGAGATCACCATCGCCGGCGGCGAATTCCGCCCCATCGCCGTCGCGATGGCGCCGCTGTTCGCCGGTCCCGCAGCGCAGCAGGCCGCGGCCGATGCGGGGGAGGTCATCGCGGCCAACCTCGACGGCTCGGGGCTGTTCCGCATGATCCCGCCGGCCGCCCACATCCAGAAGCTGGCCAACATCGACGACAGCCCGTCCTGGCCCGACTGGCGGGCGATCAACGCCGAAGCCCTGGTCGTCGGCGACGCGGCGATCGAGCCCGACGGCAGGCTGCGCGTGCGCTTCCGCCTGTTCGACGTCTCCAGCGGCGAACAGATCGAGGGCCTGGTGCTGCACGGCGCGCCCGACGCCTGGCGGCGCGTGGCGCACAAGGTCTCGGACGGCATCTATGCGAGCCTGACCGGCGAGGGCCCCTATTTCGACAGCCGCATCGTGTTCGTGGCCGAGAGCGGCCCGAAAGGCGACCGGCGCAAGGCCCTGACGCTGATGGACCAGGACGGCGCGAATCAGCGCCGGCTCACGGACGGGGGCGATCTGGTGCTGACGCCGCGCTTCTCGCCCACGGACCAGGAGATCCTCTACATCTCCTACCGGTCCGGTCAGCCGCAGATCTACCTCTACGACCTGGACACCGGGCGGCAGGAGGTGCTGGGGCGCTTTCCCGGCATGTCCTTCGCGCCGCGCTTCTCGCCCGACGGGCGCCAGGTGGCACTGTCGATGGTGGCCGACGGCGCGACCGACATCTTCCTGATGGAGCTGTCCTCGCGCCAGCTGCGGCGGCTGACCTCGGGCGGGTCGATCGACACGGCGCCGTCCTTCTCGCCCGACGGGACCCGGATCGCCTTCGAGAGCGACCGGGGCGGGGGCTCGCAGATCTACGTCATGCCGGCGACCGGCGGGCCCGCCCAGCGCGTCAGCTTCGGCGCGGGCCGCTATTCCACGCCGGTCTGGTCGCCGCGCGGCGATCTCATCGCCTTCACCCGCCAGGGCGGCGGCCAGTTCTCGGTCGGGGTGATGGGGGTCGACGGCTCGGGCGAGCGCATCCTCGACGCCACCTTCCACTCCGAGGGGCCGAGCTGGGCCCCGAACGGGCGCGTCCTCAGCTTCTTCCGCGAAAGCCCCGGCCAGCAGGGCCAGTCCTCGATCTGGAGCGTCGACATCACCGGCCGCAACCTGCGCCGCCTGCCGGCCGCCGGCGCGGCCTCCGATCCCGCCTGGTCGCCGCTGCTGCGGTGACCGGGGACACCGCCGCGCCGCGCGGGCCGGGCGATTGCCGGCGGGCGCGGTTTGCGGCACACAACCCAGCAGCGGCCGCCGCGGGCGCGTCCGCCAACCCGGAGACAAAGCGTTCATGTTCCCCGTCGCCAAGTTCGCCTTCGCCGCCCTGCTGTCGCTCGGCCTCGCGGCCTGCGCCAGCGACCCAGACCCCATGGCCTCGACCGACGGCGCCGGCGGCGCCGGCGGTTTCGGAGCCGGCTCGCTGAATCCGTCCTCCGTCGAGTATTTCAACGTGACGGTGGGCGACCGCGTGTTCTTCGCCTTCGACAGCGCCAGCATCGACCCCGTGGCGCGCGACACGCTGGTGCGTCAGGCCCAGTGGCTGATGGCCAACCCGGCCGCCTCGATCACCATCGAGGGGCATGCCGACGAGCGCGGCACCCGCGAGTACAACCTCGCGCTCGGGGCCCGGCGCGCCCAGGCCGCGCGCGACTTCCTGCTGTCGCAGGGCGTCGCGGCCGCGCGCATGCGCACCGTGTCCTTCGGCAAGGAGCGGCCCGTCGCGCTGGGCTCGGACGAGGGCAGCTGGGCCCAGAACCGCCGCGCGGTGACCGTGGTCGCCGGCGCGCCGATGAGCTGAGGCCGGGGCGATGGCCCCCCGCCGCCGGGTCGGCGCGCCGCACCGCGCTGCCGCGGCCGCGCTCGCGTTCGCGGCCGCGGCGTGGGGGCTCGCCCCGAGTCCCGCCGCGGCCCAGCGCGACGCGCTGGCGGCCGAGCTTCTGGGGCGGCTCGACGCCTACCAGGCCGAGATCCGGCGGCTGACCGCGCAGGTCGAGACGCTGGAGCAGCGGCTGCGGCAGGCCGAATCGGAGTCGGCCGCCCGGCTGACCGACCTCGAGATGCGTCTGATCGAGCTGGAGGGCGGCGACCCGATGGCCGCCCTCTCGAACCCGCCGCCCGGGGGGGCGGTCCAGCCGCCGCAGCCGCCGGTCACGACCGCGCCGCCGCCCGCGCCGCTCGGGACGCTGCGGGTCGAGGCGCCGGATGCGGAGCAGCGCGCCGCCTTCGATGCGGCGGCGGCGGATCTGGCGCGCGGGGGCGTCGATCTGGGCGCCCTGTCGCTGGGGGCGTTCGTGGGCCGCTATCCCGACAGCCCGCTGGCCGCGCAGGCCCATCACCTGCTGGGCAGCGCGCTCGAGACCGAGGGCCGGCACCAGGAGGCCGCGCGGCAGTTCCTCGCCGGTTTCCGCGACCATCCCGGCGCGCCCTTCGCGCCGAACAACCTGCTGGGCCTCGGCACTTCGCTCGTGGCGCTCGGCCGCTTCGAGGAAGCCTGCGGCACGCTGGCCGAACTGCGCCTGCGCTATCCGGGCGCGCCGGCGGGGGTGCTGGCCCGCGCCGACCGGGCCGCGGAACAGGCGAGCTGCCGCTGAGCGCCGATTCCGGGCCCGACGCCGACCGCGACCCGGGGGCCGCGGTCGCCGCGGCGCTCGACCGGCTGCATCCGGGGGGCGCGCTGGGCCTCGCCGTGTCGGGCGGGGGCGACAGCCTCGCGCTGATGCTGATCGCGGCGGGCTGGGCCGCCACGCGGGGCGTGCCGCTCCGCGTGGCGAGCATCGACCACGGCCTGCGGGCCGAGGCCGGCGCCGAGACGCGCTTCGTCGCCGCCCGCGCATCGGCGCTCGGCCTGTCCTGCGACGCGCTGCGCTGGACGCCGCCCGCGCGCGGCAACCTGATGGCCGCGGCGCGGGCGGGGCGGCGGGCGCTGCTGGCGGACTGGGCGCGCGGCCGCGGACTTGCGGCCGTGGCGCTGGGCCACACCCGCGACGATCAGGCCGAGACCGTGCTGATGGCGCTGGCGCGCGGCGGGGCCATCGACGGCATGGCCGCCATGCCCGGGGCGACGCGGCGCGACGGGGCGCTGTGGCTGCGGCCGATGCTGGGCGTCGGCCGGGAAGCGCTGCGCGCGTGGCTGTCGGCGCGGGGCGAACGCTGGATCGACGACCCCTCCAATGCCGACCCCCGCTTCGAGCGGGCGCGCGCCCGCGCGGCGCTGGCCGCGCTGGCGCCGCTCGGGATCGGCGCGGGCGCGCTGGCGACCGCCGCCGAAGCCGCCGCCCGCGCCCGGGCCGCGCTCGAGGCGGCGACCGACGCGCTGGCGGCCGCGGCGGCGCTGCGCCGCGGCGCGCTGGGCGAGGCGACCTTCGCGCTCGCGCCGCTGCGGGCCGCGCCGGACGACACCGCGCTGCGCCTGCTGGGCCGCGCGCTCGACGGCGCGCGCGGCCTGCGCGTCGCGCCGCGGACGGCCGCCCTGCTGGGCCTGCTTGCGCCGATGCGCGACGCGAAGGCGGGCCGGCGGGCGCTGGCGGGCTGCCTCGTGGCGTGGCGCGACGGGACCGTGGCGGCGACGCGCGAGCCCGCGGCCGCTGCGCGCGACGCCGCGCGCGAGGCCGCGCGCGCCCCGGGCGCCGTCTGGGACGGCCGGTTCCGCCTCGCCTGCGCCGCGCCGGGCCATGTCGGGCCGCTGGGCGAGGCGGGGCTCGCGGCGCTGGCCCGCGCGGCCCGGGCCGGGTGGCGCGCGCCCCCGCCCTGGCGCGCTGCCCCGCGCGCCGCGCGCGCCGCCACGCCCGCCCTGTGGCATGACGGGGGCTTGGCCTGCGCGCCGCTTGCCGCCTATGGTGAGGGGATGCAGGCGTGGCTTGCGGATGGCGGGGACGAAGCGGCGCGTTGATTTCGCGGCCCGGCTGATTACCTGCCGAATGGGCGGCCGCGACGTGCCGCCGGGTCGGGGAGAGACAAGCCCGTGGGCAATGTCAAGAACTTCGCTTTCTGGGCTGTGGCGATCCTGCTGCTGGTCATGCTTTTCAACGTGTTCAGCGGCGGCGCGCCGAGCACGGGCGGCGGCCAGATGGCGTTTTCCGAGTTCATGACCCGCGCCGACAACGGCGAGGTCGGCGAGGTGCGCATCGACGGCGAGCGCATTACGGGCCGGCTGAACACCGGCGAGGGCTTCGTGACGACCCAGCCCATGGGCGCCGACATCCTCGACACGCTGCGGCGCGGCAACGTGCGCGTCACCGTCGAGCCCCAGACCCAGAGCGGGTTCCTGTCGACGCTGTCGTTCTGGCTGCCGATGCTGATCCTGTTCGGCGTGTGGATCTTCTTCCTCAACCGCATGCAGGGCGGGTCGCGGGGCGCGATGGGCTTCGGCAAGTCGAAGGCCAAGCTGCTGACGGAGAAGACTGGCAAGGTCACCTTCGACGAGGTCGCCGGCATCGACGAGGCCAAGGAGGAGTTGCAGGAGATCGTCGAGTTCCTGCGCGACCCGCAGAAGTTCTCGCGCCTCGGCGGCAAGATCCCCAAGGGCGCGCTGCTCGTCGGCCCCCCCGGCACCGGCAAGACGCTGCTGGCGCGCGCCATCGCGGGCGAGGCCGGCGTGCCGTTCTTCACCATCTCGGGGTCGGATTTCGTCGAGATGTTCGTGGGCGTCGGCGCGAGCCGCGTGCGCGACATGTTCGAGCAGGCGAAGAAGAACGCGCCCTGCATCGTGTTCATCGACGAGATCGACGCGGTGGGCCGCC
>DAIPIU010000020.1:0-45147 GCA_036770645.1 Rubrimonas sp. | reverse complement strand
GCCCATCGGCCGGCACACACCGCGCCGCGACAGGGCGAACGGATTGGGAAATTATGGTTTCATCAACGCGTTAACCAAGTTCATGCAATGATATCAACTGTCCCGCGCTGGGACACGGCGGCTTCTCCCCGGATGGGCGGGTCGAGGGCGCGGCGCTGCGGACCGCGCCCGTCGGGACGCGGCCTCAGCCGTAAAGCCCCGCGCTGCGGGCGCGCAGGCGGACCAGCGCCAGCACCGTGTCGATGGTCGGCGTGGGCACGCCGGTCAGCCGGCCCAGCTCCTGCACCGCCGTCACCAGCGCGTCGATCTCCATCGGCCGGCCCGCGTCGAGATCCTGGAGCATCGAGGTGCGATGCGCCCCGACCGCCGCCCCGCCGTCGATGCGCCGGTCGACGTCGATGGGGAACTTCACCCCCAGCGCCTCGGCGATGGCCTGCGCCTCCAGCATCATCGCCCGCGCCACGGCGCGCGTGCCGGTATCGGTGCACAGCACGTCGAGCGTCGCGTGCGTCAGCGCCGAGATCGGGTTGAAGGACAGGTTGCCCCACAGCTTGACCCAGATCTCGTCGCGGATGCGCGGGCGCACCGGGGCCTTCAGGCCCACGGCCTGCAGCGCATCGGACAGGCGAACGGCGCGGGCTGATTTCTCGCCCGTCGGCTCGCCCAGGGTGAAGCGGTTGCCCTCGATGTGCCGGATCACGCCCGGCTCCGCCACCTCGGCGGCCGGATAGACGACGCAGCCCAGCACCCGCTCGGGGCCGAACCCCTCCCACTGCGCGCCGCCGGGATCGACGCTCTCCAGCCGCGTGCCGGCCAGCGGTCCCTCCAGCCCGTGGAAGTACCACCAGGGCACGCCGTTCACGCCCGACACGATGGTGGTGCCGGGGCCGATCAGCGGCTGCATCCGCCCCACCACCGGCGGCACGGAATGGGCCTTCAGCGTCACGACGACGTAATCCTGCGGGCCGAGCTCGGCCGGGTCCTCCGCCGCGCGGACGGGCACGGTGAAGGTCCCCTCCTCCTCGATCAGGGTCAGGCCCCGCGCGCGCATCGCGGCCAGATGCGGGCCGCGCGCGACCAGGCTGACATCCGCCCCGCCCTTCGCGAGCTTGGCCCCCATGTAGCCGCCGATGGCGCCGGCCCCGAAGATGCAGATCCTCATCCGCTCACGCCTCCGCCGCGAGGCCCAGCTTCTCGGCGAGGCCGATGCGCTGCAGCTTGCCCGTGGCGCCCTTGGGGATCTCGTCGAGGATCAGCACCTTGCGCGGGGCCTTGAAGTCGGCCAGCCGGCCGGCGGCGAAGTCGCGGATCTCGCGCTCGGTGGCGGTCATCCCCTCGCGCAGCACCACCGCCGCCGCGACCTCCTCGCCCAGCTTCGGGTGGGGCAGGGCGAAGGTCACAACCTGCGCCACGGCGGGGTGGTCCATCAGCACGGCGTCGACCTCGAGCGGGCTGACCTTCTCGCCGCCGCGGTTGATGATCTCCTTCAGGCGGCCCGTCAGGCAGAGATAGCCCTCGGCGTCGAAGGCCCCCTGGTCGCCGGTCCGGAACCAGCGCCGCCCATCGGCCTCGAAGAAGTTCTTGGCGTTCGCCTCCGGGTTGCCCTCGTAGCCCGGCGTGACGTTGGGGCCCGAGATCACCACCTCGCCGGTCGCGTCCATGGCCAGCAGCCGGTTCTCGATCTCGTGCGCGACGCGCACCTCCGGCCCCGCCGCGACGCCCACCGAGCCGGGCTTCTGCGCCCGCGGCGGCAGCGGGTTCGACGCCATCTGGTGCGCGGCCTCGGTCATGCCGTAGCTCTCGATCACCGGGCAGCCGAAGGTCTCCGACAGCGCCACCATCACCTGCGGCGGCAGCGAGGCGGAGGAGGAGCGGATCAGCCGCAGCCGCGCGCGCGCCACGGCGTCGGCGTTGCGCGGCGCGCGGGCGAGGATCGCCTGGTGCATGGTCGGCACCGCCGTGTACCAGCTGGGCCGGGCGGCATCGAGCCAGCCGAACACCCGCAGCGCGTCGAAGCCGGGCGCGCACCAGATCGAGGCCCCGGCGGCGAGGCTGGACGAGATCGCCGCCAGCAGGCCGTGGATGTGGAACAGCGGCATCATGTTCATGCAGCGGTCGGCCGGCGTCAGCGCCAGCGAGGCCCCGATGTGGCGCGCCGAGGCGGCGACGTTGCGCTGCAGCAGCGGCACGATCTTGGGGCGCGAGGTCGTGCCCGAGGTGTGCAGGATCAGCGCGATGTCGTCCGGGCCCGCCGCGGCCGCATCGGGCGCGCCGGCCGCCGCGCCCTCGGCGCGCAGGGCGAACAGGCCCGCTGGGCCGGCCGGGTCGAAGGAC
Source organism: Rubrimonas sp. (assembly GCA_036770645.1). Classification (GTDB taxonomy): domain Bacteria; phylum Pseudomonadota; class Alphaproteobacteria; order Rhodobacterales; family Rhodobacteraceae; genus Rubrimonas. The sequence goes on along the minus strand of DAIPIU010000020.1, from coordinate 42,813 downwards.
AGGCGCAGCACGGCAAGGCCGTGCCGGCCCGCGGCCTCGAGCGCCGGGCCGTCATAGCCCTCGGGCAGGATCACGGCCTTGGCCTTCAGGTCGGACAGGTAGAAGTCGAACTCGTCCACCCGGTAGGCGGGGTTCAGCGGCGCGGTGGTCGCGGCCTGCGCCACCGTGACGAAGGCCGCGGCCATCTCGGGCCCGTTCGGCAGCACGATGGCCACCCGGTCGCCGCGCCCGATCCCGGCCGCGTGCAGGCTGGAGGCGGTCGCGGCCGCGAGGTCGCGCAGCCCGCCATGGCTGAGCCAGGGCCGGTCGGGCGCGCCGAGCGCCGGCGCATCGGCGGGATGGTCGGCCAGCAGGGCCTTGAGGGTGTCCGACATGGTGTGCAGTCTCCGTTGATCGGAACATGACCCGTCGCGCGGGGTCACGCAGTGCGGGACGCCCCGCGCCGGGTCCAGAGCCGGGAAAGCGCCGGCAGCAGGAAGAACACCGCCGCAATCGCGACGAAAACGGCCGACAGCGGCCGGGTGACGAAGGTGGTCGCATCGCCCTGCGCCGCGATCAGCGCCTGGCGGAAGCTCTGCTCCATCACCGGGCCCAGCACCAGCGCCAGCACCAGCGGCGCGAGCGGGTAGTCCGCCTTGCGCAGCAGATAGGCGACGACGCCGAGGCCGACGATCAGCCAGACATCGTGCAGCCGCTGGCCCGGGGCATAGCCGCCGACGATGCACAGCACCAGCACCACCGTGCACAGCACCGAGAACGGCATCTTCAGCGCCCAGACGAACAGCGGGATCAGCGCGAGGTTGACCAGCACCGCCGCGAGGTTGGCGGTGTAGAGCGACGAGATCAGCCCCCAGACGAAATCCGACTGCTCGCGGAACAGCATCGGGCCGGGCATCAGCCCCCACATCACCATGCCGCCCAGCAGCAGCGCCGTGGTGGGCGAGCCGGGGATGCCGAGCGACAGCATCGGCAGCAGCGACCCCGTGGAGGCGGCGTTGTTCGCCGTCTCCGGCGCCACGACGCCCTCGATGTTGCCGCGGCCGAAGGTCTCGGGCGTCTTCGACGTGCTTTTGGCGATGCCGTAGGCCATCAGCGAGGCCGGGGTCGCGCCCGCCGCCGGCAGCATGCCGACGAAGAAGCCCAGCACCGAGCCCATGGTCATGGTGCGCCAGGTCCGCGCGATCAGGCCGAAGGCGTGGCGCATCTCGGCCATCGAGATCTTCGCAGGGGTCACGGTCGGCGCGACGCGCGATTTCTCGATCGTCCACAGCACCTCGCCCACGCCGTAGACGCCGATGGCGAGCACGAGGAACGACACGCCTGCATAGAAGCCCGGCAGGTCGAAGAACACCAGCCGCGGCTGCCCCGTGATGAGGTCGAGCCCCACCGTCGACAGGACCAGCCCGAGGCAGATCATGGCGATGGTCTTGAGCGTGTCGTCGCCGCCGAGCCCGACGAAGGTGGTGAAGGCCAGCAGCACCAGCGCGAAGTTCTCGGCGGCACCGAAGCGCAGCGAGAAATCGGCCAGCGGCACGGCGAACAGGGTGAACAGGACCACCGAGATCGTGCCCCCCACGAAGGAGGCCCCGGCGGCGGCGATCAGCGCCAGACCGGCCTTGCCCTGCTGCGCCATGGGCCTGCCGTCGAAGGTTGTGGCGACCGCGGTCGAGGCCCCGGGGATGCCCAGCAGGATCGAGCTGATCGCACCCCCGTACATCGCGCCGTAGTACAGCGCCGCGAGGAAGATGATCGCCGAGGCCGGCGGCACGATGAAGGTCAGCGGCAGCACGATGGCAACGCCGTTGACCGAGCCGAGCCCGGGCATCGCGCCCACGAACAGGCCCAGCGTGACGCCGACGACCACGATCGCGATGTTGAGCGGCTGGAGCGAGACGGCGAAGCCCTGGCCGAGCAGCGAGAGGATTTCCACGGCGGCCCCCGTCAGAAGAACATGGCGTAAAGCGGAAAGAACAGCGGCTCGGTATAGCCCTTCGGCAGCAGGATCAGGAGCGCGACCTCGAAGAAGAAGAACAGCACCATCGGTGTCGCCAGCGTGATCGCGAGCGTCACGGTCCAGCCGTTGCGGCCGAAGAATCGCAGGTACCACAGCATGAACAGCGGGATGGCGATGTAGGTGCCGGCTATGGGCAGCAGCGCCACGGTGACGGTAAGGGCCAGCACCACCGCGGCCACCGACCCCACCATGTCGGGTTCGAAGAACGGCGCGCGGTCGACTGGCCGCACGCCGGCCAGCACCGAGCGCAGGAAGACGGCGCCGGTCGCGGCCAGCATGATCGCGGACAGCCAGAACGGGAACGCCCCGCCCCCCGGCCCGCGGGCGCCGTCCCAGCCGATGGCGAGCTCGGTCGCCAGCAGCATGCACCACGCCGCGAACGCCATCAGTCCCGCGGCGATGAGGCTTTCGGGTTTCATCAGGGCTTTCAGCATGGCGACGGGCTTTCCTTCCGGTGCGATGCGGGAACGGGCGGCACGCTTCGCCGGACGCGGCCGAAGCCGCATCCGGCTCTGCAGGACGGGACTTGCGCCGGTTGTGCGGTCAGGACGGCTGGTCGAGCGTGGCGAGGATGCCGCGGTGCAGCTCGCGCTCGCGCAGGAAGTAGGCCTGAAGGTCGTCCCCGGTCAGGAAGTCGGTCAGCAGCGCCTGCTCGGACGCGTAGGTCTGCCAGGCGGCGCTTTCGCTGAGGCGCCGGAACAGGTCGGCGTAATAGGCCTGCTGCGCCTCGGTCAGCCCGGCGGGCGCGACGAAGCTGCGCTGCATGTAGTATTCCAGCGGCGTGCCGAGTTCGGCGAAGGTCGGCACGCCCGGCATGCTTTCGAGCCGGTCGGCCGTCAGCAGCGCGATCGGGCGCACCTTGCCCGCCTGCCAGAAGCCGATGGCCTCGGAGGGGTTGTTCACGCTGGCGTCGATGTGGCCGCCCGCGAGCTGCGTGGCGACGTCGCCGCCGCCGCTCATCGGGACGTAGGTGTGCTTGATGCCGAACTCGCGCTCGAGCAGCGCGGTGACGAGGCTGTCCTCCTGCCCGCTGCCCGTGCCGCCCATCCGCCAGGCGCCGCCGGCGGCCTTCGCGGCCTCGACATACTGCTCGAGCGTCTCGATGCCGCTGTCGGCGTTGACCCAAAGGGCGAACACATCCACGGCCATGCGGGCCAGCGGCGTGAATTCCTCGATGTCGACGCCGATGTCGGTCTGGATTGGCGTCGTGAAATAGCTGTTCAGCGTCGCCATGATGATGTGCGGGTTGCCGGGGTTGTCCTTCAGGTAGCGCAGCGCCTCGGCCCCCGACCCGCCGCCCTTGTTGACCGGCAGGAAGGGCAGGCGCGACAGGCTCTCCTGCTGGATGATGGTCTGGAACAGGCGCGCGAGACGGTCGGCGCCGCCGCCCTGCCCCGCCATGATCACCATCTCCACCGGCCGCGCGGGCTGCCAGTCCGCGGCCTGGACGGGCAGGGCCGCAGCCATGGCGGCGGTCGCGGCGACGCCGAGCGCAGCGCGGCGGGTCATGCTGTTGCGCATGGTCTTGTTTCCTCCCTGATTTCCGAACCCTCGCGGGGGCGAGCAACTTCCCTACGTCAAACTTCGATGCGGCGCAATATAATTTTGCGTCGTTTGGCCGCATTCCGTGGTATCGCGGGCCACCGCGATGGTGTGTGCACGAACAGAATGAACCGGTCTATAGTGAACTGGTATTGTTTGATGCAACGCAGCGCGAGCCTCGGCGATTTCTTCGCTATCGCTTCGGCCTGCGTCTGCATGTTATGGTCGCACAACGGAAACAGCGCGCGTGGGACACGCGCGGAACTGGGGGTCGGGCCATGTCGCTGAAAAGCATCCTCGCGGCGTTCTCGGGCGATCCGGCCAGCTGCGGGGCCCTGCGCCTCGCGCTGCAGCTTCAGATGCGCCACGCGGCGCATCTGACCGGCGTGGTCTGGCATGGCCGCGCGCCGATCGAGTCGCGGCACCGCGCCTTTCTCGGCCGCAGCGTGGCCGACATGCTCGCCAGCCGCGAGGACGAGGCTGCGGGGGCGATCCGTGCCGATTTCGAGGCCCGGGTCGCCGCTGCGGGCGATCCGCAGCGCGCCAGCTTCATCGATCTGCACCGGATGGAGGACATGGACCTGCCCGAACGGGCGCGGTCCTACGATCTGGTGGTGATGACCCGCCGCGCGGCCGAGGTGGGGCGCGAGCACGCCGACGCGCGACCGGACGTGATGGCGCTGCGCAGCGGGCGGCCGATCCTCGTCGCGCCGGACGAGGAGCGCGGCGGCGGCGCGCTGCCCCAGCACATGCTGCTGGCCTGGGACGGCAAGCGCGCCGCCGCCCGCGCGCTGGGCGACCTGCTGCATGTGGTCGGCGGGGTGCGCAGGGTCACGGTGCTGACCGTGGCGGACGGCCCCGAGGCCCCGCCCGAGGCCGGCGACGACGTCGTCGCCCTGCTGGGCCGGCACGGCGTCGAGGCAATGCGGCTCTACCGTGCCGCCTCGCGTCAGCGCATCGCCCGCGCCATCCTCGACGCCTGCGCCGAGTCCGGGGCGGAGATGCTGGTCATGGGGGCCTACGAGCACAGCAAGTTCAGCGAGGATCTCTGGGGCGGCGTCACCCGCGACATCCTTGGCGAGGCCCGCCTCCCGGTGATGATGGCGCACTGAGGCGCGCGGGCGACGCATCGCGCGCAGGCGACGGCGCGGCCCCGCTGCGCGCGACGCTGGCGGCGCGTCAGAGCATCAGTCCGAAACGGGTCATGATCCGCTCTCGGAGCTGGTCTCGGGCCTGGCGATAGGCCGCCAGCTTCTGCTCGCGCGTGTCGCCGAGATCGGTCGGGTCGAGCGTGGGCCAGTATTCGACGTCGGTGTGGGCGCGCCCCGACACCTCCCGCGCGCGGCGCTGCGCCCCGGGCGACAGCGCCACGATCAGGTCGAACTGGGCGAGGTCGTCGCCCCATTGCTGCATGCCGTCGAAATCGTGCTGGCGGTGGCCGGCGATGTCGACGCCGATCTCGCGGCACACCTCGACCGCGAAGGGGTCGAGCGGCATGAGGCCGCGCGCCCCGGCCGATTGCAGGAACACCCGGCGTCCCAGCATCTTCTTGGCGATGCCCTCGGCCATCGGCGAGCGCACCGCGTTCCAGTCGCAGGCGAACAGCGTGGCCCCGGGCAACGGCATGGCCCGCCCCCCTTCAGCCCTTGAAATGCAGGACGCAGACGAGGGTGAACAGGCGCCGCGCCGTGGCGTGGTCGGTCTCGACCTTGCCCCTCAGCCGGTCCGCCAGCAGGCGCGAGCCTTCGTCGTGGATGCCGCGCCGGCCCATGTCGATGGCCTCGATCTGCGCCGGCGGAAGGCGCTTCACGGCGTCGAAATAGCTGGCGCAAATGGCGAAATAGTCCTTGATGACCTCGCGGAAGGGCGACAGCGACAGGTGGAAGGCATGGGCCGGCGCGCCGTCCTCGGTCGCCACTTCGAACACCAGCCGCCGGTCGCGCACCGACAGGTCGAGCCGGTAGGGGCCGGGCGGCGGCGGCGCATCGCCCCGCGGCGGCAGGGCGAACACGTTCTCCTCGAGAAGGTCGAAGATCGCCACGCGCCGCTCCTGCTCGATCTCGGGCGTGGGCGGGGGCAGGCCGCTGTCGTCGAGGCGCAGGGCGATCAGGCGGTCGCGCGGCTTGTCGGGCACCGGCTCAGGCCCCCCGCCGCAGGGCGACCGACAGGCCGTGCGCGTGCAGCCCTTCGGCCGCGGCCAGCGTCTCGGCCGCGGGGCCGATGGCGGCCAGCGCCGCGGGCGGCACCTCCGCCAGCGTCGTGCGCTTCATGAAGTCGAGCACCGACAGCCCCGAGGCGAAGCGCGCCGAGCGCGCGGTCGGCAGCACATGGTTGGGGCCGCCCACATAGTCGCCGATGGCCTCGGGCGTGTGCGCGCCGAGGAAGATCGCCCCGGCATGGCGCAGCTTGGCCGCCAGCCCGCGCGGGTCGGCGACGCAGAGCTGCAGGTGCTCGGGCGCCAGGCGGTCCGACAGGGCGGCGGCGTGGTCGAGGTCGCGCGCCACGATCAGCGCGCCGTTGTCGCGCCAGCTCACGCCCGCGATCTCCGTGCGCGGCAGGCGCTGCAGCAGGCGCTCCACCGCGCGCCCGACTTCGGCTGCGAAAGCCGCGTCGTCCGTGATCAGGATCGACTGGGCGCTGGCGTCATGCTCGGCCTGCGCCATCAGGTCGGCCGCGGCCCAGTCCGGGTTCTGCGCGCCGTCCGCGATCACCACCACTTCGGACGGGCCGGCGATGCTGTCGATGCCGACATGGCCGAACACCCGCCGCTTGGCCGCCGCCACCCAGGCGTTGCCGGGGCCCACGATCTTGTCCACCGCCGGGATCGGGTCGGCGCCATAGGCCATGGCGGCGATGGCCTGCGCGCCGCCGACGCGGAACACCGCCTGCACGCCCGCCAGCCGCGCCGCCATCAGCACCAGCGGGTTGGCGATGCCGTCCGGCGTGGGCGCGCACATCACGATCCGCTCCACGCCCGCGACCCGCGCGGGAATGGCGTTCATCAGCACCGAGGACGGGTAGGAGGCGAGGCCCCCGGGCACATAGAGCCCCGCGGCGTCGACCGGGGTCCAGCGCCAGCCGAGCCCCGCGCCGGTCTCGTCGGTCCACCAGGCGTCCTCCGGGATCTGGCGGTCGTGGAAGGCGCGGATGCGCGCGGCGGCCAGCGCCAGCGCCCGCGCCTGCGCCTCCGGCACCGTGGCGCAGGCGGCGTCGATCTCCGCTTCGGTGAAGGCGAGGCTGTCGGCCGTCGCCGCGAAGCGGTCGAAGCGCACGGTGAGGTCCGCCACCGCCGCCGCGCCGCCCGCGCGCACCGTGGCGATGATGGCGGCGGCCTCGGCGTCGACATCGTTGGAGGCCTCGCGCTTCATGCCCAGCAGGGCGGCGAAGCGCGCCTCGAAATCGGGCTGGTCGTGCGAAAGGCGCTGGGGCATCGGCGGGGCATCCGGGCAGGGCGTTCCCCGCGACCATAGGGCGCCGGCCGGTGCCCGGCCAGCGCGTGCGCCCGCGCCGGGAATCGGGGCGGGGGCCGGCCGAACCGGCCCGCCCGCCCCGGGGCGTCAGTGCAGGCGGAAGAAGTTCAGCTTGTTGCCGTCGGGATCGCGGAAGTAGGCGGCGTAGAACTTCAGCGGCCCCCGGGTGCGCGCGCCCGGATCGCCGCCGTTCTCGGCCCCCAGCGCCAGCGCCTTGGCGTGCCAGCGGTCGATGCTGGCGTCGTCGGGGGCGGCCAGCGCCACCATGGTGCCGTTGCCGACCGAGGCCGGCTTGCCGTCCGCGGGCTGGGTGATCGAGAACAGCGGGCCGCCGTCCGGCCCCGCGTAGAGGATGGCATCGCCGAGGTCGACGGCGCGCTTGCCGCCCATCTCGGCGATCAGCGCGTCGTAGAACGCCGCGGCGCGCGTGAGGTCATTCGTGCCGATCATGGTGAAGGCGATCATCGGTGGTCCTCCCTTGTATTCTGTGGTGGGCGCCCGGGCCGCAGCGGACCCGCGCGCCGCGCGACCATAGCGCGTTTCGGGCGCGCGCGCCGCAAGGCCGTGGCCCCTTGCCCGGCGCCCCCGGCCCCGCTACGCCCCCCGGCCATGGCCATCGGGGTGTTCGACAGCGGCGTGGGCGGGCTGACGGTGCACCGCGCCGTGGCCGCGGCCCTGCCCCGTGCGGACCTGATCTACCTCGCCGATCAGGCGCACGCCCCATACGGCCCCCGCGAGGGCGAGGACATCGTGGACCTCACCCGGCGCGGCTGCGCGCGGCTGTTCGCGGAAGGGGCGCGGCTGGTCGTGCTGGGCTGCAACACGGCCTCCGCCATCGCGCTGCGGCAGCTGCAGCAGGGCTGGCTGCCGGGCCTGCGCGCGGCCGCGGCGGGGCCGCTGAACGTGCTTGGGATCGTCGCGCCCACGATCGAGGCCGCGACCGGCCTGCCCTGGAGCCATCCGGGCCTGCCGCGCGACCCAGCCGCGCCCGAGCGCAGTCTGGCGCTGTTCTGCACCGCCGCCACGGCCCGCAGCGCGGTCTACGAGACGGAACTCGGCAAGCGCCGCCCCGACATGCGCATCGTGGCCGAGCCCTGCCCCGAACTCGCCGGGCTGATCGAGGCCGGCGCGCCGGAGCCGCTGCTCGCGGCGACCGTGCGCGCCCATGTCCGCGCCCTGCTCGACCGGCTGGACCGTCGGCCCGACGCCGCGCTGCTGGGCTGCACGCATTACGAGATCGTGGCGGACATGTTCCGCGACGCGCTGCCGCCGGGCGTGCCGCTTATCCACCAGCCCGCCGCCACCGCCGCGGCGCTGTCCGACTATCTCGCGCGGCGGCCCGAATACGCGGCGGGCGGGACGGGCCGGCGGCGGTTCCTGACCACCGGGCCGGCGGCGCGCAACCCGCTGGCGGAGGCGTTCTGGGGCGCGCCGCTCGCCTTCGAGGCGCTTGGGCCGACCGCGCTGCCGGGCGCCTGACCCGCGAGCCGCCGCCGCATCGCGCGCGACGGCGCGGATGGCGGCGCCGAGCCGCCGGCATGGACCGGCGCCCCCCCGCGCGCCGCGGACGCGCCGAGCCCTCGCGCCCCGCGCCGCGTCGGGGGACGGCACGCGCCGGTTGCGGCATTCGGCCCTACTGCAACACAAGCGGGCATTCTTCCGCGCGACCCGCCGACGCCGCCCGGCTCGGCACGCATTCATGTTGCACTGCAGTATGCGGCCGGCCCATCGGCAGCAGGATCGCCGCCCCGCGCGCGGATCGACAGGAGCGAGGCCACAATGACGCTGACAGACGCGCCGGCCCTGCCGCGTTTCCGGACCAACGGCGAACACTCGATTTCGGGCCTGTCCTCCGGGGCCTTCATGACGGTGCAGATGTCCATAGCCCATTCCTCGCGCTTCGTCGGGGCCGGCGTCGTGGCCGGCGGCCCCTATCGCAGCGCCGAGACCTTTCCGCGCGCCGCGCCCAACCCGTCGATGTCCTGCATCCTGAACTCGCTCTATGTCGCGATGACCCCGCTCACCGCGTTCACCGCGCCGGATGCGGACGGGTTGGTGGCGCTCGCGCGGCGCACCCCCCGCATCGACGATCTGCGCCATGTCGCCCGGCAGCGCGTCTATGTCTTCACGGGCCGCTCGGACATGGTCGTCAACCAGTTCGTGGTCCGCCGGACCCGCGAGTTCTACGAAAAGCTCGGCGTCACGGGCGAAGCGCTCAAGTTCGTCGACAACATCGATGCAGGCCATTGCCTGATCACGTCCAATCCCGACGACACGATTCCGCTGTCCGCGAACCGACCTCCCTACATCAACTATGGCGGTTTCATGCAGTCGCATGACATACTCCGCCACATCTATCCGGATCTGGTCGATCCGACCGCGCCGCGCGGCGAACTGCGGCTCTTCCCGCAATCCGAATTCGTCGCGGACGCGCCGGACGGGGCCGGCCTGTCCCGCTTCGGCTATGTCTATGTGCCCTCGGCCGTCGCATCCGGGGCGACGGCGCGCGGCGTGCACGTCGTGTTGCACGGATGCAAGCAGGGCTTCGAGTACCGCGATTTCCTCGGCGGTCTGCGCAACCGCGACGAGCCTCCGTTCGGCGCGCGCTACATGACGCGCACCGGCTATCTCGAGATGGCGGAAGCCAACGGCCTGCTGCTGCTCTTTCCCCAGGTGGGCGGCACCGACGACGCGATCCTGCAGAACCCCGACGGCTGCTGGGACTGGTGGGGATACACGGGCGACGATCCGGCGGCGCCCGACTACTATACGCGGGACGCGCGGCAGATCCGCGCCATCGCGGCGATGCTGGACCGGCTGTCGGAAGGATGAGGGAGATGATCATGCACGGGAAACCCCCCGCCCTGCCGGCGCTGTCGCAGGCGCATGCCCGGCGCGCGGCCGATCTGTGGGGCAAGAGCGCGCGCCTTGCGCTGTCGCGGCCGACGCCGGAGGTGGCGGGGGAGCTCGTTGCGCTGGGCCGCGCCACGGCCGACCGCCTCGCGGCGATGCAGCGGGACTGGATCGCGCAATGGCGCGACTGGGCGGCCTATGCCGCAGCGATCGACGAGGCCCGGACGCTGCCGATCTATGCCGAGCACGGCATGAACACGGCGGTGCGGGCGCAGAAGCTCGCCGCCGACCAGATCGCCGCCGCGGTGACGCTGACCGAGAACGTGGCGGTCAGTTATGGATACTGGCTGGACAGGCGGCTCGGCGAGGGCTGACGGCCGGTCCGCCCGTTCGCGGCATGCGGGCCCGGGCCGCTCCCGTCTCGGCGGGGCCGCATGCGCCCGGCGGCCCCGCCCGGTTGACCCGGCGTCCGCTGCGCCTAGGCTCGCGCCATCTCACGGAGGGGCCGCCATGGACGTCGAACTGCTGATCCGCCGCTATTACGGGGCGTTCAACGCCCGGGATTTCGACGCGATGCTGGATTGCGTCGCCGACACGCTGCTGCACCTGCCGAACCAGGGCACCCAGCGGATCGGCAAGCCGGCCTTCCGCGACTTCCTGCTGCGCATGGACCGCTGCTATTCCGAGCAGCTGTCGGAACTGGTGGTGATGACCGACGCGACCGGCGCCCATGCGGCGGCGAGCTTCATGATCCATGGCGTCTACAAGGACGACGACGAAGGCATGCCCGCGGCGCGTGGCCAGACCTATGTCCTGCGCGGCGGGGCCTTCCTCGGCGTCGCCGACGGCCGGATCACCCGCATCGCCACCGCCTACAACGTGCAGGACTGGCTGGCCCAGGTCCGCGGATGAGCCTGCGCGTCGCGCCGCTGACGGGCCCGGCGCTCGAGGCGGCGCTGCCCGACCTCGCGCGCCTGCGCATCGCGGTGTTCCGCGACTGGCCCTACCTCTATGACGGAGACGACGCCTACGAGCGCGCCTATCTGCGCCGCTATGCGGCAAGTCCCGGGGCGCTTGTGGTCGCGGCTCTGGACGGCCCCGACATCGTCGGGGCAGCGACCGCGGCGCCGATGGAGGATCACGCTCCCGAATTCGCCGCCGCGCTGGCCGCGGCGGGGCACGCGCCGGAGCAGGCGCTCTATTGCGGCGAATCGGTGCTGCTGCACTCGCATCGCGGCCGCGGGCTGGGACATGCCTTCTTCGACGCGCGCGAGGCGCATGGGCGGGCGCTGGGGCGGCGGGTCGCCTGCTTCTGCGCCGTGATCCGCGCGCCGGACGATCCCCGCCGCCCGCCGGGCTACAGCCCGCTCGACGCGTTCTGGCGCAGGCGTGGCTACGCGCCCCTGCCCGGGGCGGTCGCGACCTATCGCTGGCGCGAGGCGGGGGAGGCGGCGGAGACCGACCACCCGATGCAGATGTGGCTGCGGGCGCTGTGACCCTTTCATCCCCGGGCGGCAGCGCCTACCTCGCGGCCATGCCGGAGAGGGAGAGACAGCCGATGCGCGCCATGGCCGCGATCCTGTTGCCGCCGCTGGCGGCCGTCCTGATGCTGGCCCCGCCAGCGGGGATGGCGGAGACGCGCGCGCCGGCCGACGCGGCCGAACTGCGGCTCAGCTTCGCGCCGGTGGTGCGCAAGGCGGCCCCGGCGGTCGTGAACGTCTTCACCCGACGGGTGGTCGAGCGTCGCGCCTCGCCCTTCCCGCCCAACCCGCTGTTCGACCAGTTCTTCCGCGATTTCGGCGGCGTGCCGCGCCGCCGGGTCGAAAGCGCGCTGGGCTCCGGCGTGATCCTGCGCGACGACGGCATCGTGGTCACCAACGCCCATGTCATCGACGGCGCCGCCGAGATCCGGGTCGCCCTGTCGGACCGGCGCGAATTCGACGCCGAGCCGATCCTGATCGACCGTCCCTCCGACCTCGCCGTGCTGCGGCTGGCGGGCGCGCGCGACCTGCCGGTCATCGCGCCGCGCGAAGGCCCCGAGCCCGAGGCCGGCGATCTGGTGCTGGCCATCGGCAACCCGTTCGGCGTCGGGCAGACCGTGACTTCGGGCATCGTCTCGGCCGCGGCGCGCGCCACGCGGGCGGGGCGGGCCAGCGGCTACTTCATCCAGACCGACGCCGCCATCAACCCGGGCAATTCGGGGGGCGCGCTGGTCGACATGGATGGGCGGCTTGTGGGCGTGAACACCGCGATCCTGTCGCGCACCGGCGGCTCGGTCGGCATCGGCTTCGCGGTGCCGGTCAGCCTCGTGACCCGGGCGGTCGAGACGGCGCTCGCGGGCGGGCGCGAACTGGCCCGGCCCTGGGCCGGCGTGCGCGGCCAGCCGGTCACCGCCGACCTGGCCGAGGCGCTGGGCCTGCCCTCGCCCGCCGGCGTGGTGATCGCCGAGCTGCACCCGCGCAGCCCGCTGCGCGCCGCCGGCCTGCGGCCGGGCGACGTGATCGTGGCGCTGGACGGCGATCCGGTGGACAGCCCCGAGGAATTCGCCTTCCGCCTCGCCGCGCTGGGGGTCGGCGGGCGCGCTGCGTTGGGTTACCTGCGCGACGGTCGCCCGCGCGAGGCGGCGTTCGACCTGCGCCCCGGACCCGTCGAGGGGCGCTAGGCCGGAGTCCGGCCTGCCAGACCGGCGCCGCCCGCGCCCCCCGTCCCGCAGGTCGGCCCGGCACGCCCACGGGGCGACTCGACGCCGCAGCGGCGGACGGCCCTCTCGCCGCAATGCAGCATGGCGGGCATCCTCTCCCCATTTGCCGGAGTTTGCCTGTCTTGGATCTGTCCGACCTCGATCCGCGCCTGCTGCGCCTCACCTATGCCAGTCGGGCGGCCGAGGGGCTCGACCGCGCGGCGCTGGGCGACATCGCGCGCAAGGCGCAGGCCAACAACGCCCGGCGCGGCATCACCGGGCTGCTGCTGCATGTCGACGGCGACTTCCTGCAGATCCTCGAGGGGCCGGGCGCGGCCGTCGAGGGCATGTTCGAGACCATCGAGCGCGACCCCCGCAACCGCTGGGTGACCCGCCTCGCCACCGAGCGCATCCTGCGGCGCGCCTTCGCCGATTGGTCGATGGGCTGCTTCGAGATCGGCCCCGAGGCGCTGGCGGGCGACGCCTTCTTCCGCTTCGACGCCGAGGGGCCGCGGGTCCGGCCGCGATTCACCGGCGATTTCAGCATCTTCCTCCACCAGTTCTACGCCCGCAACCGCGCCCGGGGCCTGGTGCCGGAATTCGCCCCGGCCTTCTGACCCGGCGCCCCGGCCCGCGGCGCAACCCGCGCCGCGACGCGGCGAGCCGGGGGGCGCGCTTGACGTCGCCCGCGGGCTGGGCTCCAAGCTGCGGCATGGTCCAGCTCTCGACCCTTTTCGCCGTCGCCGCGGGCGGCGCATGCGGCGCGGCGCTGCGCTGGCTGTTCGGGGCCTGGGCGGCGCGCAGTTTCGGCCCGGGCTTCCCCTGGGGCACGCTGGGCGTGAATGTGCTGGGCTGCTTCGCCATGGGCATCGCGGCCGTGCTGCTGATCGAGCGCGGCGGCGGGGCGTCGGCGCGGCTCGCGCCCGTCCTGATGACCGGGCTGCTGGGCGGCTTCACCACATTCTCGGCGTTTTCGCTCGACACCCTCATGCTGATCGAGCGCGGCGAGGGCGTTAGGGCGGCGCTCTACGTCGCCGCCTCCGCGGGCCTGTCGGTCGGGGCGCTGTGGACGGGGCTGACGCTGGCGCGGGGGATCGGCTGATGGCCGGGGTGCGGCTGGTGCAGGTGGGGCCGGAGGAGGGCGAGCTGCGGCTGGACCGCTGGTTCCGGCGGCACTTCCCCGATCTGGGCCATGCTCGGCTGGAACGCATGCTGCGCAGGGGCGAGGTGCGCGTCGACGGGGCGCGCGCCAGCGCCGCGACGCGGGTCGGCCCGGGGCAGACCGTGCGCGTGCCGCCCATGGCGGACGCGCCGCAACCCGAAACCGGCCCGCGCCCGGCGGTCCGGCCCGGGGGCGGCGTGACGGAGGCCGAGGTCGAGGCGATCCGCGCCGCCGTCATCTATCGCGACAGCGAAGTGCTCGCGCTGAACAAGCCGCCCGGCCTCGCGGCGCAGGGCGGCAGCGGCGCGCCGAAGCATCTGGGCCTGTTCGCCGACGCCCTGCGCTTCGAGCGCAGCCAGATCCCGCGCCTCGTGCACCGGCTCGACCGCGACACCTCGGGCGTGATCGTGCTGGGCCGCACCGCGCCGGCGGCGGCCGCGCTGGCGCGCGCCTTCCACGGACGCACGGCGCGCAAGCTCTACTGGGCCGCCGTCGCCGGCCGCCCGTCGCCCCTGCGCGGCACCATCCGCTACGGCCTCGTGAAGGCGCCGGGCGACCGGGGCGAGAAGATGCTCTGCGTCCCCCCCGACCGCGTCGAGGCGACGGAGGGCGCGCGCCGGGCGACCACAGATTACGCCGTGCTGGAAAGCCTGGCCCAGCGCGCGAGCTGGGTCGCCCTGCGCCCGCTGACCGGGCGCACCCACCAGCTGCGCGCCCATATGGCCGAACTCGGCTGCCCCGTCGTCGGCGACGGCAAGTACGGCACCAACGCCCAGACCAACGAGGGCGATGGCTGGGGGGCGCAGCTGGGCGGCGAGATCAGCCGCAAGCTGCACCTGCATGCCCGCCGGCTCGACATTCCCCACCCCTCGGGCGGCGGCACGCTGACGCTGCTCGCGCCCCTGCCCGCGCACATGGACAAGACATGGAAGGCCTTCGGCTGGCGGCCCGCCGATGCGCCGGAGGACCCCTGGGCCGGCTGACGGGGGCGTCGATGTTCACCGCGATCCTGTGCGAGACCGACGGGCGGGGCGTGGCGACCCTGACGCTGAACCGGCCCGACAAGCACAACGCCCTGTCCGCCGCGATGATCGGCGAGCTGACGCAGGCCGCGGCGATGCTGGCCGCCGACGCCACGGTGCGGGCGGTGGTGCTGACCGGCGCGGGGGCCAGCTTCTGCGCGGGGGGCGATCTGGGCTGGATGCGCGCCCAGTTCGACGCGCCGCGGGCCGAGCGCATCGCACAGGCCATGGCGCTGGCGCGCATGCTGCATGCGCTGAACACCCTGCCCAAGCCCCTGATCGGGCGCATCAACGGCGCGGCCTATGGCGGGGGCGTCGGCATGATGGCGGTGTGCGACGCCGCCGTGGCCGTCGCGGATGCGCGGATGGGGCTGACCGAGACGCGGCTGGGGCTGATCCCCGCGACCATCGCGCCCTATGTGCTTGCGCGCATGGGCGAGGGCGCGGCGCGGCGCGTGTTCATGTCGGCGCGGGTGTTCGACGGGGCGGAGGCCGCGGCGCTGGGCCTTGCGGCGCGGGCCGTCGCACCGACCGCGCTCGACGCCGCGGTCGAGGCGGAGGTCGCGCCCTACCTCGCCGCCGCGCCGGGCGCGGTGGCGCGGGCCAAGGCGCTGGCGCGGTCCTTCGGCCCGGCCATCGACGAGGCTGTGATGGCGGCGACGGCCCAAGCCCTGGCCGACGCCTGGGAAAACCCAGAGGCGCGCGAGGGCGTGTCGGCCTTCTTCGACCGCCGCCGGGCCGCCTGGGTCCGCAGCGGCTGAGCCGCGGGTCGGACGCCGGCCGACTGCGGATCGGGGCCGGTCGGCCGCGCGCCCCTCAGCGCCCGTCGAGCGCCTGCAGGCTGAGCCGCGCCTGGTCTGCGGCGGCCGAGCCGGGGGCCGCGGCCGCCGCATCCAGCCAGTCGCGCCGCGCCGCGTCCGTCTCGCCCAGCGCCGCGCGGGCCGCGCCGCGTTCGAACAGCGCGGTGGCGCGCGTCGCCGGATCCGCATCGGCGGCCGCCTGCGCCGCGGCGCCCGCGTCGTGCAGCGCGCCCCGCGCGTCGCCCCCCCGACGCCGCGCCGCCGCGCGCAGCGCCAGCAGCGCCGCGTCGCCCGGAGCCACGGCCAGCGCCCGGTCGAGCTCGGCCCGCGCGCGCCCCCAGTCGCCCAGCGCCGCCGCCGCCTCGGCGCGCAGGCTGCGCAGCGGCACCGAATCCGGTCGCAACGCCAATCCCCTGTCTGCCGCGATGCCTGCGAGCCCGGGGTCCCCGTCGTCCAGCCAGAGCCCCGCCGCCTGTTCCAGCAATTCCGCGCGCGTCGGCGCGTCGAACGCCCCGGGGCGCGCGGCGAGATCGGCCAGCCGCAGCGCCGCGGCGCCCAGCGCCCCGCGCGCGGCCAACGCCATCGCGAGGCAGTGCTCGGCCCCGGCGTCGCGCGGGGCGCGGGAAAGCCAGCCCTCGGCCTCGGCCTGCGCGCGGGCCGGGTCGCGCCCGACGAGGGCGAGGCAGGCATCGTAGCCTTCCGCGCCGCGGGCTGGCGACGCGGCGAAGGCGGCGAGCGCGAGGAGGACGGCGCGGGCCGCGCCCCGACCGCGCCGCGCCGGACGGCGGACGGCGCGGGGCGGCCCATCGGCTGACGGGCCGCGGCCCGGGTCATGGAACGCGTCATGGAACGGTCCATGGACCGCATTCCGCGCGGGATCCGCGGGTGGAACACCGCGCGCGGGGCTGGGCTGCGGCGCGGTGCGGCGGCAGTCGGACGGTGTGCTGCGCATCGGCGTCTCCGGCGACGGTTCCCCGGCGCGCGCGGGCGGCCTAGGGTCGGCACGCGATACACCCGGGACAGGGGCGGGACCATGGCGGGCACGCTGCTCAGCATCGGACACGGCTACAGCGCGGCGGCGCTCGCGGCGCTGCTGCTGCCGCAGGGCTGGCGCGTGCTCGGGACCAGCCGCGATGCCGGGCGGCGCGCGGCGATGGCGGCCGCGGGCGTCGAGCCGCTCGCCTGGCCGCTCGCGGACCCCGAGGCCGCGCTGGCGCGGGCCGATGCGGTGCTCAGTTCGGTCGCGCCCGATGGCAGGGACGACGGGGGGGACGGCGGCGGGGGAGGCGATCCGGTGCTGCGCGCCATCGGACCGCTGCTGGCGGCGCGGGCGGATCGGCTGTCGTGGGTCGGCTATCTCTCGACCACCGGCGTCTACGGCGACCGGGGCGGGGGCTGGGTCGACGAGACCGATGCGCTCGCCCCCGCCACCGCGCGCGGCCGGGCGCGGGTGGCCGCCGAGCGGGCATGGATGGCGCTGCACCGCGACCACGGCCTTCCGGTTCACATCTTCCGGCTGGCCGGCATCTACGGCCCCGGCCGCGGCCCGTTTGAGAAGGTGCGCGACGGCAGCGCAAGGCGCATCGTCAAGCCGGGGCAGGTTTTCAGCCGCATCCATGTGGACGACATCGCGCAGGCGCTCGCGGCCTCGCTGGCGCGGCCCGACCCCGGCGCGGTCTACAACATCTGCGACGACGACCCCGCCCCGCCCGAGGACGTGCTGGCCCATGCCGCCGAACTGCTGGGCCTGCCCCCGCCCCCCGCCATCCCCTACGCCGAGGCCGAGGCGGGAATGTCGGGGATGGCGCGCAGCTTCTACGCCGAGAGCAAGCGCGTCTCGAACCGACGCATGAAGGAGGCGCTGGGCGTGACGCTGCGCTGGCCGGACTACCGCGCCGGGCTGCGCGGGCTGCTGGACGCGGAGACGTGAGGGGGGCGCCATGGCCATCGCCTGCATCGGCTGGGGGTCGCTGATCTGGGACCCCCGCACGCTGCCGATGCGGCGGCGCTGGTTCGAGGACGGCCCCATGCTTCGGGTCGAGTTCGTGCGGCGATCCCGGGACGACCGCCTGACGCTGGTCCTGTGGCCCGGGGCCGCGCCGGTGCGGGGGTTGTGGGCGGTCATGGACGGCGATGATCTCGCCGCCGCCGCGGAGGCGCTGCGGGTGCGGGAGGGCGCGCCCCCGGACGAGCACATCGGCCGGTGGAGCGCCGGGGCGGGCGACCCGCCCGACCTGCCCGGGCTTGCGGCATGGGCGTCGCCCCGTGGCGCGACGGCGGCGGTGTGGACACGCCTGCCGCCGCGCTGGGACGGGCAGGACGGGATGGCCCCCTGCATCGAGGCGGCCATCGCGCATCTGCGCGGGCTTACCGGCGCGGCGCTGGACAGGGCGCGCGCATACATCGAGCGCGCGCCGCGGCAGGTGGACACCGAGTATCACCGACGGATCGAGGCGGAACTGGGCTGGCGCGCGACGGGGCCGGACTGACGCGCCTTCAGCCCGCGCCGTCGCGCAGCCGGGCCAGCGCCGCCTCGGCCGCCGCGGCCGGGGCCATGCGGCCCGCGACCACCTCGGCCTCGAGCCGGGGCAGCAGCGCCGCCACGCCGGGATCGGCGCGCAGCCAGGATTTCAGCCCCTCCTCGAGCTCGAAGCGGAACCAGCGCGCGGCCTGGTCGCGGCGGCGCGCCTCGCGCCAGCCGCGGGCGCGGCGGGCGGCGTCGAGGTCGCGCATCGCCTCCCAGGCCGCGTCGAGCCCGCTATCGGTCAACGCCGAGACCGCCATGGCCCGCGGCCAGCCCTCCGGATCGTGCGGGCGGCGGCGCAGCAGGCGCAGGGCGCCGGCGTAGTCGGCCACGGTGCGGCGGGCGGCGGGCTCGAGGTCGCCGTCGGCCTTGTTGACGATCACCAGATCGGCGATCTCCATGATGCCGCGCTTGACGCCCTGAAGCTCGTCGCCCCCGCCCGGCGCCAGCAGCAGCGCGAAGACGTCGGTCATGTCGGCGACCATGACCTCGGACTGGCCGACGCCCACCGTCTCGACCAGCACCACGTCGAAGCCCGCGGCCTCGGCCAGCGCTATGGCCTCGCGCGTGCGGCGCGCCACGCCCCCCAGCGCCGCGCCCGAGGGCGAGGGGCGGATGAAGGCGCTGTCCTCGCGCGACAGGAGGTCCATGCGGGTCTTGTCGCCGAGGATCGAGCCGCCGGTGCGCTGCGAGGACGGGTCCACCGCCAGCACCGCGACGCGCAGGCCGCGGCGGATCAGGCCCATGCCGAAGCTCTCGATGAAGGTCGACTTGCCGACGCCCGGCGCCCCCGACAGCCCGACGCGCAGCGCGTCGCCATGGCCCGCGACGGCGGCCAGCAGCGCGCCCGCCGCCGCGCGGTGGTCGGGACGGGTCGATTCGACCAGCGTGATGGCGCGGGCGAGCGCCCGGCGCTCGCCGCGCAGCACGCCCGCGGCCAGCGCGTCGGGGTCGGGGGGCGCGGGGTTCGGCGTGGTCATGCGGCTTCACGCCCCCGTCACGGTTTCGCCCGCCTGTTACGCTGTCCTGCCCGCGCCACGCAACGCCTCGGAGGGCCCGCCCATGCGCCGCCTCGCGCTGTTCCTGACCGCCGCCCTCGCCGCCGGCCCCGCCCCCGCGGCGGAACGCTGGGATGTCTGGTTCGGCGGCCTGCGGATCGGCGAGGTTCGGTTGCAGGTCGAGGACGCGCCCGGCGGCTGGCGCGCCGAGGCCGAGGTGAAGGCGGCCCCGGTGTTCGACCTGTTCGCCCCGTCCTCGGGCCGCGCCGAGGCGGAGGGCGGCTATGAGGACGGCGCGGTGAGGCCCGCCCGCTTCGCGGCCGACGGGCATTTCGGGCGCGGCCGGCAGAGCGTGACCGTGCGCCATGCCGAGGGCGCGCCCCCCGTCGTGGAGGCCGAGCCCGCCCTGCGCCTGCGCGACTACGACCCCGCGCCCGAGACTCTGGTCGGCGCGCTCGACCCGCTGACCGCCGCCGTCGCCGCCTTCGCCGTCGCCCCCGGGGGCGACCCCTGCGGGCGCAGCCTGCCGGTCTGGGACACCCGCCGCCGCTTCGACCTGCGGCTCGCGCCCGGCGCGGTCGAGCGCGACGGGCGGCTGCGCTGCGAGGGGGCCTATGTCCGCGTCGCGGGCTTCAAGGCGAAGCACATGGCGCTGCCGCCGCACCGCTTCACGACATGGTGGCGCATCGACGGCGACCGGCCGCATCTGGACCGGGCCGTGTCGCACACCGACTGGGGCGCCGCCACGCTGGTGCGCCGGCGCTGACGGGCTTTCCGGGCCCGCCCCCGCGCGTTACACCCCTCCCCCGACCGGGGAGAGCGACCATGGGCATGGACAAGACCTTCGACGCCGCCGCCGCCGAGGCGCGCATCGCCGCGCTGTGGGAGGCGGAGGGGCGCTTCCGCGCCGGGGCCAACGCGAAGCCGGGCAAGCCGCCCTTCTGCATCGTGATCCCGCCGCCCAACGTCACCGGGTCCCTGCACATGGGCCATGCGCTGAACAACACGCTGCAGGACATCCTGATCCGCTGGAAGCGCATGCAGGGCTTCGACACGCTGTGGCAGCCCGGGCAGGACCACGCGGGCATCGCCACGCAGATGGTGGTCGAGCGCAAGCTGGCGCAGGAGGGCGCGCCGGGCCGCCGCGAGATGGGGCGGGAGGCCTTCGTCGAGCGCGTCTGGCGGCAGAAGGACGAATCCGGCGGCGTCATCGTCGAGCAGCTCAAGCGCCTCGGCGCCTCCTGCGACTGGTCGCGCAACCGCTTCACGCTGGGCCGCGACGACGCCGACCAGATGAGCCGCGCCGTGCTGACGGTGTTCAAGCGCCTGTACGACGAGGGGCTGATCCACCGCGGCAAGCGGCTGGTGAACTGGGACCCGCATTTCGAGACGGCGATCTCGGATCTCGAGGTCGAGAATGTCGAAGTCGACGGCCACATGTGGCACTTCAAGTATCCGCTGGCCGGCGGCGAGACCTACGAATACGTCGAGAAGGACGCGGACGGCAACGTGGTCCTGCGCGAGACGCGCGACTACATCGCCATCGCCACCACGCGGCCGGAGACGATGCTGGGCGACGGGGCGGTGGCGGTGCACCCCGGCGACGAACGCTACGCCCCCATCGTGGGCAAGCTGTGCGAGATCCCGGTGGGCCCCAAGGCGCAGCGCCGCCTCATCCCGATCATCGCCGACGAATACCCCGACCCCGCCTTCGGTTCGGGCGCGGTCAAGATCACCGGCGCGCACGACTTCAACGACTATGCGGTGGCCAGGCGGCACGGCATCCCCTGCTACCGGCTGATGGATACGCGCGCCCACATGCGCGCTGTTACCGATGGCGCGCCCTACGTCGAGGCCGCCGCGATGGCGCAGCGGGTCATCGAGGGGGCGGCGTTCTCCGAGGCCGAGATCGACGCGATCAACCTCGTGCCCGACGAATACCGGGGGCTGGACCGCTACGAGTGCCGGAAGCTGGTGGTCGCGGCGATCACGGCCGAGGGACTGGCGGTGACGGGGCCGGACGGCGCGCCCTTCGTCGAGGCGAAGACCATCATGCAGCCCTTCGGCGACCGCTCGAAGGTGGTCATCGAGCCGATGCTGACCGACCAGTGGTTCGTGGATGCCAAGACCCTCGCCGGCCCCGCGATGGCGGCGGTGCGCGACGGGCGGACCAAGTTCGCGCCGGAGAACTGGGAGAAGACCTATTTCCAGTGGCTGGAGGCCATCGAGCCCTGGTGCATCAGCCGCCAGCTGTGGTGGGGGCACCGGATTCCGGTGTGGTATGGGCCTTCGAAGGCTGCGCTTGAGCGCGCCCCCGACGGTGCGCGTCGTGGCCTTGGGCCACGAGCAATTGTTGGTCAAACTCTTGAGAACACAGGTGATGTGCAAGAGTTCTGCGCGATGGCACCCCAAGAAGCATTGGCGCTTGCGAGAGAATATTACGGCGAATCTGTAGAGGTCTCAATCTTCGAAGAGAGCGAAGTAACGCGGTTGCCAGCAATCAGCTATTCACAGGGTCGAGTGAATCTTGTCCGCGACCCCGACGTTCTCGACACCTGGTTCTCCTCCGCCCTCTGGCCGTTCTCGACCATGGGCTGGCCCGACGGGACGCCGGAGCTGGTGCGCTATCATCCCGGCGACGTGCTGGTGACGGGCTTCGACATCATCTTCTTCTGGGTCGCGCGGATGATGATGATGGGGCTGCACTTCACGGGCGAAGTCCCGTTCCACACCGTCTATGTGCACGCGCTGGTGCGCGACGAGCACGGCAAGAAGATGTCGAAGTCGCTCGGCAACGTCATCGACCCGCTCGATCTGATCGACGCCTACGGGGCGGATGCGGTGCGCATGACGCTGGCCAGCCAGGCCGCGATGGGGCGCGACATCCGGTTGTCGGTGGCGCGCGTCGAGGGCTACCGCAACTTCGTCACGAAGCTCTGGAACGCCGCCCGCTTCGCCGAGGTCAACGGCTGCGCCCGCGTCCCCGGATTCGACCCGCGGGCCGCGCGCGAGCCGGTCAACCGCTGGATCGCGGGTGAGACGGCGCGGCTGCGCGAGGCGGTGGACGCGGCGCTTGAGGCCTACCGATTCAACGACGCGGCGGGCGCGCTCTACGCCCATGTCTGGGGCGTCTACTGCGACTGGTATCTGGAATGCGCAAAGCCCCTGCTGCAGGGCGAGGACGGGCCGGCCAGGGACGAGACGCGCGCCACCGCCGCCTGGGCGCTGGACCGCATCCTCGCGCTGATGCACCCGGTCATGCCCTTCGTGACCGAGGCGCTGTGGGAGCAGACGGGGGCGGAAGGCCGCGCCTGCCACGCCGACTGGCCCGCGGACGCGGCCGCCGACATGGCCGACCCGCAGGCCGACGCCGACATGGCCTGGACCATCGCGGCCATCGATGCGGTGCGGTCGGTGCGCGCCGAGATGGGCATCGCGCCGGGCGCGTCCATCCCGCTGGTGGTGGTGGGGGCGGATGCGGACACTGCGGCGCGGCTGGGGCGCGTGTCGCCGCTGCTGCTGCGGCTGGCGCGGCTGTCGGGCATCGAGACCGCGGACGCGGCCCCCAAGGGCGCGCTGACCCTGCCCGCCGGGGGCGCGACGCTGTGCCTGCCGCTGGCGGGCGTGGTCGATCTGGCGGCCGAGGGCGCGCGGCTGGCCAAGGCGCTGGAGAAGGCGCGCCGCGACATGGCTGGCATCGAGGCCAAGCTCGGCAACGAGGCCTTCCTCGCCAAGGCGCGGCCCGAGGTGGTGGAGGAGAACCGCGCGCGGCTGGCGGCGCTGGCGGCGGAGGCCGCCAAGCTGGAGGCGGCGCGGGCGCGGCTGGCGGAGCTGGGCTGAGCGCGCGGGACGCGGGACCGCCGCCCGGGCCGCCTCGGGCGCGGCGTCCGCGCCGCCCTCAGCCGATGCGCGCCTCCGTCTTCGGGTCGAAGGCCACCGCCTTCTCCATGTTCACCGCGAAGCGCACGCGCGCGCCGGGGGCGACCTCGGCGTCGGCGCGGAAGCGGGCGGTGATCTCGCGCGCGCCGAAGCGGGTCACGACGAAGGTGTCGGCGCCGGCGGGCTCGGTCACCTCCACCAGCGTCTCGAGCGGCTGCAGGGCGCGGCTGGCGCGGTCGGCCCCGCCCTCGTCGGTGATCGCCTCGGGGCGGATGCCGAGGATGATCTCGCGCCCGTCATGGGCGGACAGCGGGCTGTCGGGGGGGAAGGGCAGGGCCGCCTCGGCCCCGTCGGCCAGCGCGAAGCGCGCCACCGCCACGCCGTTCTCGACCGACAGCCGCGCGGGGAACAGGTTCATCGACGGCGAGCCCATGAAGCCCGCCACGAACAGGTTCGCCGGGCGGTCGTAGATCTCCTTGGGGGTGCCCAGCTGCTGCAGGTGGCCGCCGAACATCACCGCGATGCGGGTGGACAGCGTCATGGCCTCGATCTGGTCGTGGGTGACGTAGACGATGGTCGAGCCGAGGCGCTGGTGCAGCTTCTTGATCTCGGTGCGCATGTCGACGCGCAGCTTGGCGTCGAGGTTGGACAGCGGCTCGTCGAACAGGAAAACGTCGGGCTGACGCACCAGCGCCCTTCCCATGGCGACGCGCTGGCGCTGGCCGCCCGACAGCGCGCCGGGCTTGCGGTCGAGCAGATGGGTGATCTGGAGAAGCTCTGCCACCTCGCGCACCGCGCGGTCGCGCTCGGGCTTCGGCACGCCGTGCATCTCGAGCCCGAAACCCATGTTCTGCGCCACGTTCATGGTGGGGTAGAGCGCGTAGCTCTGGAACACCATGGCGATGTTGCGCTGGGCGGGGCGCACGCCGGCCATGCTGCGCCCCTTGATGCGGATGTCGCCGGAGCTGATGTCCTCGAGGCCCGCGATCATGTTCAGCAGCGTGGACTTGCCGCAGCCCGACGGGCCGACGAGCACGAGGAACTCGCCCTCGCGCGCCTCGATCGAGGTCTCGTGCAGCACCTGCACGGCGCCGTAGCGCTTGCTCACGCGGTCGATGTCGAGAAAGCCCATCGGATCACCCTTTCACCGAACCCGCCATCAGCCCGCGCACGAAGAAGCGCCCGGCCACGACATAGACCAGCAGCGTCGGCAGCGCCGCGAGCAGCGCCCCGGCGAAGTGCACGTTGTATTCCCGCACGCCGGTCGAGGAGCTGACGAGGTTGTTCAGCGCCACGGTGATCGGCTGGCTGCCGGCGTCGGAGAAGCTGGCGCCGAACAGGAAGTCGTTCCAGATGTTGGTGAACTGCCAGATGACGCAGACGGTGGCGATCGGCCCCGAGGCCGGCAGCATGATGCGGCGGAAGATGGTGAAGAACCCCGCCCCGTCGATCTGCGCCGCGCGCACCAGTTCGGTCGGGAAGGCGGCGTAGTAGTTGCGGAAATAGAGCGTCGAGAAGCCGATGCCGTAGATCAGGTGCACCATGATCAGCCCCGGCACCGAGCCCGCGAGCCCCGTCGCCCCCAGCACCCCCGCCATGGGGATCAGCACGATCTGGAACGGGATGAAGCAGCTGAACAGCAGCAGCCCGAACACCAGCGTGTCGCCGCGGAAGCGCCATTTGGTCAGCACATAGCCGTTCATGGCCCCCAGCAGCGTCGACAGCGCCACGGCCGGCACGACCATCAGGATCGAGTTCAGGAAATAGGGCCGCAGCCCGGTGGGCTGGACCCCGATCTGCGCGGTCGACCAGGCGGCTGCCCAGGGGGCGAGCGTCCATTCCCGCGGCAGGCCCATCATGCCGCCCGCGGTGATCTCGGCCAGCGGCTTCACAGAGTTCACGCCCATGACGTAGAGCGGCAGCAGATACCACAGCGCGAACAGCAGCAGCGCCGACCAGACGGCGACGCGCGCCGCGATCCCGGTGCGGATCGGCTGCGCCGATGCCCCGCCGCTCATGCCCGGCGCTCCCGCACTTCGGACCAGAGATAGGGGACGACGATGGCGGCGATGGTCATCAGCATGATGACCGCCGAGGCCGCGCCGATGCCCATCTGGTTGCGGGTGAAGGTGTAGGAATACATGAAGGTGGCAGGCAGCTCGGTCGCCCGCCCCGGCCCGCCGCCGGTCAGCGCCACCACGAGGTCGTAGGCCTTGATCGCCATGTGCGCGAGCACGACGAAGGCCGACAGGAAGGCGGGTTTCAGCTGCGGGATCACGATGCGGCGGTAGAGCGCCCAGGTCGAGGCCCCGTCGATCTGCGCCGCCTTCATCACCTCGTTGTCGACGCCGCGCAGGCCGGCGAGGAACATCGCCATCACGAAGCCCGAGGTCTGCCACACGGCGGCGATCACGACGGTGTAGATCGCCATCCGGCTGTCCTTGATCCAGGCGAAGGCGAAGCTTTCCCAGCCCCAGCCGCGCATCACCGCCTCGAGGCCGATGCCGGGGTCGAGGAACCACTTCCACGCCGTGCCCGTGACGATGAAGGACAGCGCCATGGGATAGAGGTAGATTGTGCGCAGCGCGCCCTCGGCCCGGATCTTCTGGTCGAGCAGGATCGCGAGCCCCAGCCCCAGCGCCGTGCAGATCGCGATGTAGAGCCCGCCGAATATGGCGAGATTGACCAGCGCCGTGTTCCACGCGCGCAGCGCGAACAGGTTGGCGTAGTTCTGCCAGCCGACGAAGCCGTGCGAGGGCAGCATCCGGCTGTCGGTGAAGGACAGCCACACGGTGTAGGCGATGAAGCCGTAGACGAACACCAGCATGGCCGCGACGCTGGGGCTGAGCACCAGGCGCGGCAGCCAGTCGCGCATCCGGTCAGCGACCGTTGCGGACATCGGCCCCTCCTCGGGTCGGGGGTGGGGTGCCCGCCGCCGGGGACGGCAGGCGAATTCCGGCGGCGCCCGCCGCTCCGGCGCGGCGGGCGGGGGGCTCAGCGGGCGATGGCGACCGCGTCGACCATCTCGGCGGCGGCGGTCTCGGCGTCGAACTCGCCGTTGAAGTGCGCGGTGATCACGTCGAACATCGCATTCTTCACAGCCGCGGGCGCGCCGTAGCCATGCGCCATCGAGCCGAGCAGCAGGCCGCTGGCCGCCGCCTCGCGCACATCGGCAATGGCCTTCCGGCCGCAGGCGTCGAAGCCCTCGTCGCTCACGTCGGTGCGCGCGGGGGCCGACCCCTTCACCTTGTTGAACGCCGCCTGGAAGGCGGGGCTCATCACCGCCATCGCCAGCTTCTCCTGCGCCTCGCCGCCGGCGTTTGCGCTGGTGAACATGGCGAACTGGTCTGCGTTGAAGGTGACCATGCCCTGCGTGCCGGGGAAGCGGAAGCACAGAACGTCCTCGCCCGGCGTCTTGCCCGCCCCGATGATCTCGCCCTTGGCCCAGTCGCCCATCATCTGGAAGGCCGCGTCGCCGTTGATCACCATGGCGGTGGCGAGGTTCCAGTCGCGGCCGGAGAAGTTGCTGTCGACATGGCCGCGCAGCACGGCCATGCGCTCGAAGGTCCGCACCATCGTCTCGCCGCCCAGAGCCTCGGGGTCGAGATCGATCAGCGCGGCCTTGTAGAATTCGGCGCCGCCGGTCGCCAGCGCCACCGCGTCGAACAGGGTGGCGTCCTGCCAGGCCTGCCCGCCATGGGCGAGGCCGATCTTGCCGGCCGCCTTCACGGTCTCGAGCGCGGCGACGAATTCGTCCCAGTTCGTCGGCACGGCGATGCCGAGTTCGCCGAGCAGCGCCGCGTTCGCCCAGACCCAGTTCGTTGAATGCACGTTCACCGGGGCCGCGACCCACGCCCCGTCATGCGTGGCGAAGGCCTGCAGCGCCGCCGGCACCACATCGGCCCAGCCCTCGCGCGCCGCCAGCGCGCTCATGTCCGCCAGCGCGCCCTCGCGCGCCCAGTCGGTGATGTCGAAGCCCAGCATCTGCACCGCGGTGGGCGCGTTGCCCGAGGCGACGCGGGCGCGCAGCACCGTCATCGCCTGTTCGCCGCCGCCGCCTGCCACGGGCATGTCCACCCAGCCCACGCCCTGCGCCTCGAGGTCCTGCTTCAGCACGTTCAGCGCCGCGGCCTCGCCGCCCGCAGTCCACCAGTGCAGCACCTCGACATCGGCCGCCCGCGCGCCGCCTGCGGCCAGCGCGGCCGCCATCGCGGCGATGATCGCCTGTCGCTTCATGGTCGTCCTCCCCGGGTGGACCGGCGTCGCCGCTGCGCGCCGGTTCCTGTTGTCCGCCGCGTCGCCGCGGTTGCATCGGGACGCTAATCCGCGACCCGCAGACGCACAAGCGAATGCGCGACCCGCGCGTCACAGCGCGTGGTCGAACACGAGCACGCCCCGCGTCCCGCCCTCCGTCGCCGCCACGATCCGGGCCCCGATCGCGGCATGGGCGGGGTCGGCGAGGTAGCGGTCGCGCGCCGCCGCATCGTCGAAGTCGAGCTGGAACCCGTCCTCGAAGCCGTGCGACAGCGGTTCGGGGCTGTCGTTGCGGTGGATTCGCAGCCCGCTGCAGCCCGGGATCGCCGCGACGACCGGCCCGAGCTCGGCCAGAAGGGCGGCGCGCGCCGCTGCGCTCGCCTCGGGGCGGAAGCGCAGCAGGACGAGATGGCGGATCATCGGCGGGTTCCTTCCTGAAACCGCAGCAGCGCTGCATCTGGGGCGCCGCGCCGTCCGGTCGTGCGGCGGCGCGTCATGCCTGCTTGACGGGCCTGCCCCCGCAGCCGCAAGACGGCAGAGTGACCGGTCCCGGCGTTCGCGCGCCGGGCGCAAAAGGGAACGCGGTGCGGCCCGCAGGGGCCAACGCCGCGGCTGCCCCCGCAACTGTGAGCGGCGAGCCGGGCCCCGATGCCACTGGAGCGATCCGGGAAGGCGGGCCCAGAGGCGCAGAGCCGCGAGCCAGGAGACCTGCCGGTCGCAGGGAGCCATCGCTACGCCGCCGGCGGGGCGGCAAGGAGGACGCGCATGCATATCGAACCCGGCATCGTCGACGGTGCCAAGATGACCCTCGCCTACGCCACCGCGGCCGCGGGCGCGGGCATCGCCATCAAGATGGCGGCCGACGACATCAGGGCGCACAGCCTGCCCTCCTTCGCCGCGCGCGCCGTCGCGGCCACGGTCGGCACCTTCATCTGCTTCGAGGTGCTGCCGCATGTCCCGGTGGGCGTGAGCGAGGTGCACATCATCCTCGGCACCACGCTGATGCTGGTGCTCGGGGCCGGGCCGGCGGCGTTCGGGCTGGCGGCGGGGCTGCTGGCGCAGGGGCTGTTCTTCGCGCCCTCGGACCTGCCGATGTTCTTCGTGAACGTGACCACGCTGCTGTTCCCGATGTTCCTGATCCATGCGCTGGCGCGGCGGATCATCCCCGCCGACCGGCCTTACGTCGACCTCCGCTACGGCGAGGTGCTGAAGCTCTCTCTCGCCTATCAGGGCGGCATCGTCGCCTGGGTGGCGTTCTGGGCGCTCTACGGCCAGGGCGCAGGGATCATCGGCGACGTGGCGACCTTCGGCGCCGCCTACATGCTGGTGGTCGCGGTCGAGCCGCTGGTGGACCTCGCGGCGCTCGCCGGGGCGAAGGCCGCGCGGCGCTTCGGCGGTTCGGGCCTGTTCGTGAACCGCCTGCACAACCCCGCCTGAGCGCGGCCCGGCGCGGCGGTCACGCCGCGCCACCCCCCCGGCGCAGCAGGTAGGTGTCCATGATCCAGCCGTGGCGCATCCGCGCCGCGGCCCGCGCGGCGGCGATGCGCGGCGCGGCCTCGGCCAGAGGGCCCGCGTCGAGGATCTGCTCCGGCATCCCGAGGAACGCCCCCCACCAGATGCGCAGCCCCTCGGGCGGCAGCGCCGCGAAGCTGCACTCCCCGTCAAGCATCACCACCGCGGTCTCCGCCCCCGCCGGCCAGCCGCCCTCGCGCAGGCGCCGCCCCGTCGTCACCGTCACCGCGCCGTTCACCGTGTTGAAGGGGATGGCATGGGCGGCGGTCAGCGCCTGCAGCGCCGTCACGCCGGGCACGACGCGCAGGCGCGGCTGCGGCGTCAGGCGCGCGGCGATCCGCAGCGTGCTGTCGTAGAGGCCGGGATCGCCCCAGACCATCAGCGCCACCGGCCCCTCCGGCGCCGCCGCCGCGATGGCGTCGGCCCAGCGCAGGGCGATGGCGTCGTGCCAGCGCTCGACCGCCTGCGCATAGGGCAGGGCGGGATCGCGTTCGGGCATGTCGAAGGGCGCGATGCGGGCGTCCGAGCCAGTCGCGCGCAGGATCGACAGGCGCAGTTCGGCAAGATCGGCCTTGGCCTGCCCCTTGCGCGGCAGCAGCACCACCGAGGCCGCGCGCAGCGCGTCGCGCCCGTCCAGCGTCAGGTGGCCCGGCGCGCCGGTGCCGATGCCCACCAGCCACAGCTCACGCATCGCCGCCCCCCGCCAGCGGACCGTAGAGGATCAGGGCGGGCAGCGGGTCCGGGCCCGCCTCCGCCAGCTTCGCCGCCAGCGCCGCCACCGTGGCGCGCGTCAGGCGCTGTTCCGGCCTGCCCACGCCTTCGGCGAGGATCGCGGGCGTGCCGGGCGGCAGGCCGCGCGCGATCAGGGCCGCGGCCAGCGCGGGGAAGGTCCGCCGCCCCATGTAGACCACCGTGCAGGCCCGCGGATCGGCCAGCGCTGCGAGGTCGATGTCGTCGGGCAGCCGCCCGGCCGCGTCGTGGCCGGTGACGAACTGCACCCGCCGCGCCGTCTGCCGCCGCGTCAGCGGGATCGCGCAGGCCGCGGCGGCCGCGGCCGCCGAGGTCACGCCGGGCACGATCTCGAAGGGCAGTCCGGCGGCGCGCAGCGCCTCGATCTCCTCCTCCAGCCGGCCGAACAGGCCCGCGTCGCCGGATTTCAGCCGCACCACCCGTCCGCCCCGCAGGGCGTAGTCGACCAGCAGGCGGCTGACATGGTCCTGCCGGGGCGAAGGGCGGCCGGCGCGTTTGCCCACGCCCACCAGATCCGCGTCGCGCCGCGCATGCGACAGGATCGGCCCCGCCGACAGGTCGTCGAACAGCACCGCGTCGGCGCGGCGCAGCCGGTCCACCGCGCGCAGGGTCAGAAGCTCGGGGTCGCCCGGGCCGGCGCTCACGAAGCTGACGAAGCCGCTCACGGCGCCTCGCCCGCGATGAGGTGGAAGAAGGTGCCGGTGACATTGCCGCGGCGCGAGCCGGTCTCGGGCACCGGCGCGCCGTCGGCGTCGGCGACCGCGGCCAGCGGCGCGTCGGGCTGGGCGAGGATGGTCGAGTAATGGAACTCGTGGCCCCGCAGCGCCGCCCCCGCGGCGTGGCCCGGCATGGGCGCGGCCAGCACGGCGCGGCGATAGCCCAGATGCAGCCGCCGCGCCTGATACGATGTCTCGAGCCCCAGCAGCCCCGCCATGGCGTGCGCGACCCCGTCCTTGTCGACCAGCGCCGCGCCCAGCGCCATGTAGCCGCCGCACTCGCCATGGACGGGGCGGGTCTCGGCATGGGCGCGCAGCCCGGCGCGGAAGCGTTCGGCCGCCGCCAGCCGCCCGGCATGCAGTTCGGGATAGCCGCCGGGCAGCCAGACCAGATCGGCCGCGGAGTCCGGGGCCTCGTCCTCCAGTGGCGAGAAGGGCAGGATCTCCGCGCCCGCCGCCCGCCAGCCCTCGAGCAGATGCGGGTAGGCGAAGCTGAAGGCCGCGTCCTGTGCCAGCGCGATGCGCTGGGCCGGGGGCGCGGGCAGGCGGCCGGGCGCGGGCGCCGCGCCCGCGCGGGCCGCGGCGCGGATCGCGGCGAGATCGACATGGGCGCGCAGGAAGGCGGCATAGGCGGCGATGGCGGCGTCGAGGTCGGGGTGCTCGACGGCCTGGATCAGGCCCAGATGCCGCTCGGGCAGGGCAAGATCGCCCCGCCGCGGCAGCGCGCCCAGCACCGGCAGCCCCGCGCGCTCCATGCCCAGCCGGGTCAGGCGCTCGTGCCGCGGGCTGGCGACGCGGTTCAGGATCACGCCGGCGAAGGGCAGCTCGGGGCGGTAGCGCGCGAAGCCCAGCGCCGTGGCCGCCGCCGACTGCGCCTGCCCGCCCACGTCGAGCACCAGCAGCACCGGCCAGCCCAGCCGCGAAGCGGTCTCGGCGCTCGACCCGAAGCCCGACAGGCCGGCCGTCGCCACCCCGTCGTAGAGGCCCATGGACCCCTCGGCCACGCAGAGATCCGCCCCCGCCGCCCGCGCCGCCACCGCGTCGAGCAGCCCGCCCCCCATCGCCCAGGTGTCGAGGTTGAAGGACGCCGCCCCGCAGGCCCCGCGGTGGAAGGCCGGATCGATGTAGTCCGGGCCCGACTTGAAGGGCTGCACCCGCAGCCCGTCCTCGGCGAAGGCGCGCAGCAGCCCCAGCGTCACTGTGGTCTTGCCCGCCCCCGAGCAGGGGGCCGAGACCATCAGGCCCGGCGGCCATGGCGACGCGGCGTCACTCATCGGCCGGGCTCCACCCCGCCCAGGGGCTGTCGGCGGTCTGCGGGCGATAGCGCCGGTCGTAGTCGGCGGCGTAGAGGCGGCTTTCGGAAAAATCCTCCGCGCCCAGCGCGCGGCCGACGAGGATCAGCGCCGTGCGCGAGATCGCAGGGTCCACCGCGGCCGCGAGGTCGCCCAACGGGGCGCGGATGATGCGCTCGTCCGGCCAGCTGGCGCGGAACACCACCGCTGCCGGGCAGTCCGCGCCGTAATGCGGCTTCAGCTCCTCCGCCACCCGCGCCAGCGCCCCGATGGACAGGTGCAGAGCCAGCGTCGCGCCGGTGGCGGCGAAGGCCGCGAGCGTCTCGCCCGGCGGCATGGCCGATGCGCGGCCGGGCGTGCGCGTCAGCACCACCGACTGCGCCAGCCCGGGCAGGGTCAGCTCGGCCCCCAGCGCCGCCGCGGCGGCCGCGAAGGACGGCACGCCGGGGGTGACGGTGAAGGGCACGCTCATGGCGCGCAGGCGGCGCAGCTGCTCGCCCATCGCGGACCACAGCGACAGGTCGCCCGAATGCAGCCGCGCAACGTCGAGCCCCTGGGCGTGCGCGGCGGCGATCTCGGCCATGATCGCGTCGAGGTCCATCGGCGCGGTGTTGACCACCCGCGCGCCGGGCGGGCAATGCGCCAGCACCGCCTCGGGCACCAGCGATCCAGCGTAGAGGCAGACGGGGCAGGCGGCGATGAGGTCGCGCCCGCGCAGGGTCAGCAGATCGGGCGCGCCGGGGCCGGCCCCGATGAAGTGGACGGTCATGCGGTCTCTCCCTCGGCCAGCGCGCAGGCGGCCATGCGGTCGGCCGACAGCGCCCGCGGCCCCAGCAGCCGCGCGCCGGGGCCGGCGGCCGCCAAGGCCGCGGCCTCGGCGACGCTGCCCGCGCCGCGCGCAGCGAGCGCCGCGGCCGAGCGCGTGGCGGTGGCCTGCGCCGCCAGCGCCGCCGCGTTGATGCCGGTCACGGGCGCGCCTAGCGCCGCCGCCAGCGCCGGGGCCTTGTCCGCCGCGGTGGCGAGGCTGTCGACGCGCCGTCCCGCCGCCGCCCGCGCCAGCGCATCGCGCAGGCTGGCGGCGGTCGCCGCCGCGCGGAAGCCGAACCCCGCCACGATCACAGCGCCGCGCTCCACTGCACCACCGGATAGGCGGCGCGCCAGCCGCGCAGCGCCCCCAGCGGCCCGGCCTCGGCCAGCTCGATGCGCAGCAGCGCGCCGCCGAGCCGCGTGTGCGCGGCGGCCAGCAGCGCCTCGGATTCCAGCGTCACCGCATTGGCCACGATCCGCGTCCCCCGCGGCGCCAGCCGTTCCAGCGCGTCGAGCAGCCCCGCCGACAGCCCGCCGCCCACGAACACCGCATCGGGCGGCGGCAGCCCCTCCAGCGCCTCGGGGGCCGTGCCCTCGACCACCGCCAGCCGGTCCGCGCCCAGCCGCGCGGCATTGGCGCGGATGCGCGCGGCGCGGTCCGGGCGGCGCTCGACGCTGACCGCCTGCGTGGCGGGATGGGCCAGCAGCCATTCGATCGCGACCGATCCGGAGCCGCCGCCGATGTCCCACAGCCGCTCGCCCGGGCGCGGCGCCAGCGCCGACAGCGTCAGCGCGCGGATTGGGCGCTTGCTGATCTGCCCGTCATGGTCGAACAGCGCGTCGGGCCGCCCCGCCGTCCAGGGCAGCGTTGCGCCGTCCCCCGCCACCTCCAGCGCCGCGGCGACCGGGTGGGCGAAGCCCGCCCCGCGCTGCTCCGTCCCGCCCTGCTCCGCCCCGCCCGCCAGCGCCTCGGCGCGCGCCTCGGTCACGCGCTCGCGCGGGCCGCCCAGCGCCTCCATGACCCACAGCCGCGTCGCCCCGAAGCCCTCGGCCGCCAGCCATGCGGCGAGCGCCCCCACCGCCGCCCCGTCCCGCAGCAGCAGGATGGCGCGCGCGCCCGGCGCCAGATGCGGGCGCAGCCGCGCGAACGGGGCGGCGTGCAGCCCGAGGCACACCGTGCGCTCGAGCGCCCAGCCCAGCCGTGCGGCGGCCAGCGCAAAGGTGGACGGCCCCGGCAGCGCGCGCCATTCCCAAGGCGCCAGCGCGGCCGCGATGGCGGACCCCGCCCCGAACCAGAACGGATCGCCCGAGACGAGCGCCGCCGCCCGCCGCCCCCGCAGGCCCAGCAGCAGCGGCAGCCCGTCGGCGAAGGGCGCGGGCCATTCCAGCGTCTCGGCCGCCAGGTCCGGCACCAGCGCAAGGTGCCGCGGCGGGCCGATCACCACCTCCGCCGTCTCCAGCGCGGCGCGGCTTGCCGGGGGAAGGCCGTCGAGGCCATCCTCGCCCAGGCCGACGATGGTCAGCCACGGAGCCTCAGCCATGACGCCGAACCTCCTGATCCTCGGCGGCACCACCGAGGCCGCCGCCTTGGCCCGCGCCGTCGCCGCGGCGGGGCTGCGCGCCACGCTGTCGCTCGCGGGCCGGGTGGAGAGCCCCGCCCCCGCGCCGCTGCCCATGCGCATCGGCGGCTTCGGCGGGGCGGAGGGGCTGGCGCGCTGGCTGCGGGCCGAGCGCGCGACGCATCTGATCGACGCCACCCATCCCTTCGCCTCCGGGATCAGCGCCAATGCGGCAAGCGCCGCCGCGGCGACCGGCGTGCCGCTCGCCACCCTCGGCCGCCCGCCATGGGCCGAGGGGCCGGGCGACAGCTGGATCAGGGTCGCGGACATGGACGGGGCGGTCGCGGCGCTGGCCGGGCCGCGGCGGCGCGTCATGCTGGGGATCGGGCGCATGCATCTCGCGGATTTCGCCGTGCAGCCGCAGCATTTCTATCTGCTGCGCCTCGTCGATCCGCCCCGCGCGGCGCCGCCGCTGCCCGACTGCGCGGTGGTCGTGGACCGCGGCCCCTTCGCAGCGGCCTCCGACCGCGCGCTGCTGCAGGCGCATGGCATCGAGGTGGTCGTGTCCAAGAACGCCGGCGGCGACGGCGCGCGCGCCAAGATCGACGCGGCGCGCGCGCTGGGCCTGCCCGTGGTGATGATCGACCGGCCGCCCGCGCCCGCGGCGGGGCCGGTGTTCGCCACGCCCGCGGCGGTGCTCGACTGGGTCGCGCATGCCGGCCGCGTTCATGCCGGCGCCGATCTCGGGGTGTAGACCCAGGGGCGGCCCTCCCGGGCGATGGCGCGCGTGAGGCTCGAGCCCACCAGAACCACCGTGCGCATGTCGGCCATCTCCGCCCGCGCCTGCGCCAGCGTCGTGACCAGCAGCGTCTCCTCCGGCGTCGAGACGGCGCGCGCGAAGATCAGCAGCCGCTCCGGCTCGCAGGTCTCGCCAAGGATCGCCAGCGCGCGCGCGAAGCCCTCGGGCCGCGCGGCCGAGCGGGGGTTGTAGAGCGCGATGGCGAAATCGGCCTCGACCGCGAGGCGCAGCCGCCGCTCGACCAGCGCCCGGGGCTTGAGGTTGTCGCTGAGGTTGATGGCGCAGAAATCATGGCCCAGCGGCGCCCCGGCCCGCGCCGCGGCCGCCAGCATCGCCGTGACGCCCGGCAGCACGCGCACGTCCAGCGACCGCCATGCCGGGGGGCCGGCCTCGATGGCCTCGAACACCGCGGCCGCCATGGCGAACACGCCCGGATCGCCCGAGCTGACCACCGCCACCCGGCGCCCCGCCTGCGCCATCTCCAGCGCGGCGCGGGCGCGGTCGAGCTCGACGCGGTTGTCGCTGGCGTGCAGCGCCAGGCCCGGTCGCGGCGGCAGGCGCGCGACATAGGGCCCGTAGCCCACGGCGTCGGTCGCCGCATCCAGCGCCGCGCGCGCCTCTTGCGTCACCAGCGCCGCGTCGCCGGGGCCGAGCCCGACCACGGCCAGCCAGCCGCCGCCGACCGCACCGCCGTCCGCCCGGCTCACGGCCTGCGCCCCCGGCCATGCACGATCACGGTCGAGAAATACGGCGCCGGCCCGTCGCCGGCCTGCGCCAGCGGGGCCGCCGCCTGCTCCGGCATCGCGGCGTTGCGCACCAGCCATGCGCGTTCGAGCAGCCCGGCCGAGGCCAGCGCCCGGCGCAGCTTGGGCAGGTTGCGCCCGATCTTCATCACCACCAGCGCCTCGGCCCCGCGCATCCGCGCCGCGAGCTCCTCCTCGGGCAGGGTCGCCATCAGCACGGTCAGCTCGTCGTCGCCCCAGGTGATCGGCTGATCCGTGGCGGTCCAGCAGGCGGACATGCCGGTGATCGCGGGCACCACCTCGACCGTCACCGCGTCGCGCAGCCGGACATGCAGGTGCATGAAGGACCCGTAGAAGAACGGGTCGCCCTCGCACAGCACCGTCACGTCCTCGCCGGCCCGCGCCAGCGCCAGAAGGCGCGCGGCGCAATCGGCGTAGAAGCCCGAAAGCGCGTCGACATAGGCCGGGTCGTCGAAGGGGATCTCGGTGGTGACCGGATACTCCATCGGGTGCTCGACGGCATCCGCGCGCAGCATGCCCTCGACGATGCGCCGCGCCTGCCCCGGCCGCCCGGCCTTGCGGAAATAGGCGACATGGCGCGCGGCGCGCACCAGCCGGTCGGCGCGGACGCTCATCAGCTCCGGGTCGCCCGGGCCGAGGCCGACCCCGCGGATGCGGCCGGGCGCGCCGGCGCCGGCGGTCATGCGCGGCCCCTCACTCGACCGGGCTCGCGAGCGCGTTCAGCGCCGCCGCCGCCATGGCGCTGCCGCCCAGCCGCCCGGCCACGATCAGCGCCGGCGCCGGCGCGGCCTCCCACAGCGCCTGCTTCGATTCCGCCGCGCCGACGAAGCCCACCGGGCAGCCGAGGATGGCCGCGGGGCGCGGGCAGGCGGGGTCCTCCAGCATCTCGAGCAGGCGGAACAGGGCGGTGGGCGCATTGCCGATGGCCACAACCGCCCCGGCCAGATGCGGGCGCCACAGCTCGAGCGCGGCGGCCGAGCGCGTCGTGCCCATCCGCGCCGCGATGCCGGGGGTCGCGGGATCCCACAGTGTGCACAGCACCGGGTTGGCGGCCGGCAGGCGGGCGCGCGTCACGCCTTCGGCCACCATGCGCGCGTCGCACAGGATCGGCGCGCCGGCGCGCAGCGCCGCCACCGCCGCCTCGGCGAAGCCCGTGGCCATGCGGACATGCGGGGCGAGGTCAACCATGCCGGCGGCGTGGATCATCCGCACCACCACCCGCTCCTCGGCGGGGCTCAGCCCGGCGAGGTCGGCCTCGGCGCGGATGATCGCGAAGGACTGCCGGTAGATCGCGGCCCCGTCGGTCTCGTAGCTGTAGGCCATGGCTCAGCCTTCGATGCGGCGCAGGACATCCCGCGGCGTCAGGCCCCGGGCCGCGGGCGCGTGCCACGGCGCGCCGTCGCGCACAAGGTCGAACAGCCCGTCGCGGGCCACCAGCGTCAGCGGCGCGGGGCCGGGGCGCGCGCAGCCCTTGGCGCAGCCCGACACGTGCAGATGCACGCCCGGCGGCAGATGCGGCGCCAGTTCGCGGGCGGCGGGCCTTGTTGCCGCCCCGGCTTCGGCGCAGTCGGGGGCGCCCGGGCAGGCGGTGACGCGCAGCAGCGGCTCGGCGGGGTCGAGGATCAGCGCGGGGTCGCCGCGCAGGTCGGCCCCCGGCGCAGGGTCGGGCAGGAAGATCATCCGGAAGGGCGTCGGGCGCAGCGGCCCGCGGCTCGCGCGGGCCAGCCGGTCGAGCGCACCCGCATCCAGTTCGCCGAAGGGGGCCGCCACGCAGACACTGCCGTCGCGCGGCCCCGGCGCGGGGGCGGGGGCCGCCGGATCGGGCGCGCGGTCGCCCGCCAGCGCCGCGGGCGGCACGGCCCCGGCGGCGATGTGCCGGCGCATGCGCCCGCGCCCGTCCGCGCCGACCCCGCCGGAGTCGAGGAACCAGCGCGCGAGCGCCAGCGCCGCGTCCACCGCCGCCCGCGGCCCGTCGACGGCGCGCCCTGTCGCGGCCCCGTCGGCGCGCACCATCATGAAGCCGCCCGCGCCCTCGATGCGGATGTCGCCGCTGACGGTCGCGAGGTCGCGCCGGCCCGGCCCCGCGTCGATCACGAAGCCGAACTTGCCCGGCAGGCCGGCGAGATCATCCCCGGCCAGCCCCGCCTCCAGCCCCGCCGCCACGGCTTCGAGGTCGCGCGCGCCGCCGCGGAACGGGGTCAGGACGATGTTGCGCCGCGCCTCCGCGCCCGCGTCGGCGTCGAGCAGCCCCAGCGCGTCGAGCCCGTCCAGCAGCGCCGGCAGCGCGGCCTCCCGCACCCCGCGCAGCTGCAGGTTGGCCCGCGCCGTCAGCTCGATCCGCCCCGAGCCATGCGCGGCGGCCAGCGCCGCCACCCCCCGCGCCTGCTCCGGCGACAGCTGCCCGATCCGCGGGCGCACCCGCGCCACCAGCCCGTCCGCGGCCTGCATCGGGCGCAGCGCGCCGGGGCACCAGCCCTTGACGGTTCCGCTCATGGCGCATCCTCCAGCGCCGCGACGATGGCGTTGCTGCGCGACCGCCACAAGCCCGCGGCGCGCAGCGCGGCGAAGCGGTCGCGCATCGCCGCCAGCGCCTGAGGGTTCTCGGCCTGCAGGAAGCCCGCGACCGCCGGATCGCCCAGCGTCGCGTCGAAATATAGGTCCAACAGGTGACCGGGCACGGCCTCGGCCAGCTGCGCGAAGGCCGCGAGCGTCTCGAGCGTTGCGGCGATCTCGGCCGCGCCGCGGAAGCCGTGGCGGCGCATGCCGGCGATCCAGCCCGGATGGGCCGCGCGGGCGCGCACCACGCGGGCGATCTCCTCGGTCAGCGCGCGCGCCCGCGGGCGGGCCGGGTCGGTGGCGTCGAGGTGCCAGAGCGCGGCCCGCCCGCCCGTCGCGGCCTTGGCCGCCGCGAAGCCCCCCTCATGGGCGGCGTAATCCTCGGCCAGCAGCAGGTCGGTCTCGGGCAGGTCCTGCACATGCACGAAGGCGTCGGCGGCGGCCACCCGCGCGCGCAGCCCCGCCGCGTCGCGCACGGCCTGCGCGCCGTCCAGCGCCCAGGCCGAGGCCGCGAGCCACGCCTCGCCCGCCGCGCGCCGCGCGTCCTCGCCGTATTCCGTCGGCATCCCGCCGAGCCCCGCGCCATGCGCGCCCGGGGCCGGCCCGTAGACCCGCGCGCCCCCCGCGGCGACGTAGGGGTTCCAGTCCGGGGCCTCGTCGCGCGCCGAAAGCATCCGCACGGCTTGGGCGAACAGCGCAGTCAGCGACGGGAACACGTCGCGGAACAGGCCCGAGACGCGCAGCGTCACGTCGATGCGGGGCCGGTCGAGCTCGGCGATCGGGAGGATCTCGACGCCGCTCACGCGGTCCGAACCGGCGTCCCAGACGGGCCGCGCGCCGATCAGCGCCAGCGCCATGGCGAATTCCTCGCCCGCGGTGCGCATGGTGGCCGAGCCCCACAGATCGACGACGAGGCCCCGCGGCCAGTCGCCGTGGTCCTGCAGGTGGCGGCGCACCAGCTCCGCCGCCAGCGCCGCGCCCTGCGTCTGGGCGTTGCGCGTCGGCACGGCGCGCGGGTCCACCGCGTAGAGGTTGCGCCCTGTGGGCAGCACGTCCGCGCGCCCGCGGAAGGGCGATCCCGCCGGGCCGGGGGCCACGCGCCGCCCCGTCAGCGCGTCGCGCAGGCCCCGCCGCTCGCCCGCGGCGCAGGCGGCGGCGTCGAAGGGCAGGGGCGCGTCGGACCGGGGCGCGCGGCCCCAGACATGCAGGCCGTCGCCGAACTGGCTGTCCTTCACGTCGCACACGAAACGGTCGATGCGCGTGACCGCCTCCGCCGCGCAGGCGGCGGCGTCGAGGCCCAGGTCGCGCTCGACGCCCAGCGCCTGCGCCTCGGCGCGGATGTCGCCGGTCAGCCGGTCGCGCCGCCGCGGGTCGAGCCCGTCGGCATTCGAGAACTCGTCGAGCAGCGCCTCGAGCCGCGCCAGCCGCGCCGAGGCCCCGGCCCGGCGCAGCGGCGGGGGCGCATGGCCCAGCGCGACCGCGCCGAGCCGGCGCTTGGCCTGCGCCGCCTCGCCGGGATCGTTGACGATGAAGGGATAGATCACCGGCAGCGCGCCGGTCAGCGCCTCGGGCCAGCAGTCGCGCGACAGGGCGGCGGCCTTACCCGGCAGCCATTCCAGCGTGCCGTGCGCGCCGACATGCACAAGGGCATCGGCCTGCGCCTTCAACCAGAGGTAGAAGGCGACGTAGGCGTGCCGTGGCGGGCGGGCGAGGTCGTGATAGTCCGCGTCGCGGGCATCGGGGCGGCCGCGCTCGGGCTGAAGCGCCACGACGGCGCGGCCGCGGCGCAGGGCGGCGAAGGCGAAGCCGTCGGGGCCGCAGGCGGGATCGTCCTCGGGCGCGCCCCAGGCGGCGTGAAGCGCGTCGCGCAGGGGCTGCGGCAGGCGGGCCAGCGCCGCGCGATAGGCCGCGAGCGGCCAGACCAGCCGCGCCGCCGCCAGATCCGCCGCCCGCAGGCCCGGCACCGCGTCGCAGCCCTCGGCGGCGAGGTCCTGCAGGATCGCCTCTGCCGACGCGATGGCGTCCAGGCCCACGGCATGGGCGAGGTTCCAGTCACGCCCGGGATAGGTCGACAGCACCAGCGCCACCCGCCGCGCCGCGGGCGCCAGCGCGCCCAGCCGCGCCCAGGCGGCGATGCGGTCGGCGGCGGCGTCGATGCGCTCGGGGTGGGGCGTGTGCACATGGCGCGAGAACTGAAGTTGTGGATCGCGCGGCTCGGGGTCGCGGAAGGACGCGACCCCCGCGAACACGCGCCCGTCCACCTCGGGAAGCACGACATGCATGGCGAGATCCGCCGGCGACAGGCCGCGCTGGTCGCGCTCCCACGCCGCGCGGGTCGCGGTGGACAGCGCGACCTGGAACACCGGCGCCCCTGCGGCGTCGAGCGGCGACGCGCCGTCCTCGCCGCGTCCCGAGAAGGCGGTGGCGTTGACGATGGCGGCCGGGCGTAGCGCCTTGGTCCAGCCCGCCAGCCAGCGCGCGGCCTCGGGCGCCTTCAGCGAGGGCGCGAACAGGCAGAGGCAGCGGAAGCCCCGCGCCCGCAGCGCCGCGTGCAGCGCCTCGATGGGCGCGAGATCCGCAGCCACGAAATATGAGCGATAGAACACCAGCAGCGCCAGCGGTGCCGGGTCCGTCTCGATCATGGCGCATGCAGGGCAGGCGAGCCCGTCCTCGGGCGTCCAGCCCCCGACCTCGGGCGCGGCCTTCGCGCCCGCGACCGGCGCGGCGTAGAGGCCCGCCGCCAGCGCCAGCTGCGCCAAGGCCGCCTGCGCGGCCACCGGCCCGCCGGCATCGCACAGCCGCCCCAGCGCCCGCAGGGTCGAGGCCGGCACCGTGGACAGCGCCTCCAACGCAGGGTCGGGCCGCCCGTCGCCTGGGAGAACCGCCAGCGCCGCGCCGGTGCGCCGCGCCAGCGCCGCCACCTGCTGCAAACCGTAGGGCCAGTAGGGCGCGCCGCCGATCAGGCGCACCAGCACGCCGCGCGCGCCCTCCAGCGTCTGTGCGAGATAGGTGTCGACCGACAGCGGGTGCTTCAGCGCGGCGATGTTGGCCAGCCGCAGCGTCGGCATCCGCCCCTCGGGCCCGCCCCCGCGCCGCCAGCCCGCCGCAAAGGCACCGAGGTCGCTGTCCGACAGCGACAGCACCGCCAGTTCGGCCGGGCTCTGGCCGAGATCGGTGGGGGTCTCGGCCTCCTCGAGGCCCCGGCTCTCGCGGAAGACGACGTGCATGCGCTCAGCCGGCCGGCGCGAGCCCCGGGGCCTCGGCCCCAGCGGGCGCGAGGGCGGCGCGCACGGCGGCGGCGTCCAGATGGTCCCGCTCGGCGATCACCACCATGCGCCCCAGCCGCGGCCCCGCGCCCCAGGGCCGGTCGAACTGCCAGCGCACCCGCGCGCCCACCGCCTGCACCCGCAGGCGCAGGGGCTTGCCCGCCACCGCCGCATGGCCCTTCACGCGCAGGATGGCGTGGTCGCGGGCCAGCGCCTCGACGCGCGCGGCGAAGGCGGCGGGGTCGTCGATCTCGGGCAGGTCGACCACCAGGCTCGCGAAATCCTCGTGGTCGTGGTCGTCCTCGGCGTCGTGATGCGACGGGCGGGCG
Organism: Rubrimonas sp.; assembly: GCA_036770645.1. Taxonomy (GTDB): domain Bacteria; phylum Pseudomonadota; class Alphaproteobacteria; order Rhodobacterales; family Rhodobacteraceae; genus Rubrimonas. Next base: position 1,265 of record DAIPIU010000020.1, on the reverse strand, counting down.
GCGAGGTCGTCCTCGGCCGCCGCGTTCAGCCCCAGGATAACCCGCGGGTCCACCGCGCCCTCGCGCGCCTCGATCATCGGGACGGGGCGCGGAGCCTCGGCGGCGATCGCTTCGCGGGCGCGCGCCAGGCCTTCGGGGCCGGCGAGGTCGGGCTTGGTCAGCAGCACGATGTCGGCGCAGGCGATCTGGTCCTCGAACACCTCCGACAGCGGCGTCTCGTGGTCGAGGCTCTCGTCGGCCAGCCGCTGCGCCTCGACCGCCGCGGGGTCGGGCGCGAAGCGGCCCGCCGCCACGGCCTCCGCATCCGCCAGCGCGATCACCCCGTCCACGGTGACGCGCGAGCGGATGGCCGGCCAGTCGAAGGCCTTGAGCAGCGGCTTGGGCAGCGCGAGGCCCGAGGTCTCGATCAGGATGTGCTCGGGGCGCGGCTCGCGGGCCAGCAGCGCCTCGATGGTGGGGATGAAATCATCGGCCACGGTGCAGCACAGGCAGCCATTGGCCAGCTCGACGATGTTCTCGGCCGGGCAGTCCGGCACGGCGCAGCCCTTCAGGATGTCCCCGTCCACGCCGACGTCGCCGAACTCGTTCACCACCACCGCCAGCCGCCGCCCGCCGGAGTTGCGCAGCAGATGGGCGATCAGCGTGGTCTTGCCGGAGCCGAGGAAGCCGGTGATCACGGTGACGGGGGTCTTGGCGAGATCAGGCATCCTGGGTCTCCGTGGCGGGGCTGGGGGCGGGGGCGGTGGTCGGGGCGATGGAAGGGGCGGGCAGCGGCGGCAGGCGCGCGAGGCTGCGCTTGCGGAAGATCTCGGGCCGTTCGCGCCACGGCACCAGCCCGTCCGCGGTCGCGGCATAGCGGGCGGCGCCGGCGAGGATGTCGGCGGCATCGGCCTCGCTCATGCGGCCGTAGACGTAGGACCAGCGCCCCGGCCCCGACAGCGCGACGCTGGCGCCGCTTGAGCAGGCCGACAGGCATGCGACCGCCTCGATGCGCACGCCCTCGGGCGCGCCGGCGGCCTCCAGCGCCGCCAGCAGCCGCGCGCCGGGGACCGGGCGTCCGTCTTCGACCGCCTCGCCGGCGCGGCAGGTCTCGCAGACCAGCAGGGTGACGGGGGCGGTCATCGCCGGCCCTCCCGCGCCGGGACGCGGGGCGCGGCCGGCGCGCCGCGCGGGCGGGCCGCCGGGCGGAGCGGCACGGACCGGATCGGGCCGGTTCGGGGCGGGACGGATCGGGCCTCGGCGGGTCGGTGCATCGCGCGCTCCAT